>CAJWTH010000126.1 GCA_913047725.1 uncultured Planktomarina sp.
TTGTATGACCGCGACACTGAGGATCGCGAAGAGATTGGGCAACGCATATCTCAGGCCCGTGGTTTGACCTTGATCAAGCCCTATGATGAACCAGAAGTGATCGCTGGCCAAGGCACCTGTGGTTTAGAGATTGCGGAGCAGGCCACCGCGGCAGGGATCAAAGCAGCTGATGTTTTGGTGTGCTGTGGTGGTGGTGGGCTGACATCTGGCATTGCATTGGCACTCGAGGCGGATGCACCTGACATGCGGGTGCGTCCAGTCGAACCTGTAGATTTTGATGATGTTATCCGGTCTCTTGCAAAAGGTGTCCCACAGACTAACTCTCGGCTTGGGGGCAGCATTTGTGATGCGATTGTCACGCCAACCCCGGGGGATTTAACGTTTCCAATCATGAAACGTCTTTGTGGCGCAGGTATAGTGGTGTCAGATCAAGACTGTCTTCGCGCCATGTCCGTCGCCTTCACTAGGTTTAAAGTGGTGTTAGAACCCGGTGGAGCCATCGCATTGGCCGCCGCTCTTTATTATAGTGATCAGATATCTGGCGAGGACGTGATTTGCATCGCCTCTGGTGGCAATGTTGATGCAGAGATGATTTCGCAGGCCCTAGCCAATTTTCCCTGCATCTAAAGATACAAAACTAAGACTTTGGCGACTATTTGCTCCAAGTTTAAAAGTTTTCAGGCTGTGGTAGGCCAAGAATATGCAGGCCACCATCTACCATGATGGTTTCCCCGGTTGTGCATTCGCCATAATCTGAAGCGAGATACACTGCTGTACCGCCAATTGACGCTTTGGTCGCATTAGCCCGCAGCGGTGCGTTGGCCTCAGTAAACCGAAATGTCTTCCGTGCACCACCAATAGCTGCGCCAGATAGAGTTTTCATCGGTCCTGGCGAAATTGCGTTCACCCGAATTTTCTGCGGACCTAAATCATTGGCAAGGTAGACTACTGCAGATTCCAAAGCGGCTTTGGCAACGCCCATTACATTATACCAAGGCGTGGCTTTTCTACTACCTTGATAGGTTAGGGTGATCAAAGTTCCACCCTCCTTCATCAAAGGCTCGGCTTTTTTTGCCATATCGATGAAAGAATAGGCTGAAATCTCTAGTGAATTTTTAAAGTTTTCACGGCTGGTGTCGATAAAGCGGCCAGTCAGCTCGTTCTTGTCAGAATAGGCGATGGCATGAACAGCAAAATCGATACTACCCCACTGTTCCGATAATTTATCAAAGGCCGCCTGGGTGCTATTTTCATTTTGAACGTTATAATCTAGGACGAGATCCACGCCCAATTCGGTGGCTAAGGGTTTTACCTTCTCGCCAAAGACATCCATCTGAACGCCAAATGCTAACTCAGCGCCTTCGGCTTTCATTGCCTCCGCGATGCCCCAAGCTATTGAACGATTGTTTGCAATCCCTGTAATCAGACCGCGTTTGCCTTTGAGAAGTTCAGCCATTTTTTTATCCGTTAAATTTACTCATAATTAATGTTGCATTAGTTCCGCCAAACCCAAAGCTATTAGATAGTATGGTGTCCAGCTCAACGCCATCTTGCCGTTGAATTATAATTTCTCCGGCATCAAGCGCAGGGTCTAGATTTTGCACGTTAGCTGAGGCTGAAATGAAACTATTTTTCATCATTGATAGTGAATAAATAGCTTCATGTACGGATGTCGCACCCAAAGAGTGTCCTGTTAAAGATTTTGTTGAGGATATTGGCGGGGTCTCACCACGGCCAAAGATATTGCGGATTGCCTCTACTTCGGTCACGTCACCTGCTGGCGTGGAGGTTCCGTGCGCGTTTATGTAGTTAATTTTCCGATCTTGGTCCAGCATTGCAATGGCCTGTCTCATTGAACGTTCACCGCCTTCGCCGGATGGTGCCACCATATCTGCACCGTCTGACGTAGCTCCATAACCAGTCAGTTCGGCATGAATTTTAGCTCCACGAGCCTTGGCGTGTTCCAGTTCTTCTAGGACCAAAACCCCACCGCCGCCTGCGATTACAAACCCGTCTCGATCCGCATCATATGGTCGAGATGCTGTCTCGGGAAAGTCATTGTATTTTGATGACATTGCATTCATAGCGTCGAACAGACATGAGAGTGACCAGCTTACCTCTTCGCCACCACCAGCAAACACAACATCCTGCTTTCCCATCTGAATTTGTTCCATTGCATTACCTATACAATGCGCAGAAGTAGCACAGGCGGAAGTGATTGAATAATTTAAACCTTTTATTTTGAAGGGCGTGGCTAGTGTTGCGGAGTGTGCTGAACTCATGCAGCGGGTCACCATGAATGGGCCCATCCGTTTGGGACCGCCCTTATTTTTGACAACGTCAAAAGCTTTGTAAAAGTTGGAAGTAGATGGACCGCCGGAACCCATTATAAGGCCAGTGCGCTCGTTTGATACTTCGTTTGGTTCCAAACCTGAATCGGCTATAGCCTGTTCCATTGCGAGGTAGTTGTATCCCCCTCCAACACCCATAAATCGCATGTGACGTTTGTCTATATGGTCGGCTGGGTTTATGTCTGGAATGCCTGCAACTCGTGATCTAAAGCCGTTTTCAGCATATTCTGGCTCAAACGCAATTCCTGAGCGGCCAATCTTGAGCGCGTCCGTTACTTCGTCAATATTATTACCAATAGGTGAAATTACACCCAAACCTGTGATTACTACGCGGCGCATCTGGCCCCCTTAATTAGTCAGAGAATAACCCAACTTTCATGTTGGTAGTTGTATAAATTTCTTTTCCGTCGGCTAGTAAGCGTCCATCAGACATCCCTAGCTTTAATTTTCGATCAATAACACGTGTGAAGTCAACGTGGTAGGTAACCATTTTAACGTCGGGGGTGACCATATCTACAAATTTTACTTCGCCGACCCCGAGAGCTCGCCCTCGCCCTGGCATACCGCGCCAGCCAAGGTTAAAGCCTGTTAATTGCCAAAGTGCATCCAGCCCTAAACACCCAGGCATTACTGGATCTCCCGGAAAATGGCATTTAAAAAACCAAAGTTCAGGCACAATATCTAATTCAGCGATTACATGGCCTTTTCCGTGCAGACCACCATCATCACTTATTTCTGTGACACGATCCATCATCAGCATTGGTGGCTCAGGCAGTTGTGCGTTGCCTGGTCCAAAGAGGTTACCACTTGCGCATTTCAAGAGGCCTTCTTTGTCAAATGAGGTGGGGAAGTCCGATGGCATACTACGCTCCTACAATTCGAAACATGTGGTTTCCAATCTGTATATACATACTAAATGTTGAAGCAAAGGTGGCATATTGCAACTGTCCAATTGAACATGGCGTAAGTTTAAACGATTTGCCATTGAAAAATGGCTATAAAGGTTCATATTAAGGTCATGGAAATGGCAAAAAATTTTCTCGACGTAAGTCCGACTGCGATCCAGTGGCTCTCCAAAGGCGGACTACGCCCGACACGCCAACGTGTTATCATTGCGGAACGGCTAATTGGAGATGGTCAAAACAGGCATGTAACGGCGGAAAGTCTATTTTCTGTAAGTAATAAACGCGGCGATAAAGTGTCACTTGCTACTGTTTATAACACCCTCCGGGCGTTCTGCTCTGCCGGCCTAGTACGTGAAATTACCGTGGACGGCTCCAAAAGCTACTTTGATACAAATGTTTCGGATCATCCTCACTTTTATTGGGAAGATTCCGCTGACTTAGTCGATGCTCCGTCTGAAGAGTTAAAGATTGCATCTTTACCAGAGGTTCCAGCAGGTGCTGAAATTTCAAAAGTGGATGTCGTGATCCGTTTGAGACGGAAATCCACTGATTAGACAACTGATTATGTCCCACGCCCCAATAAAAATTCTTAAATCCTTTCTCAGCATACAGTAGAGTGGGTGAATGCATTAAAAATAAATAAACTCAACCTGAGTTTGTATGGGCATGTAAAGTTGAACGCATTGCAAGAAATTGTCACACGGGTTATCACCCCAAGATTGAGCGTTTCACAAAGAGGATATCCCAGTGGCTGAGGATAAAAAGCTATTCATAAAAACTTATGGATGTCAGATGAATGTTTACGACAGCGAACGAATGGTAGAGACGCTTGAGGGTCAGGGTTACGTTCAGACAGATAAAGCAGAAAATGCTGACATGATTTTGCTAAATACGTGTCATATCCGTGAAAAAGCTGCTGATAAAATTTACTCAGAACTAGGAAAATTCAAAGGCATTAAAAGTGCTAATCCCAATTTAAAGATTGCCGTGGCAGGCTGTGTTGCTCAGGCTGAGGGTGCCGAAATTATTCGCCGCCAACCCATGGTGGATTTGGTTGTGGGTCCGCAATCTTATCACAAACTTCCCCAAATGGAGGCACGGATTCAAACTGGAGCAAGAGCTTTGGACACTGATTTCCCTGAAGAAGATAAATTTAACCATCTGGCAGAACGATCTAAAGCTAAGCGTGGGCCCACTGCTTTTTTGACAGTACAGGAGGGTTGCGATAAATTTTGTGCCTTTTGTGTGGTGCCTTACACGAGAGGTTCTGAAGTTAGCCGTCCCGCTGACATGGTCTTTTCTGAGGCTTGTGACCTGGTTGACAGGGGAGTGCGTGAGATCACCCTTTTAGGACAGAATGTAAATGCTTATAACGGACATAGAAATGGCTTATCGGGTTTGATTTGGCAGTTATCTGAAATCGAAGATTTGGAACGTATCCGTTTCACAACTAGCCATCCCAATGACATGGATGCTGCATTGATTGATGCGCATGGTAAATGCAAAAAATTGATGCCTTATCTGCACTTGCCAGTACAATCAGGCAGCAACAGAATTCTTAAAATGATGAACAGGAAGCACACGCGGGAGAGTTATTTTTCTGTTGTAGACAGCATTCGGGATGCGCGTCCGGATCTCTTACTTTCGGGTGATTTTATTGTTGGGTTTCCTGGTGAAACTGATGAAGATTTTTCTGATACTTTAGACCTTGTACGTCGGGTCGGGTATGGCCAGGCCTATTCGTTTAAATATTCTGCGCGCCCTGGTACGCCAGCTGCAGAAAAGGTTGGAATTGACCCGATACTAGCGAATGAGAGGTTGCAGGAACTTCAAACTTTACTCACTAGCCAACAACATGCTGTGCAAGCCTCAATGGTTGGTCGGGAGGTAAGTGTTTTATTTGAAAAAAAAGGTCGAAGTGATGGTCAGCTAATAGGCAAATCTGAATATATGCATGCCGTGCATGCCGTTGCCCCTGAGCACATGCTAGGTCGAATTATACCTGTCC
>CAJWTH010000127.1 GCA_913047725.1 uncultured Planktomarina sp.
ATGCGCTCAAAGATGCCGTTAAAGCTCATGAAGCCATTGAGTCAGGCAAGACATTGGGCGCGACCGTGCTAATTCCACGATGACAATGGTGCAGAGTTTGGGCTGAAAAAACCTGTCTGACCTCTGCCAACGCAGACTTAATTTGCTGCGAGAGACTGGTGGCTGAATTGGGTTTGCCAGTTTTTGTCACGATACCGAATATCCAGCGACTGATTGATGAGTTGATTAGGCCAGCATGATGAAAGAGGTGGCTCTAAGCGATTTTGGAAATTTTCAATCGTTTGTACGCCTCTCAAATTTACCAAATGTGCAAATGGGAGCTTGATTTTTTAATACTAGGTGGTAACAAAACGCATATTGTAGTTTTGGAGATACAAATGAAAAAACAACTTACCGGTATACTAACTGCGGCAATTCTAGCAACTTCAGGGTCACTTGCCGTTGCTGATGGTCACAATGGAAATGGCCAAGGCTTTTCGAGCACTGTTTCTTCGACAACCATGGAAGGAAAATCTGGTTCAATTGTCCATATGGTTGCGGAAGATTTTTGGCATTATCAAAATGCACCTCAGGGCTGGCCCACCGCAACCATGGCAACTTGTCATTTCACTATGGTGATGGCTGCAGGACAGCAAGCCCCTTCATCGATTAATGGCATTTGTGAATCAGTCGACCCAGATGGAGATGCCTCGGTTTGGATTGCGGCGATTGATCCCACCACTGGCATTGGAAAAGGAAATTTGACTAGCGGTACCGGTAAATACAACGGTGCAGAAGCCTTTCCAACTTTTCAAACCACATTTCAAATTGATGCGACGCACAGTATTTACGACTTTAAATGGTAAGCAGCGGCGCTCTCAGATTTAAATTTGATACCCTTTCGCCAATCTAAAAACGCAAAGCGGGCAGCGCCGAATTGTATGCTGCCCGCCCGTCGCGTTTCCGTCCGCGAAAGCCTGATGGAAGCACATTCATCATATCATTTTGCCGTTATGGCGAGAGGTGTTGTGGGGGTTTTAACTGGTAAGAATGTATTTTTTGAACAACCTCCCCATGAAGTATGTTTCTTCTTCAAATATAAACCCAAGTTTAATCAATATTTTTTCAGAGGCTATATTTTCAGGTAACACACCGCCAACAATTGAAAGTAGACCCAACTCGTTTAAGCCATACTCTACTACGGCTTTTGCCGCTTCTGTTCCAATACCACGTCCCCAAGTGTTCCGAGAGTATCTATAACCCAAATCTAATCCGAACGCGTCGTTAAGAAAGCCGCACATACCGACCAAATTATTATTAGATTTCTCTCTGACCGCATATCTTCCATAGCCATTAATTCGATAGCTTTCGATATTTTCAAGGACATAGGCTTTAGCTTCTTTAAAAGTTAACGCTTTATTATCCACAAATTCTCGAACCTTTGGATCACTCTCAATTGCTGCCCATACTTCAATATCACTTTTATCAAAGTGATTAATAATTAACCGCTTTGTTTCTAGCTCCATGAATGCCCGCCTACACAGAATGCTTTGAAAACTGATCAGATCGGATTGTGAAACCGACCCCCGCCTGCGAACCAAACATCAATAACAGTGCTATAAGTGCGGCGCGCATGGAATCTCCAGATATGATAACGGTCGGGGGCAATTGCGGATTTTGATAAGTTAAAGTCTTTAAGGTTTTGTCCAAGAAAATTGACTATATTTTTCCTCCATAGGCGTCTTTGCAAGATGGTTTATGTAATTGCTTATTGTTTTTTGAGACAATCCCAATACGACTTCTAAAATATTCTGGAGCGTATAGCCCGATTTAAGAAAATCAGAGATTGCAGCTTTTGAGGCATTCCCCCTCGTGCGAACAACTTCCAATGTAAAGCTGCGTAAGGCTTCAAGCTTTGCAGTGGGCAACAGCGTTTCATCCCGCAAGGCGTTAGATACTTTGTCATCAATTTTCATATGTTTTGCCATTGCCGTATGTGCAGGAACACAAAAGGTACATTCATGTTCGACATTGATTGTTTGCCAAATCACAGTCCGCTCTTCATCAGTAAAGCTTGTATTCATAAATAAATTATGTAGCTGAGTATAAGCCTTCAGCGTTTCTGGCGACTCTGCCAAGACCGCATAGAACCCGTTGCGACCAGTTTCAGCGAAAAGTCTACTCAACAGCTCTTTACTTGCCTCTGGGGCAGACTCGAGGTCATGAAACTTAAACGTATCTGACATGATAATCTCCAATGACTTTACCCCAGAATAACGCGCCGCGCATATATGTGAACCCTATTTAGTCTCAGGCTGTTTTGAATACATGGCGTGTCCTCTTACGTTACTCGGCTGAGATGTTAGCAGACTACGCCCGCGGCTCAATAAATATGTTCAGGGCAAACCAGATACTCGCGGCGTCAAATTACCGCTGTCCACCTGTCGCGCTTCATTCGCGAAAGCCTAGATGAAAGCGTGTTTTTTATAGCATTTTTTTGGTACCAACGAAAGTGGTTGCAGGGGTCGAGTATGGATTAAATGGCAGTCTTTTTTGGTTGGTTTTGGCTTTTTCAACGCGTTTGTTTATATTTTTTCTTTTTGCAATATAGCCAAAAAATCAACTTTATTTTCTAAATTTTTGCGCTGCACTATCAAGGTCTCCTAGCTGAATAAATAGTTCACCTTGATATTCTAATGCCCCAAGTTGCTTGGGTGATAGTCCTAAGGCTGCTGCATAATATTTTTAGTGAGCGTAGTCCCCAGATTTTTGGGCTGTGAACCCCATCAGGTTTTGTCTACAGACTTTAATCTCAGGGGTCTTTAAAGGGGCAAGTAAATTGTAAGCCTTGGTAAACCGCTCTTTGGAAATCATTTGTCACATGCCGTGATTTAATATAGCTGTTTGGCTAACAATTCCGGTTTGCGTTCGTGCCATTTTTTCATGGCGTGCAAGGGCGTTTTGCTGCCAAAGGCTAATTGTGCAAGCGGGTGGTTGTAAAGCCAGGCACAGCGGTGCAGCGTCGTCTCCCGCCCTTCGCCTGATCGAACATGCTGGCTTTGCTGCGCTCCCTCAAGGCGGCCGTTGAACCGCCCGACCATGCCGTTGGTTTGCGGCGGTCTTTATGGGGCCAGTCGGTGTTCAATATCGAGAGTTGAGCAAAGCGTATCAAAAGCCTGCTGCCGTTTTAAGGCGCGCCTGCGTATGCCGAAAAGGCGGTCGGTGAACGCCTTGTCATACCGGTTAAAGTGGTGCAAATCCAGATTGGACATGCCCGTTTCAGGCCGCCTAGAAAGCGCTGGGCATTAGCGGCTGTTTTGTTGCGATACGTGGCAGTGAAGACCCGTTGGTTGGCCCTGTCGATCGCCACAATGAGATTTCTCGCGACGTTTCATTGGCTATGTGTGGCGGGAATTTTACGTCAATGTGGATATATTTGGGCTCAGATGTTTTCAAGCCACTGTGCTGATGGGTGTCATTCTTGGCCTTGAGATCACAAAGACGTCCCAGACCATGCCGACGCAGACAAAGACCTAAACCCGAACGAGATATAGTCGGGTTCAGAAACTCGCGCCCCACGGTCAATAAACCGTCCAGTGACCACAGTAACGTTTTGCGCAGTGCAACTGCCACGACCTCTTGCGCTGGTGTCCGGGTGGTCTGAAGACGGGGGGCTGTGATCCCTAAAACCGTCGCGTTTGCGCCATTTCCAGACAGCTTGCTCAGTCGTTCTGTGGCGTTCTGCCAAGACCAACGCAGGTTCATCACGCACCTGAATGGCCGCCGGTATCTTTGGTTTTTTTGTCCTCTGGTTATGATGTCGAACAAACATTGGTGTCTGCCGTCTGAATATGCCCCCAGCACCGATCTGGCCAGAAAAAGCGCAGAACGACGAGGCTCTATGTGATCATCCGGGTTGGGACAGTTGGGCTCTTCGCTGTACGCAACGGATCTGGCTTGGCAGTTAGGCCTTCGCATCCGCCTCCAGTATATGAACTTTCGAATTCACCAGTGCTACTGCTTAATGGATCGGAACCATTCACGGCAGGGAATACGGAAGCTGAAATAGGGAAAAAGAAAAATATTAAGGGATGACATCTTCACAGGAGTTTGACTTTTTTCGCTTTATTATCTGTCATGAAAGTAGGCCAGTTTGAGATTTTAAAATTGCTTTTAATATAATTTTTAGGTTAAAAATCCATCAGCTCCAGTAATCTACCACCAATCACGATCACACAGATTGCCCCACTCAGCCTGCACATACGAACTAATCATCAAAAACAGTGCGATTAATACGGCGCGCTTGGCGTGTCTTATTATATTTTCAGCGACTGAATCGTTGGGTGCGACTGGCCCGTATTGTCAACAATAACTAAAAAAAAGTATTCAAATTTCAGATTTATGGTATGCAAGGTTGCAAGCAAGCAGTTTGGAGCCGAATACAATGCCACAACAAGAGACGACCCAACTCAAGCATATAATCTATAGTTCTCGGCCCGTAGGGTTTGAAGAGAAAACTGTAGAGCAAATTTTGTCAAGCTCGCGGAAAAATAACCCAAGTGTCGAGGTTACGGGACTGCTCATTTATAGTGCAGATCTATACTTGCAACTTTTAGAGGGCCCCACCAACGCTGTAGAAAAAACTTTTAATAAGATAAAAAATGATGCGCGCCATGACAACGTACAAATATTAAAAGAAAGTTCTACTGATCGCAGAATATTTGCATCTTGGACGATGAGGCCGCAAGACCTTAAACTCATGATGTGGGATGAGGACGACATTAATAACGGTTTGGTTGAAAATCTCAGCCCTTCTCAGGCCTTCAATGTATTTAATAATCTTTCAAGAGAATTTGACCAATTTATTTACGTTCACGAAGCAGAATGGTCCGAGTCCCAACGATCAAAAGAAGGAATTGATAGAAGTCCCTAATAGCAAAATTTGATTGCTGTTCTCAATCGTACGCAGGCGTCTTCGTGAAGATTAATTTAAAACGTACCAGAATACGTACCAATTTACCTATTTTTTATTAACCTGAGACCTCAGCATAACTAGAGGATCCCCAATAGCACGAGTATTTGGTATCGTCGTTTCATGCAGAAACCTTTCGTAACCCAAGCTGAACTTTTTGTCTCCAGCAGTGATTTAGAACACCCCGCTCTTTATGCGCTTGACGACACGGAAGCGGTTTTGGACTGGTCTAAAATAGAACTGATATTATCCTCGATTTATGCCTCCAAGACGGGCCGTCCAAGCTACCCGCTTTTGACCCTGTTTCGAG
>CAJWTH010000128.1 GCA_913047725.1 uncultured Planktomarina sp.
TTGTCTTCAAAATGCATTTCATCAAATAGGATACCACTATCTGGGATATCTATTTTAAGGGCATCCTGCATGGCCTTTGAGGTTAACCCAATTTTCCAACCGGTTACCCTACAACCACCCGCAACCTTTAATTCAACCAGGGCCTTTTGAACCGCATAGGCATCATCCATTGTCATGTCTGGGTAATCAGCAGTCAGTAGTTTGATTTGATTTTGTGTTTTTTCTGCCTGAAGCAAGCTTTCAGCAGCCTTTGCAATTTGGACCGGTGTCATGTCTCATCCTTAACTGTATTTTTTAAAGTACCAATTCCCTCAGCCATAACCTCCACCACGTCGCCAGGTTTAAGGTATCTGGGCGGGTCAAAGCGCGCACCAGCCCCTGTTGGGGTGCCCGTTACAATAATGTCACCAGGCACTAATGTGGTAAATGTTGAGATATACTCAATCTGACGACGGATAGAAAACATCATCCGACTGGTTCGGTCTTCTTGACGCAATTCACCGTTCACATGTGTTGTTAATAAAACATCATCAAGCTGTGACGCATTCTTAAAGGGGACCAGCCAGGGACCCATTGCACCCGATTTGTCCCAGTTTTTTCCCTGGGTTACATTGAATTTAGCATGTCGAACCCAATCACGAATTGTGCCTTCATTACAAAGTGTCAGCGCCGCGATGTGATTATAAGCATCAGCTTGGTCTATACGGCGGCCCTTCTTGCCAATCACAATTGCAATTTCGCCCTCATAGTCGAGCTGATGTGATTCAGGTGGCCGGACTAACGCCTGCTCATGTCCCACAAACCCCCGCGAAAAACGTGGAAAGAGAGACATATTGGCTGGGGCCTGCGATCCATCATTATATTCTGCATTTCGATCTGGGAAGTTCACGCCAACACATATTATTTTTTCACCATTTGATACAGGTATGTCAAAGGTGAAGCTACCATTTGCGTGACTGACATCTCTGCCTACCGTTGCCTCCTCCAGAAGCGGCAAGCCACCATGCTCAATCACCTCTTTTAAAGATTGCCATTGCGGAAAATTATCTGACAAAGCTATAACGCCCTCATCAGTAACAGCACCGTAAAGCTGGCCACCATTGTAGCTAATTGTCGCAAATTTCATAATTTTCTCCTGTGCAAAGGTGCACCTATTGATTGGGCTTAAGCCGGTTATGTATGCTATTCTTTTTCCAACTGAGTAATTTCGATATTACAGTTATTTCAAGTGAAAGCGCGAAATATGGGTTTGTCAGTTGCACTGAGAATTCAGCTTCAGCTGCCGCCATAATGTCAGTTCCAACTCTAGATTTTTGTGGGTCAGTCCGCCCCTCACCCATGCGTAAAATCATATCACAGAACGCATTTTCAGGATGCTCATCGGCAATAGATCTGTGCATCACCGGGTGTGCCCGCACCCTAATACCCGCCAATGGGAAAAGCCCCGTTTTCTGCATCACGCCACTCATCACGCTGCAGACATTGGTCATGTTAACCTGACTATCTAAGTTTTCAGAGTATTGAATTATAAGGTGGGCCATTGCCACTCCTTCCACTTTTCATTTTAAGAAATAACGCAGTCCTTCAACAAATAACAACCCAGCAACGTGTTTTAGTTGACACAGAGCGCTTTGTTTTATTATTAATATGTTAATGATTAATATAAGAATGGTATAATGCCCAAATTTCTTGATAGCTTACCAATGATACTGAGCCGATCCCTTGACGGGATTATGCCAGTATATCGTACTTTATTTCAGGAGCACGCAATTACCGACCAGCAATGGCGAGTAATGCGAGCCCTTTGGGAACAAAAGCACCTCACATCGAGGCAAATAGCAGAAATCACACTTCTTCCATCTCCATCACTGGTTGGAATTCTTGATAGGCTTGAAAAAAAAGGCTTCGTTGGCCGCCTTCGATCCATTGAAGATCGACGCCTGGTCTACATTGTGCCCACACAGGCCGGCCGTGAACTTCAAGAATTAATGTTACCAAAAATAGAACAGATACACGACTCATTTACGCAGAAAGTCACGCCTGAAGAGTGGGGCGAACTAAACCGTATTTTAGAAAAATTAAATGAGTACAAAACAACCTCAGAAATAGCATCAGGAAATAGGGTTTAGCATGAAAAACGCTGGAATTAGAACGGGAACTGAGTATCTCCACGGCTTGCGCGACGATCGTGAAATTTGGACCCGTGGCGCCCGCGTAAAAGACGTAACAATTGAGCCTGGAATTAGTGGCGGTGCAGCCTCCTTAGCTGGCTTTCTCGATCGCCAGCATGAAGATGCATATCGCGATGACGTGACATTCCTAGATACCAATGGGATCCGATGTGCTAAATCTCACATGGCGCCAAAATCAAAAGAAGATGTACTAAGTCGTGGTCGTGCCTTTTATGAATGGGCAAAATGGTCAAATGGTATGTTTGGACGCACCCCTGACTACAAAAATGCTTCTTTGATGGCCTTTGCCCATGCCACAGATTTTCTTGCACAAGGGACTGTTGGGCAGGCTGACTTTGCTAAAAACATGGTAAATTATTACGACGAGGTCAGACTTAATGATAAGGTTCTTACACATACGTTGATTAATCCCTCAGTGTCCCACTCACAATTTAATACCGGTAAATTTGACCAAGAAGTTGCCTTGCATGTGGTAAAGGAGACCGATGCGGGAATAGTAGTAAAGGGCGCTCGATTACTCGCAACTCTGGGTCCACTAGCAGATGAAATTGAGGTATTTCCTTCCACAGTCTTAAGGGCTGATCCAAGTAATATTCCATTTGCATTTGCATTTGCAATTCCGATAGCAACTCCAGGACTAAAATTAATCTGCCGAGACTCCTATGACCATGGGAAGTCCCACTTCGATGCGCCCCTATCATCTCGCTATGAAGAAATGGATGCAGTTGTAATTTTTGAGGATGTATTTGTACCCTGGGAGCGTATTTTCATGTATGGTGAACCGGGTCTCTGCAACCAAGCATTTAACACTACAAACGCAATCGTCCACATGGCTCATCAAGTTGCCTGTGGAAAGCTGGCAAAGGCCGAGTTTATGGTGGGAATGATGTGCGCAATCGCCAAAGCTACCGGTCGCGACAATGACCTAGCCACAAAGGGCATGATTTCAGAAGTTATGATGATGACAGAGACCGTACGTGCCTTGCTTTTTTCAGCCGAACAGCAATCACATCAAGACCAATGGGGTAACTTCATTCCCCTGCGAGGTCCATTAGACACGTCGCGCAACCTATTTCCAAAAATGTACCCCCGGATGGTAGAAATTTTACAACTCCTTGGCTCCTCATCCTTAATGGCAACACCGACTGAGGCAGATTTTAGCAATGAGATGGAAGGCGACATCTTAAAGTACTTTCAACTAACCAACATGGACAGCAGGGATCGGGTGGGGTTGTACCGATTGGCACATGACATTGCAGTGTCAGGTTTTGGTAGCCGGCAAGCCTTGTATGAGAGGTTTTTCTTTGGTCCACCACACCTCATGAATTCAGTTTATTTTGATCTTTACGAAAAAGATGAGAAAATCGCCCGAGTGGAAAGCCTATTGGCACAAGCATAGTTTGGGTAAATAATGCTATTCCACACGTTTTGATAACCCCGCTGAAGCAAAAAATGATTTGAGTTACTTATTTGGGAAATAGTCTTCGCAAACACCTTCCCTGTAAACGTCAGCTGTGCAGCAATGGAGACCACCACCAAAAGCATATGCGTCCCGCAAATCAACCTCAACCACCTCCATTCCTAGTTTGTCCATTTGCTCTGCTTGATAAACCTCAGATTTCTCAACACAGACAGTTTTTGGATCTAAAACTAAAACATTCATGCTTAGCCAAGTGGATGAATAACAAAGTGGTGGCGGTGCGTTATGCGCCGGCTGCGCAGAATCAACAATTTCCCAACCATTTTTCTCAAACATTTCTCGCTGCAATTCAGGTAGGCGGCGCTGAGGGTTATTCAGAATCAGTCCTGGTCTCAGTGGTGTAAAAGTGGCGTCAATGTGAATTGGGTATGGGTCGCCTGGAAAGTTCACAGCATGCACCCGATGATCTGGAAAGTGTCTAGCCAGCCAATCAATTCCTTTCATATTTGTCGTAAAGCCATGCTGCACGACCAAATCCTTACCAAACCTCAACACATCTGCAGCGTCAAATAATGGCTCTTCCTCCGTTGTAACAAAAAATTTCTCAGCAGCCCATTTTAAACGTTTTTCAACACCAATTTTCTTTGACAAGTAATCAGGATGATAGTCAGCGTCAGTTAAACGGGGCTTTGGAGCGGCTTCATGACGAAAATTGGGATCCTCTTCCCAATATTTTTGAAGTAATGGACGGTAATTCAGATACTCAAACCAACGGCAACGGTAGGACATGGTAGCTTCTAAGATTTCAGACCCAACCGTTAGCAGCACATCTCGCGGCGGCATACATCCAAACTGACTTTCAGTCTGAAAGTCTGGTGTAATTACCGATTGTGAATGGTCAATAGATGTTGGGCGATCTACACGCACCCCAAGTTTTTTCAGCTGTGCCGCAAAATTATTAAGAAGTTCGTTAGCCCGATCAATAGTCTCTTGCGGCCTACGGCCCCACTGCCCACGCATATCACTATCTTCTGGAACTTTTGCTTCCAGCGCAGGCTCCTCAGGTGGAATATGGCAGTTATCAGCTCGACCAACAATCACATGTCGGAGTGGATCCCACTCATTCCAACTATTTACAATCGTTTTTTTTATACCATGCATGATTGAGTTCCTCTTTCGAACCGTAGATCCAATTTATTTATTTGAAAATAAATAAATTTTAGAAGGTTTTGCATTAAAGCGGTATAATGCTTATATCAAGGGATCATCAAAACATATTGTTGACACTAAAGCACTGCGAGGGCACGCACACTGCAAAAACTCAAAAGGGTAAGACATGACTAATAAAGTTTACCAAGGTGACCTGCCAGACGATTTAATTCTGGGATCAGTTATTGCAGTAGATTGCGAAACTATGGGCTTAAACCCAAATCGGGATAGACTTTGCGTTATTCAGCTGTCTGCCGGGGATGGACACGCGCATTTAGTTCAAATTTCGCAAGGTCAGGTCAAAGCACCCAATTTATGTAAAGTTTTAGAAGACCAGAAAATACTTAAAATTTTTCACTTTGGCCGTTTTGACATTGCTGCGTTATTTAAAACATTTGGAGTACTTACCACCAATGTATATTGCACTAAAATAGCAA
>CAJWTH010000129.1 GCA_913047725.1 uncultured Planktomarina sp.
GTGCTTTGGCAAGTTTAAGTTCATTGCCAACGCCGATGTATGTTGCTTCTGCAACCTGCAGTACGTTGAGGCCGTCAAAACCCCCTCGTTGTAATATCTCAGCTTCAAGTAGGAGTTGTTTGTCAAAGTGGAACTGTTGAGCGACGCTGGGAAGTGGGCCAGTTTTATAGTCATAGATACGAGCTGTGCCGTCATGAAGAACATCCACTCGGTCAGCCTTTCCTACCAATGTAAAACCTGTGTCAGTTACGGTTGCTCTTCCCCAAACTTCAGTATGCGATGACAGTAATTCTGCTTGTCGCAGAATTTCTCCTTCCGTGAACCAATCGGCAAAACGCACAACCCTTGCTTGCCACATTCGCCGGGCGGTGGGCCAAGGCACCAGATCTTTGAGCATTTTTTGAGACAACTCAAGCAACGCAATCTTAGCTTTTTCAGCAGACTTCCATGGTCCAGCTTTAATGAAAGCCTCCAAAATGTCGTGAATAACAGTACCCCGCAAAGGCGCGTCTGGGGATTTTTTTAGTGGATCTAGGCGTTTTAGGTTCAATACGTGTTTTGCATAGATGGCATAGGGGTCACGAATGAGGTGTTTTATATCAGTTATAGCCAACTGGATGGGTCTACTGTGGATTGGTGGTGCCACAGAGGGCCGGGGTGTTGCGTCTATGCTGGGTGCGACCTCGATCTGCTCCACCAATTCAAGCCAGTCAGCACCCCGCTGCCTCATCTCTTGAAGACAATTACCACCACTTTTTTTGTCCAGGCCACTAAGAAGGTTTTCTATCCGGTTTAACCAACGCGAAGGAACTGTTTCTGCATCATCTGAGCGCAACGCCCGGGCAACCCATACAGACTTAGCTCCAATGGCTTGTTGAAAGTCATGTGCTGAAAGTCCAATCTTTCGTTCTGGCAACAGTAATCCAGCTTGAAGTCGCAAGTTTCGGTTTAGCCAAGGGTCAGGTTTGGGTGGCTCGGGCCATGCCCCATCATTTAATCCTGCCAGAATTACTAAGTCAGCACTTTGAACTCGGGCCTCAAGCGTACCCCAGATTAAAATGTTGGAATGTGTTATGTTTTGATCTCTTGTTTCGCTCGTACCTAAGACACCGTGCAAAATTGAACTGTAGTCAAGAAGGTCTATGTCACCAGCAGCGGGTCCATGAAGTAACAACTCATCCATAGTTTTTTTTGTGTCGCGGCCGGGAGCTTGATCCCAAAGTTTTCCTTCCGTCTTCAACGGTCCATCGGAAAGTCGTTTAGCAATAGTGCAATGGTGATCTAGCCAAGATTCCATTGGCTGGGATCCTGTTGGCCAATGTGAAAAGACACAGCTAATAAGCCAGTTGACCCACATCAGATATAAATCTTTACCTTTGGCCCAGTCTAGTAGGGATTGTCGTGATAAAAACGCTGGACCCTTTTGGCGAAGGTATATTTCTAATTCACGTGTGTTGAGTAGGTGTTGGCCGCGGTCACTGCCAGAATGTGCAAGGGGATGCTTCAATAATATCAGTAAACCCTCGGGCGTTAACTGAGGTTGAGCCAGCTCCAGTATATGAAGCAAAAACCGACCTGATGCTGTTAGGCTAAGAGGAACACCAGCGCTGTCATCGGGTGTTATATTCCACGCGGCAAGTATTGATGAAATTCGGCGCGTGAGGTTTCGGTCTGGAGTGATTACGGCTGCCATTTCTCCAGTTTCTGCTGCCTTACGTAACCTCAAAGAAATTGCCATGGCCTCAATCCGCTGATCAGGGGCTTCTAGCCAGGTAATCCCACTAGTGGCTTCGCCTAGGTTTTTGAGGTTTGGTCCCTCCTTTTGCCAGTGGTGCGTGGCTGGTGCGGGTCGCATGGCTAGTGAAATTAGTTTGTTTCGTGCAGACGATGTCGTAGCATCACCAGTCCAAGGCTCCACCTGCCTAGCCTTCATTCCAAGTGAGTTGAGGAGGCGTGAAAACCTAAACTGGGGGTGGTCTTCACCGGTGTTAGGATCGCTAAGCTTATCCCAGACATTGGAGGGCATGTCGAAGTCAAACCCAGGTAAAACGATAGCTCCCTGTGGAAGTCCCGCAATAGCTAACATCAGTTGAAAGGTTGTGCCGCGTGAGCCAGTAGAACCAGCCATAATTATGGGGTGGTTGGGTGGAGAAGCTTTCCAACCTTCGGCTAAGGCTAAGACACAGGCACGCTGGCGGGTCTCAGTATCTGGAATTGCACCACCCTCGAAGTAGCCTTGCACTATATTGATAAATTGTAGGGCTCGCTCCCAATGACCTGATACATCTGATATATCCAAATTCTGTAAGGCTTTTGGTTCAATGCCCTCCCCTTGCATTTCATCCATCAAGGCAGCGAGGCTGTTGGCCAAATCAAAAACAGCACTGCGGGGTGCCAAGTCATCCACACGACCCAGTAATTCCCGTATTAGTTGTGTGATTTCCAGTCGTCTTTTGAGCGTTGGAACAGGCATTGGCAAATCTGTTAGGCTGCGATCATTTGCGATGTCTGTTATCAAATGAATTGTTGGCAAAAGTCGGGCTGGTCCTTCTAGGAAAAGCTGAGACAGCCTACGCTGCATTCGGCGCGTATTGACGTAAATACTGACTTGGGCCCACTTTTCTGGGGGATACCCGGCTAGCTTTTTAGCTAGCCCTGCAAGCAAAGCCTCTGGAAAGTTTTGATTGGAGTGGGTACCAAAGACACGGGGTGTATCTTTAGCATTAAACAATTTTACGTGCCAATAGCTGTTCACCAATAATTATATTTTCAGGTCGCCCAATATCACACCACTGACCTGAATATGAGATGGCCTTCAGTCTCTTGCGTTCAATTAAATTGTCCCAAATTAGGTTAAGAGAAAAAACACTTTCATTTATTTCATCAACTAGGGAAAGCCTTATAATTTGTATACCCAGATAAACCCAGTTCCCAGAACGCCTAATTGTCCCGTTTTCAGACAAATGAAAATCACCAGGCTTTTTGCGTCCATGTACGTTGTCTATTTTCGCACATAAAAGCAACGCATCGCAGCCGTCGTCCCAATGTTTGGCTAAAAACAAGAATGGATTTTCGCCAGACCAGATAGCGTCACTGTTACTTGTAAATATAGTGCTGCCCTTAAAGGCAGAGGATGCATTTTTAAGGCCACCACCGGTATCCAAAAGTTCTTTCTCATGAAAAACTTTGACAGATGTGTTTTGTAGGTTTTTTTTAATGGCGTCCCCTAAGTAGTGGGTATTGACGATAATGTTTTTGATGCCACCCTCATTGGCCAAGCCCAACGTGCGATCTAATAAAGTGAGCCCCCCAACCTTAATTAGAGGTTTGGGGGTGTCAGCCGTAAGTGGTTGCATTCGTGTGCCTAAACCTGCAGCGAAAATCATTAGTTCGTCAGGTGCGTTACGCATCTTTTCTTAGTCCTTCTAAAAACTTTGGACTTGGGGCGGGTAGGTTTTCACAGACATCACTAACATCTGAAAGAAGTGGGTGGCTCAGGTCTTTCCATAAGTTTTTCCAGACATGAGGAATTAGATTTAGGTAGTTTGGTTTTCTATCTCGCAAACAGAGACGGGAAAATACACCTAAAATGCGGAGATTTCGTTGTGCACTTAATGCTGCAAAGGCGTATTCAAAGTCATCCTTTCCATTATAATTTTTAGTAAGTTCTTTCAGTAAAAGGTCAACTACAGAGGGGTCTAGGCTGCGCCGCGCGTCATGGATCAGTGAAGCCACATCATAAAGTGGGTGGCCTAACTGAGCATCTTGAAAGTCTAGCACCCCCATTTGAGCTATCCCAGTTTGTTCATCTCTATAAACTAGATTTTGCGCATGATAGTCCCGAAGAACCAGAACTGGATTGGACCAGTCCAGCGACCTCAGGCTGCTTTCTACTTCTAACCCAATTTCCTTTGAAAGAACTTCGTCACAATACCAAGAAAGTGCTGTGGCTGAAGCTTTGGCCATTTCAGGCGCCAAGTAATCACTAACTTCTTTGGGAGGGGGTGATTGGTGTAATTTTCTAAGTGCATCAATTGCTAAGCGATACAGTGGTAATTCAAGGCGTGGGGACTCACTGGCTACTTTGTATAAGAGTTCATCGCCAAAATCTTGCATAAGGATTAAACCTATTGAAATATCATGACTAAATATCTCTGGAGACGAAATTTCACAATCTGACAGATGTTTAGCGATCTTTAAAAAGGGTCGAATGTCTTCACCAAGTTTGGGCTCAGCATCCATCAAAATAGCACTACCCTGAACGGGATCAGCCAGGCGTTCATACCTTCTATTTCCAGCATCTCCAGCTATAGGTGTGCGTCGAGCACTGGACCAATTGGCCTTAGCTAAAAAGGCCTCAATTTCTAATGCTCTAGTCAACGATCAGTTTTGAGGTGGTTGGGTTCAACAAATACGTCAAACCAGGCAGGTACTATGGCTTGGTCTGGAAGTTGGTCGCATGAGAAACTTTTATCCATGGCGAACTTACTTGGCCCTTGCCCCCCATCTTGATTTCTAACTCTGATGTGTTTCATCTTGTTCTTTTGTTGCTATTTCTTCTGATGATTTTCTTTTCTTTTGCATTCTCTGGTACGCAATTTGTACAATAAAACCAATAAGAGTAAGGCAAATAAAGCTAGGAACTACATAAAGAAATATAATACGAGCCGCTTCTAACATGGAACTATCATAGCACTTTTTTTCATCGTGAAAAGACCTTCAAAGGATCATCTGCGCTAGAGCTGCATAATAGATAACATAGTTCACAAAAATTGCTTTTATGTGAGACTTACGTGACGTACGTCTGCAATTACTTTTGCCACGCGATCAATTTGGCTCTCTGGAATGCCTGCGATGTTAATCCGGCCATTGCTTACAATATAAACCCCATGGTCAATGCGCATTGCATCCACCTGTTCAGGAGTTACTGGCAACATTGAAAACATTCCCTGTTGTTGTTCAAGGAAGTCGAATTCAGTGCCGTTGGTTTCGCGTCGCATGGCCGCTGCGAGGGCTACCCGCAAATTTGCCAAACGTTCACGCATTTCCCCTAATTCGCCTTCCCACTCAGTACAAAGACCTTGATCAGACAGAATGTCACTTACGATCGCCGCGCCGTGATCTGGTGGCATGGCATAAAGAGCATTGATCAAGTCGAGCATTTTCATAGATGTGCGGTGTGCTGTATCTGAATTCGTAGCTTGAATTGCTATAATACCTACTCGGTCTCTGTAATTTGCAAAATTCTTGG
>CAJWTH010000130.1 GCA_913047725.1 uncultured Planktomarina sp.
AGGGTCATTGCCAAAATGATAGTTTGTAATTTTGGTTTTCCAACTTCAGATGAAAGACCGGAACTTCGTGAGTTTTCTAAAAACCCCATAACTGGCACCATTACTGCACGAGATATTGTCATGATGCCAATAATTGGCCAAATACTTTGCTGAATGATCTGTCCATATAGGGCTGCTTGCAATCCTGTAGAAATGACGAGCCCTATGACGCCATAAACACCAATGTGGCTGTCCTTCATGATTTCGAGCCTTTGTGGTGCGCTCCAGCCGCCCCAAAGGCCGTCTAAAGTGTCTGCAAGCCCGTCATAATGCATTGCGCCGGTTGTAATTGCTGCAGCCATCACGATTAAAAACCCAGTGGCAAAATTATTAAGTTGTAGCAACAGGCCAATCCAACCTAAGCAACAGCATATAATCCCTATCAGTATTCCAACTATTGGAAATGCCCACAGGTGATTTGGACCGCGAGATGTTAAATGTTGAGCCTCGTTACCGAGTGGTATCCGGCTCAGGAGGCTAATAGCGATCTTTAAATCTGACCATTCTGGAATCCAATTGTCGTGGTTAGACATTAAAAAGGACCTTTCGTAGTTTTTATAAATTTAAATCTTGGGTAAAGAAGGCTCCAGTAGTATTCAATGGATTTCCTAAGTTATGACTGTTTTACCTTTACTAACTTCACTAAATGAATTTCGTAATTTCATGGAAGAGCTGCCTAATTCTAATAAAGTGGCCTATGAACAAGCTGTAGACCGTAACTCTCAATTAACAAAACCACCTGGTGCACTGGGAGATCTGGAGAATTTAGCAATTTGGTATGCGAGTTGGTCTGGAACGGCAAAACTAAAATTAGAAGCACCCCAAGTTGTAATTTTTGCGGGAAACCATGGGGTTACAGCTAATTTTGGGGTATCGAAATTTCCGTCTGAAGTGACTGAGCAGATGGTTTTTAATTTTAGGGCTGGTGGTGCCGCCATTAATCAATTGTCTGAGGCATGTGGAGCTAAGATGGATGTATATGCCTTGGATCTAGATAGACCCACCGCAGATTTTACTGAAACTTCGGCAATGACAGAAGCCGATCTGTTGAAATCTTTGCAAATAGGTTGGAATTCTGTTGACCCCTTGGCAGACCTTTTTGTAGCGGGTGAGATGGGGATTGGGAATACGACATCAGCTGCAGCAATTTCTGCAGCTCTTTTTGGTGGTGGTGGTAAGGATTGGGTTGGCCGAGGTACTGGAGTTGATGATATAGGGCTCAAAGTAAAGAGAGATGTTGTTGATGCTGGCTTAGCTCGCCATAAAAATGATCTGGGTGACCCATTATCTGTGCTTCGAGTATTGGGGGGTAGGGAAATAGCGGCGATGGTCGGTGCAATAGCGTCTGCGCGCGCTCATAGTATTCCTGTGTTGTTAGATGGATTTATTTGCTCAGCGGCTGCAGCCGTCTTATATAAGATGAACCATAGTGCATTAGATCACACACAGGCAGGCCACGTGAGTGCCGAAGGAGCGCATGCGCAGATGTTGTGTAAGCTTGGTAAAAAACCATTGTTGGCGCTTGGCCTTCGCTTGGGCGAAGGCTCTGGAGCAGCTTTAGCAATTAACATATTGAAAGGTGCCGTGGCTTGCCTTTCAGGCATGGCAACATTTTCTGAGGCCAAAGTATCTACTAAGACCTAATAATAAACCGAGTCTAACTTTTTGGTAATTTTAACATTATTGATTTTCCAGATTTTAAGTAAGTTAATGTGGCAGGACTAATATCCACCACTTGGCCACCATTCAAGCTATCTCCGATGCCAATTTTTACAATTTCGCCATCTAGTAGTCTGACTAATGCAGAGCGTTTTTTTGTAGTACCACTAACACCAATGAGATTAATTCTCTCAAAGTTTAATATCTGTTTCAATGTAGCAGTTAGATTTGTATAACTGCCACTTATACCAGTGGGAGGCCTAAACTCAGATGGTTTTATGATTTGTTCAATTGGCATTTTGGCAAGTTCAATTACTTTAGGTCGTATTTTGGGTCGCTTTGATAATAAATTCGTTGAATTATTTAGAGTACTATCTTTTCTTTGTGTCACTTTAACAGTTGACGGCCTGAGGGTTGGACGAAAAAATACTAAATTCTTATTTTTATTTGGTGTAAAAAATTTGTGTTTACCAATTTTTGTGGTTTCATAGAACTTTGATGACCAAAACGGCTTCACAGACGTAGAATGATAAAATGTAGCTCCTCCAACGAGTTGACGTAAACCATCTTTAATCATGATGTCGGCAATCTTGCCTGCGCGATCATAGTTTTTATTTTTAGGAATATTTTCATGAACCCCGTCACATCTATAGCTAAATTGGCAGGCATGCTTGCGCCCAGAACCCTGATCAACAACAGCACAAACTGTATTAGGAAACTTTGGACTATCTACGCGATTGAGGATAACTTCTGCCACAGCAAATTGTCCCACTACTTTCTCTCCTCGGGCCTCGAAATATAATGCCTCGGCCAAGCATGTCCATTCTGGATCTTTTGAAGTGAGGGCTGGAAGGCTATTCAACCAACTCTGAGTGTAATTTACGGGCCCCCAACCTACTTTATTTTTTTGTTTTTGATTAATAAGTTCTTTAGAAAAAGGCGTATAGACCGTATTTTTGAGTTTTGATGTTGCTCGCAAAAGAGGTCTTACGTCAGGTGGGCTTATATTTATAGCTAACCTGGCTAAAGGTCTCATTGAGTGTGGTGCTATTTCCTTTAGAAGAAACGGCTCTTTTTTTTGTAGATGTATGCTGTGTTGCTCCAATAGTTCTTCCGATGAAACAGCATCCAAGCTTGGGAAATCACCTGATTGTGGCAGTGCCAAAGGCTCATCACCCAGAGTAGCGAATTTATTAACTTTTTGTGTAGGAATAGCTGAAAAAATTGGTGTGGGCGGTTGAATTGAAACTCCTGTGATCGAAAAACTTTTTTCCTTACTTTTTGAATAGTTTAGTATGTTTAAATCTAATGATAGTGATGGAGAAACTCCATGTTTTACGCTGAAATAACCTGGCTTGATGGATTTTTTCAATCCATAAGTGCTATTCAGCGCTGTTATACCATCGTTTACTGTCGGAGCTGGGAGTTGTTTAATTTTCGCAGGCCGAATTTGATCATATAATAATTCTTGACCGCTATTGTTAGTAATTTGTTGCTTGTTGGAGCTCCTAGAATTGAACTTAGGTTTATAATTTGGTTCCTGAACTATTCCATCACTTATCTTTGAGTTAGAATTTGCCAAATCGGTTGAATAAAGCCAATTAGAAATGGTGTTGTGACCGTAGATTGCCGTTAATGATGAGACTAATACTCCAAAAGTGATGGTAATTAATGCTACTTGGAAACCAGAGAATTGTGGTTTGCCTCGCTTACCAAAAACTGAAAAATTTAAAAGCGATTGAGAGTGGTTGGATTCGACTGTTCCTGATAATTCTTCGAACCAACTTTTTTGAGTATTTATACCAAGCCATTGTTTAGTCTCATTTATGGCTTTTTCTGTTTCAGAACGTTCCCCCCTAAATTCAACCAAGTTTGTATCCAACCTGGTGTCCTGGTCACTTGGCGCTGCTGATACAAAAATTTTTGCTATTTGGGATCTAATTTTTTTACCACTTCCAAAAGATGAGACTTTGTGGAATGCATCTCTAATATTTTTTAAAAGGGCTTTGATTAGAGGCTTTAAATTCATCGGATTTGACGTTGAGGGGATGGCCAGCTCTGGCGGCAGCTCCTGTCTTATTGGCCTTGAGTAAGGCGATAAAAATAAATTGGGAGTGTCCGATAAAGAATTTTTTTTGTCAAATACAGCAAAATTATTTTGCCAAATGTCTCCAGGCAACCCCACAAAGCAAATAGGGTTAAATCCAAATTTTTTTGCAAGGTTTTTTATTTCCTCTAGGGTTTTCAAAGTGACCCAGGCAATTATAGTTTCATTATTTGCCTCGAAGCAATCAAAACAAAGTTTTGAAAACCTATGAGTTGTGTTGCTAATTAACGCCTCTTTAATATCATCATCTGCGAGGCCTGTTTTTGGGATTTTTAGCAATTCAATTCTGTTAGGAGGTAGAGCTATTAATATATTAGTGGGGTAAATGTAGGGTCTTTTCACCAAATTCCGTAGCGCTAGCAGAGAGGCTTCTACATCAGGCTCCTCAAGTGGTATTTCACCGAGGCGATGCCATTGGTTATGATCAGCAAAAGATCTAAAATCTAGTGCCACGCTGTTATTTGACAAATGAAGTAAAAAATCAGGTGTCATAAAAATCCCTAGAGCAATCTTAGACTAGAAAGTTGCCATACAAGACATACATAATTCAAGTAATCCTGCAACAATTATACTCATGTTAAAAATTAATTGGTTTGTTGTTTTTATTTTTATTTTATAATCTTCGGCCATCACTGATCAATGAAAGCAATTTTTATGCCGATTAACCAAGATAAGACATCTGAATATGAAGAAATACTGCCACTTATGCCCTTTCATTTAGCAATGAATGTAAAGGATCTAATGAGCACACGTTCATTTTACGGCAAACTTTTTGGTGCGATTGAGGGGCGCAGCACATCTACTTGGGTTGATTTTAATCTGTTTGGCCATCAACTTTCGTTTCATCTTGGTCCCGTAGTTCAAACAGACAACACAGGTTGCGTTGGGGACCATATGGTCCCGATGCCTCACTTTGGTTTTGTTTTGCCTTTGGCGAGATGGCAGGATCTGGCAAATCGTTTAGGTCAAGCTGGTGTTGTTTTTGTTATTCCACCATCGGTACGATTTAAAGGTGAAGCTGGTGAGCAATGGGTAATGTTTTTGACAGATCCTTCTGGAAACCCAATAGAAATAAAAGGTTTTGAAGATTTAGAAGAAGTATTTTCGACTAATTGAACAAGAATATGTCATATTCAGTTTATTTTACTATTTCTCACCATTTACCCTATAAATTAAAGTTTGGTTTATTTTTGATTAATTACTGATACCTTAGTGGCTCAGTTTGTTTTCAAACAAGCCCATACCGTCCCACAAATCCTGTCTAGGTTTAGCGCGTTGATGGAGGGGAATAAAATTTTGAGTTAACAGTATTATCACTTATTATTATTTTTTGGACGCATTTTTTAATAGCTAGAGGATATAACATTATTTCTGTCAGGCCTTGGCGATAAATGGTGGGCGACCCTGGAATCGAACCAGGCGTGCGTCTCCGCGAGGGAGTTAC
>CAJWTH010000131.1 GCA_913047725.1 uncultured Planktomarina sp.
AAGGAAGCATTAACCGGCCACAAAGGCTGGAAGCCGGCATGGCGCGAAGTTGCACCAAAACATACCTATGATTACGTGATAATTGGCGGAGGTGGCCACGGACTGGCGACCGCTTACTACCTAGCGCGAAACCATGGGGCTAAAAATATTGCTGTGCTAGAAAAGGGCTGGGTTGGTGGCGGAAATGTAGGTAGAAACACTACAATAATTCGTTCAAATTATTTGCTTGATGGCAACGAACCTTTTTACGAACACTCACTGAAGTTATGGGAAGGCCTAGAGCAAGATTTAAACTACAATGCCATGATAAGTCAGCGTGGGATCCTTAATCTGGTGCATTCAGATGCGCAACGCGATGCATTTACCAGACGCGGAAATGCCATGATTTTAAATGGGGCAGATGCAGACTTAATGACCACTGAAGCCATTCAAACGCGTTACCCTTTTTTAAATGTCAACAATGCACGCTTTCCAATAAAGGGCGGGTTAGCCCAACACCGCGGTGGCACTGTACGCCACGATGCCGTGGCCTGGGGGTATGCTCGAGCGGCCGACAGTCTCGGCGTTGACATCATTCAAAACTGTGAAGTCACTGGGTTTCGCATTGAAGCCGGAAAGTGCTTAGGAGTTGAAACAAACCAGGGTTATATCCGCGCTAATAAAGTCGCGTCTTGTGTCGCAGGTTCGTCAAGTCGGCTGATGTCAAAAGCGGATATGCGGCTACCAATCGAAAGCCACGTTCTACAAGCATTTGTTTCAGAGGGTCTTAAGCCAATTTTGCCAGGCGTAATTACTTTTGGAGCTGGCCATTTTTACTGCAGTCAGTCTGATAAAGGCGGTTTGGTTTTTGGTGGCGATCTTGATGGGTACAATTCTTATGCGCAGAGAGGTAACTTACCTGTAGTAGAAGATGTCTGCGAGGGCGCTATGGCTATCTTTCCGATGTTGGGACGAGTTCGACTGCTGCGTATGTGGGGCGGGATCATGGATATGTCGATGGATGGTTCCCCCATAATTGATCGCACTCACGTAGAGAGCCTCTATTTCAATGGTGGCTGGTGTTATGGTGGTTTCAAGGCAACCCCAGCCTCCGGTTGGTGCTATGCTCACCTTTTGGCCACCGATACGCCTCATGAGTACGCCAAGGAGTATAGATTTGACCGTTTTGAAAAAGGTCGAATGATTGATGAAAAAGGTGTGGGTAATAATCCACAGCTACATTAAGCGGAACCGACTTATGATAATAAATCACCCCATACTTGGTCCACGGGACAGCGCTGAATTTACCTATATTGGTGACGCCGCCCTAATTGACCGTCCTGACTGGCAGGCTGAAGATGCATTGGCACAGTTTGTAGACTACGGCTACTTAAGGGATAATCCAGCAGGTAAACACAAAGAGTTATGGTTTCATGAACAGGGCGATAGGTCTTTTTTAGTCGTAACTCGCGATACGACAACGCATGAAATATCAGGTGTGGAATTGGCCCGCGACGTGGCCCGCAAACGGGGTCGCAGAAAATGAGCCAAGTAAACCGGCTTACCGGAGGACAAATCGACCGTAGCCAAACATTAAAGTTCAAGTTTGATGGCAAAAATTTTGAGGGCCACCCTGGCGATACACTGGCAAGTGCTCTGTTAGCTAACGGCGTGCGTCTCATGGGTCGGTCCTTTAAATACCATCGTCCGCGTGGCGCTCTTACAGCTGGGTCAGAAGAGCCAAACGCAATTGTTGAATTACGGGAGGGAGCGCGCCAAGAGCCCAACACCAGAGCCACCACCGCGGAGCTCTTTGAGGGATTAACTGCCAAATCACAAAATAAGATTGGGTCACTAAAATTTGACTTGATGGCAATAAATGATCGCTTTTCAAACTTTCTTACAGCAGGGTTTTATTACAAAACTTTTATGTGGCCCGCTGCGTTTTGGGAAAAAGTCTACGAGCCGATAATTCGGAATGCCGCAGGTTTGGGAAGCATCAGCTTCAAAGATGATCCCGATAGCTACGACCGTGGTTTTTTACACTGCGACCTGCTAATTATTGGAGCTGGACCCGCTGGTCTGGCAGCAGCTCTCGTGGCCGCAAAATCTGGTGCCGAGGTCATATTAGCCGATGAAGATTTTAATATGGGTGGTCGCCTTAACTCTGAGCGCTTCAGCCTAAACCACCAATCTGGGGTAGACTGGGCTCAATCAACAGTACTGGAATTGCAAAGTTTTCAAAATGTCCGCCTGATGCCTCGAACCACAATTCTGGGGGCTTTTGACCACGGTATATATGGTGCCTTGGAACGAGTATCAGACCACCTCTTGGTCCCGCTGGCAGGAAAACCGCGACAAATTCTTTGGCAGATTTATACAAAGCGTAGTCTACTGTGCGCAGGAGCAACAGAACGCCCTATCGCGTTCGAAAATAATGATCGGCCCGGTATAATGTTGGCCGGAGCAATGCGCAGTTATGCCAATCGATGGGCAGTCACCCCGTCACAATCTGTCGCTATTTTTACTAACAACGATGATGGTCACAAAACTGCCATAGATTTGAAAGCACTAGGCGTAAATATTGCTGGCGTAGTAGATATCCGCCTGGATGCACCAGATAGTGATCTCTACGAGGTCATTGCTGGCGGCCAAGTAATCGACACCAATGGCCGTTTAGGCTTAACTTCCGTAACTGTTTCAACGCCGAATGGTAAAACTCGCTCCTTAACCTGTGGCGCCTTAGGTGTCTCAGGAGGCTGGAACCCAAACATTCACCTGACTAGCCATCACAGAGGTCGACCAGTGTGGAATGACGATATAGCTGCCTTTTGCCCGCCCATAGATGGCCCGGCTGGCCTGAGTGTAGCTGGAGCTGCATTAGGCAGTTTTACAACCACGGGCGCTCTATTATCAGGTGCCAAACAAGCGACAGAAGCACTAGAAGAATTGGGGTTTAAAACGGAGAGCGCTGTTCTTCCAGAGGCAGAGGGAACCATTACTAAAATGACCCCATTTTGGTATGTTGAAGGGTGCACAAGAGCGTGGCTGGATCAGCAGAACGACGTCACTGTGAAAGATGTCAAACTTTCACATCAAGAAAACTTTGTAAGTGTTGAGCATCTGAAAAGATACACCACTTTAGGGATGGCCACTGATCAAGGAAAAACTTCAAATATGGGTGGTTTAGCCATTATGGCCGAACTGACTGGAAAAACCATACCACAGGTAGGCACTACAATCTTTCGCCCGCCTTACACCCCCACAGCAATTGGAGCATTTGCAGGCAGGGATCGTGACAAAGATTTTCGTCCAATTCGTAAAACACCAAGTCACAAGTGGGCTGAAGAACAGGGGGCAGTTTTTGTTGAGGTTGGTATGTGGCTGCGGGCTCAATGGTTTCCTAAATCAAACGAAAGACATTGGCGTGAAAGCGTAGATAGAGAAGTCCTGGCGACCCGAAATTCTGTCGGAATATGCGACGTAACAACCTTGGGAAAAATAGACGTACAGGGCTCTGACGCAGCAATATTTCTTAATAAAATATATGCAAACGGATTTGCAAAACTCGCTATTGGAAAAACACGGTACGGATTGATGTTGCGCGAGGATGGCATCGTAATGGATGACGGCACAGCCGGACGGTTAGCTGAAGACCACTTTGTTGTAACTACAACAACTGCCAATGCCGTACCAGTTTATCGCCACATGGAATTCGCGCGGCAATGCCTCTGGCCAGATCTTGATGTGCAATTGATCTCAACTACGGAGTCGTGGGCTCAATATGCCGTCGCTGGGCCTAATGCCCGAAGGTTATTACTGAAGGTAGTTGACCCTAGCTTTGATATTTCTAACGAAGCTTTTCCCTTCATGGGCTGCGCAAATATAACTGTTTTTGGCGGCTTAAGAGCAAGACTATTTAGGATTTCTTTTTCTGGTGAATTAGCTTTCGAAATTGCTGTCCCAACTCGTTACGGAGATGCCATGATGCGGCGCCTAATGAAGGAAGGTGAAGAGTTTGATGTGACACCTTATGGGACAGAAGCACTCGGCGTAATGCGCATAGAAAAAGGTCACGCAACCGGCAACGAATTAAACGGTACCACTACAGCCCTTAATCTTGGAATGGGTTTAATGGTATCAAAAAAGAAAGACAGCATTGGCTCCACGCTATCGGAGCGTGTCGGAATGAACCCAGAGGATGCATTGAAATTAGTAGGGTTCAGACCAGTTAACTCTAAAGATCCAGTTCCAGCAGGCAGCCATTTAATGACGAAAGGCGACCCCGTAGACGCAGCACATGATCAGGGGTATATAACTTCAGCATGCTACTCACCAAATTTGGGTTACTCTATTGCAATTGGTTACCTGAAATCTGGTGACACTCGCAAAGGTGAAATAATGCGGCTTGTAAGTCCATTAGCTGGGTATGACCACGAGGTTGAGGTAGTTAGTGCACATTTCTTAGATCCAGAAGGGGAGCGAATGCGTGCATAATTTATCAGCAATTACCGCTCTTAATGGAACTGAACCACGTATCGACCAACAGGGTCCAATCACGCTCACTGAAGAACCAAATTTTGCAATGGCTACAGTCGCAGCTCGCAATGGTGGCCAGCGCGCTACTATGTCGGCAATTCGCCGTATTATTGGCTCTAACGCTCCAAAGCCTGGCCAGTTTTCAGGTGACAATGTTACTGCTTTTTGGATGGGTCCAGATCAGTGGATGTTAGAAGCACCTTACCACAGTCACGAAATGTTATTTGAGCAAGTAATAGTGGAAGTTAAGGGGAAGGCATCAGTTACCGAGCAGTCAGATGGTTGGTGTCGATTTGATATGCGCGGAATAGGCTTAGCCTCAGTTATGGAACTCCTCTGCCCCATTAACATGACAAAATTTAAAACAGGCGATGCTATACGAACCAGCATAGATCATTTGGGGTGTTTTGTTGTTTGTAGAAATCTAGAACACTTATCCATAATTGGCCCTCGCTCTTCAGCCCAGTCGCTTCATCACACATTATTAACTGCAATGACTTCAGCATATTAATTAATTTCTGTGAATTTTAATAAAAAAAACGACGCTCAAGAGCGCCGTTTTAAGTTATTGCAAAAGTTTCGGGAGGAATACTTTGCTACGGCTTTATTAACCCACCCTGCAGTCAGTCAACAACATACAAAATTGCAAATCCGTTATGCAGTGAAATCATAGATTGATATTGGTTTAAAGGGG
>CAJWTH010000132.1 GCA_913047725.1 uncultured Planktomarina sp.
GGACACGAGGTACCTTAAAAATGAATCAAAACCACACTAAGAAAGGTTTTAAGTTCACTTGAGAGTTTTAATTGAAATATTGAAACCTTTGCAGCTTTTTAACGATTTTGCTGGCAGGTTTGGTCGTTCCATATCGGTCACTGCATTAGCCTTAATGGTTTTTGTTATTTTGCTGCAGGTATTTTGTCGATATATATTAAACAACGCACTACCCTGGCCCGACGAAGCTGCGCGTTTCTTAATGCTCTGGTTGACTGGTCTGATGGCACCCATAGCATTAAGACAGAGTGGCTTTGTAGCAATTGACACTTTACATAGGTTCCTACCACACCGAGGCGTTTCTTTGTTGGCAATCTTATTGGCAACCGCATCACTAATCGTGTTGTTCATAGCCGTACAACTGGGGTGGAAGCATGTCACATCAGGTTGGCTTTTTTCCAGCTCATCGTTGAGAGTTCCACTTTATTTAATTGGGTTAAAAATGATTAAATTAAAGCTAGCCTGGATGTATCTATCCATTTTAACAGGGGTAGTGCTAATGATTTTAGTCAATATTGAGATGATAATCCGACAAATTCTTATTCTGTTGGATAAAAATGTAACCCTTAGGCCAATTCCTGCCCTTGATAGGGCGAACTGATGTTACTTTGGTTTCTACCTTTATTTCTAATATTTCTCATTATTGGGTTGCCAGTTTTTTTTGGTTTATTAGCCGCTCCAGGTCTTCTGTTATGGATGAACGGTCAAGAGCGCGACATCGCTTTGCTATATCGCAATGTGTATAATGGCATAGATAGCTTTCCCTTAATGGCCATACCATTTTTTATGCTCGCTGGTGAGTTGATGAACCGAGCTGGCATCACTAGTCGGCTTGTAGAGTTTGCACAGGCAATGATGGGACATCTGAGGGGAGGCTTAGCACACGTCAACATTCTATCTTCAATGTTATTCGCAGGACTGTCTGGCTCAGCAGTGGCTGATACCTCAGCTCTAGGTTCAATGTTGATCCCAGCGATGGAAAAACAGGGCTATACCCGCCGGTTTGCAGCAGCAATCACGGCTGCCAGTTCAGTCATTGGACCAATTATACCCCCTTCTGGAATTATGATAATTTATGCTTACGTAATGGGTGAGAGTGTGGCCGCACTTTTCTTAGCAGGTATTGTTCCCGGGGTAATGGTAGGTCTTGGCTTAATGTTAACCGTAAAGGTGATGGCCGATCGATATGACTTTCCTGTAGCTAGCGCTAAGTACACGTGGAATGAGAGGGGGCACGCAAGTTTAAAAGCATTTTTCCCATTATTAACGCCTGTTATCATACTTGGTGGTATTCTTGGCGGTATATTCACTCCAACCGAAGCAGCGGCTGTCGCCGTAGGGTATGCTACATTTATTGGGCTATTTGTACTAAAGTCACTTCGTTTAAGTGACCTTCCCAGTATACTAACAAAGGCGGCAATGACCTCATCAGTAATTTTACTTTTGGTTGGAGCGGCAATGGCATTTAAAACTGTGGTTAGCCTCAGTCATGCGCCAGAAATTTTAGCCGTATACATCGTGTCACTATCTAACAATCCGTTGGTACTCTTATTTTTGATAAACATTTTGCTATTCGTAGTTGGAATGTTTTTAGATGCTGGTCCCGCAATTATCATATTAGGACCCATATTGGGCCCAATATTTATTAGCTTGGGTGTCGAACCTATTCATTTTGCTATAATAATGAGTGTAAATTTGACAGTTGGGTTAGCCACACCACCAATGGGCCTAGTTCTTTTCGTTGCCTCATCCGTTTCAGGAGAGCGTGTCGAAGCTATAGCTAGGGCTATTATTCCATTCCTTTTGGTTGAAATATTTGTTATCTTTTTAATAACTTATATTCCAGCCATTTCGATGACGATTCCGCGTTTAACCGGTTTCGTAAACTAACCTGAACAGCAACACTCTAGGGAGGAAAATTATGCTAAAAGGTACAATAAAGTCACTAACATTGGTGGCGATTCTTGCAGCTAGTGCTATCTCAGCACAAGCGGCAGATTTTACAATTCGCGCTACAGCGAACTCAAACGAGAACGACGAAGACTATGACGGTCTTGTTGTTTTTAAAAACTATGTTGAAAGTGCATCAAATGGAGCAATTGAAGTTGAATTGTTTATTGGCACGCAGCTCTGCTCAAAGGGCGCTGAGTGCCTCCAAGGTGTGGCCGATGGCTCTATAGATGTCTACATTTCGACGTCTGGTGGCGCTGCAGGAATTTTTCCATATGTTCAAGTGCTAGATTTGCCTTATTTAATGGCAGATGACCGTGTTGCAGAGCATGTCCTATCTGGTGATTTTACTCGTACTGTTCGGAAAATGGCTCTGGAAAATTCAGGTGGGAAAATTCGCCTGATGACAATTGGTAACACCGGTGGATGGCGCAATTTTGCCAATACAAAACGTCGCGTCCAAAGTCCAAGTGACATGGAAGGTTTGAAAATTCGAACTGTTGTTGCAGACCTGCCTCAGGAACTAGTTAAAGCTCTTGGCGCATCACCTACTCCAATTCCATGGCCAGAACTATTTACATCATTCCAAACTGGTGTAGTTGAAGGTTCTAAGAATGGTATCACTGACATCATGGGCATGAAATTTCCTGATGCAGGCTTAAAGTATGTAACACTTGACGGTCACGCATACATGGGAGCACTTTGGTGGATGTCTAATGACAAATTTATGTCAATGCCAGCTGGCCACCGCACAATCATAGTAGATGGGTTTGCTCAATTACAGCAAGCTACTTTTGCATCACCAAAACGTAAGTCAATCCAAGCCTATGCAGATTTTGTTACAGGTGGTGGTGATCTGTATGTTCCAACACCAGGAGAAAAAGCTGCATTCAAAAAGGCTGCGGCACCCGTTTATGACTGGTTTAAGTCCAACGTAGATGGCGGCGAGGCTGTATTTAATGCCTTAACGTCAGCTGTTGCTTCAGCAGAAGCTGACCTAAGTGCAGGCCGATCCGCTGATATCGAATAATACTTACGAAGATGCCGCGCAGGCCTTTCCTGCGCGGCATCTATTTCAAGTTAATCACTATAAAATCTGGGGTCTTAGCCTATCTAAAAGGATAGAGCCAAACACGGTAGTCATCGATTAAAATATGCGCTTTATCTATCTGCTCTTTTGTCATTTTTTTAACTACCTCCTCTTGGCTTATCATAGCATCAGGATCATTTCCGATTGCAGAAAGAACGTACCACAGATAAGCGCGCGTGAGGTCAACCGAAGGCATTCCAAGACCCACTTCATAGTACCAACCAACCCCGGACTGGGCCCCTGGGTGTCCCTTCATAGCGCTACGCAAATACCATTCAAATGCGCGTTGGTAGTCCTGTTCTACTCCAAGACCCATTGCATACATCACGCCAATCAACTCTTCTGCTTCCGCATTCCCAGAGCGTGCCGCTGGCCAAAGAGCAGCCCGCGCTTCAATAAATTTTCCAGCCTCCATAAGGTCTCGTGCTTCCTCAAGCTCAGCATTGGCTGGCGATCCACTAAGGATAGCCATCAGGCTGAGGAGTATCGCAATACATCCACTTATAAGTCTCGGCTGAAAGTACCACATGTTTTAACTCTCCTTATCCTTAGTGCTTTACCTATTTCTGCCGAACAGTATCCGTTGTTGCAAAGTCAGTTTCAGCCTGCCGATACTAAAAAAGCAAAGATTGGGCAATTTTTATTCTATGATAAAATTCTGTCTGGCAACCGCAATATAAGTTGCAGTACATGTCACCACCCCAAACACGGTGGTGCAGATGGGCTAAGCCTTGGGATTGGTGAGGGTGGAATTGGTTTAGGGCCTGAGCGAATAGCAGGCTTTGGCGCAAATAAAATCCGTAAGCGGATACCACGAAATGCCAGTTCTTTATGGAATTTAGGGCACGAATCAATAACAGTAGTATTTCATGATGGTCGTCTTGAAATAAGTGATATCTATCAAAACGGTTTCAACTCACCTGCACAGGAATGGCTTCCAGCTGGCTTAGATTCAGTTATTTCTGCTCAAGCAATTTTTCCACTTGTAGCTCAATTTGAAATGGCGGGAAATCCGCGGGAGAATGAAATTGCAGGAGCTATTCACGACAGGATTGATGCCGCTTGGCCCATCTTGGCAAAAAGGGTCAGAATAATACCAGAGTATGGCCAGATGTTTGTGGAAGCGTTTGAAAATATAGATAAACCCGAACAAGTCACGATCGTTGAGATAGCCGAAGCATTAGGTGATTTTATAAACATTGAGTGGCAGAGCTATGATAGCCCCTATGATGAATTCGTTAATGACAAGATTGCCCTGCCCAAACCAGCCGAGCGTGGTCGAAAGGTTTTCTTTGGCAAGGGTGGCTGCTCAACTTGTCACAGTGGACCTCTATTCAGCGATCAAAATTTTTATGCTTTATCATTACCAGCCTTTGGTCCCGGTCGGACTAGGCGATTTGATCCAGCAGCTCGCGACACTGGGCGCATGGGTGAAAGCGACAAGATTGAGGATGCGTATCGCTTCAAAACACCGCGCCTCCGTAATGTTCTTCTAACAGCACCATACGGGCATAATGGCGCGTATCCAACTTTAGAGGGGATAGTTCGCCACCATCTAGACCCAAAATCTATGCGGTTGAAGTGGGAACGAAAAATGGCTGCTTTGCCAAATGTTCCCTGGCTGGAAAGTATAGACTTTGTAATTCAGTCAGATTCAATTGAGATTGCGAGGCAAGCTGCCAAAGTGGATATTTCCCCGATTTCATTAAACGACACTGAAGTCTCCGATATATTAAGTTTCCTGAGCAGCCTAACCGGAAAAGCATCTACCTTAGGAAGGCTTGGTATACCTGAACGTGTACCCAGTGGCCTGAGTTTGGATTAAAATTCCAAAGGTATTTTGTCCAATTCAAATTGGATCAATCGGACCTAGGGGCCCACCTACCGTTAATTCAACCAGTCGTGCAGCAGACAAAAGCTTTGCTTCTCCACGTGGCCTTCCTATCAACTGTAAGCCAACCGGCAATCCTCTTGGACCCAATCCCACTGGAACAGAAATGGATGGCAAGCCTGCCGTTGTGGCTAAAAATGCAAATCGCAACCAATCCATGTAACCTGATAG
>CAJWTH010000133.1 GCA_913047725.1 uncultured Planktomarina sp.
TTTCTCCAGAACTTTTGGAACCAAAAAATGTTCCAAGGCGAAAAACAGGTTCGAAGGAGGGTCGTAATGCCCTTTTACACGCTGTCGCACATATAGAACTTAATGCAGTCGACTTACACTGGGACCTAATAGCTCGCTTCTCCACTACTGCCATGCCAATTGGTTTTTATGATGACTGGGTCAAAGCTGCTGACGATGAGAGCAAACATTTCAATCTGATGTGCGATTGCTTAGAAAGTCATGGTAGCTTTTATGGCGCCATGCCTGCACATGGCGGAATGTGGAGGGCCGCAGAGGATACCGCTAATGACTTTTTGGGGCGCCTGGCAGTCGTGCCAATGGTACTGGAAGCCCGCGGCCTAGACGTAACTCCTGGAATGATTAAAGTTTTTGAGAATGTGAAGGACACTCAGGCTGTAGACGCTCTCACTTTAATTTATTCTGAAGAAGTTGCCCACGTCGCTTATGGTTCAAAGTGGTTTCATTTTCTTTGTGGCAGAGAAAACATTGATCCAAAACCAAAATTCCATGAATTGGTACGAAAATACTTCCATTCAAACTTGAGGCCACCGTTTAACGATGAAAAAAGGGCAGAAGCGGGAATAGCACCAGATTTTTATTGGCCACTGGTTGATCAAACCTTGTTACCACCAGGCATGCGCTGATTTAAATTAGAAAAACACCACCGCATAGACTGTCTTAAGTATCTGCATTACACAAATTTATCAAATTTGTTGCGGCCGAAAGCTACCTTGGCTATCAGTAAACAAATTACAAATATTACTACTTTGAACTCACAATAGGGCTGCAACTTGTTCACAAAAATCAAAAATAATTTGAATTCATTTCTAGAACGCAAGGTTCCAGAAAAAAGATTGTTTTTGCGAACGGATAAAGAAACCCGATTTGTTAAGTTAACGCCAATTACCCAAATTCTAGCCCTTATTGGAATTTCTACAGTTATAATATGGAGCATTATAGCAACGGCCATTGTACTAATAGAGACTATCGGTTCAGGGAATTTTAGAGATCAAGCACGACGTGACCAGGCTCTATATGAAGAAAGGCTCAACGCTCTAGCTACCGAGCGCGATATAAGAGAACGGGAGTCGATAGCGTCACAAGATAGGTTCAACACTGCACTAAGTCAGGTTTCAATAATGCAATCAGACCTACTTGGGTCAGAAGATATGCGCCGGGAGTTAGAGCGAGGTATCAATGTCATTCATGGGACACTGAGACGAGCCATGAACGAGCGTGAAGCCCTTCGAATAGAATTAGAACTACTGAAAAAACAGTTAAATCCTGAAATTGGTGTACTTCCAAATGCTATCAGTTTGGCTGAAGTTTCCCAAACTATGGAATACATGAATCATACCTTACGAGGAATTTCTCAGCAACGAGACAATGCATTTGATGCTGCAGAATTAGCCAAAAAAAATATGGAAAGTTTAGAACTTGAAATACAGTTCTTTGAAGAAAAGTCTGACCAAATTTTCCGGCAACTGGAGGATGCATTAACTATATCAGTAGAACCGTTGGACAAAATGTTCCGCAATGTTGGTTTAAGTACTAAGCGTTTACTGGACCAAGTTCGAAGAGGCTACTCCGGTCAGGGGGGAGCATTAGCTCCAATTTTGTCTCAAACAGATGTTTTTGAGACTGAAGACCCTAGAATAAGTAGGGCAAATAGTATTCTGATAAAGTTGGATAAATTAAATATTTATAGAATAGCAGTTGAGAAAACCCCCTTTGATATGCCTGTCAAAGGTTCTTTTCGTTACACAAGCGGTTTTGGACCCCGATGGGGACAAATGCACCGTGGCGTTGATTTAGCAGCAAAATCAAGGTCTCCTATTTATGCAACTGGGGATGGCGTGGTTACCCAAGCGGGTTGGAACGGAGGTTATGGACGTGTAGTATACATCAAACACGAATTTGGGGTTGAAACTAGGTACGCCCATTTGGCAAGAATTCGCGTAAAAAAAGGCCAGCGTGTTTCCCGTGGACAAAAGATCGGGGATATGGGAAACTCTGGACGATCCACTGGTACCCACCTTCATTATGAGGTACGAGTTGGTGGCAAGGCAGTTAACCCAATGATCTTTATCAAGGCAGGAAGAGATGTTTTCTAAAAATAAAATAAATACCCCGTCACCTAAAACTGACGCAGAAACGGCGAAGTCAGCAGAACCAGTCAATAAACCAGCAGTTGAATATAAGCCGCAAGTACCAAAAGCAAAACCACCTGCATCAATCCTATCTTCGGATTTACTTATTACAGGGAACTTGAAAACCACTGGAGATATTCAGGTTGAGGGCCGTGTTGATGGAGACATTAGAGCACACCTACTAACCATTGGAAATGGTGCAACAGTGAAGGGTGAAATTATAGCTGACGACGTGGTAGTAAATGGTCATGTAATCGGCAGAGTAAGGGGTTTGAAAGTTCGTTTAACTTCGACAGCTCGGGTAGAAGGCGATATAATCCACAAAACTATTGCTATTGAAAGTGGCGCACATTTTGAAGGATCAGTTCAACGCCAAGACGATCCATTAAATCCCGCTTCAAGCAAACAAAACGGTATTGCTGCAGCAAAACAGTAATCCACAATGAAAACATTAAAAGGCACATCCAAACTTGTGCCCTTTTTACTACTACTGCGAATCTTTAATCTCAGCGCGCGATTTTCCAGAAGCTTTCATAGCTAGAGTAGCCGCCATTAAGCTGTCCAAGTCACCGTCCAAAACTCCTTTAGTGTCGGAAGTTTCATAAGAAGTGCGCAAATCTTTCACCATTTGATAGGGATGCAATACGTAACTACGAATTTGATTTCCCCAACCTGCGTCTCCTTTATTTTCATGGGCTTCATTAACGGCAGCATTTCGTCGGTCTAATTCCATTTGATATAGACGCGATTTTAAAGCTTTCATTGCTATCTCGCGATTTTGATGCTGTGACTTTTCCGAACTAGTTACAACTATGCCAGTTGGGATATGGGTAATTCTAACAGCTGAATCAGTCGTGTTTACGTGCTGCCCACCGGCACCAGAACTCCGGTACGTATCAATACGAATGTCCTTACTTTGGACCTCAATATCAATATTATCATCAACAACTGGGTACACCCACACAGACGAAAAGGAGGTGTGGCGCTTGGCCGCCGCATCGAAAGGGCTGATACGAACTAACCTGTGCACACCCGACTCAGATTTGAGCCAGCCATAAGCATTATGACCAATAATTTTATATGATGCCGATTTTATTCCAACCTCCTCACCTACTGTTTCTGATTGGAGTTCTACTTTGTAGCCTTTTTTTTCTGCCCAACGAACATACATCCGAGCTAACATCAGAGCCCAGTCACAGCTTTCAGTGCCACCTGCGCCAGAGTTAATTTCTAGAAAAGTATCATTGCTATCTGCTTCGCCGTCTAAAAGTGCTTCTAATTCTTTTTTAGCAGCGGTTTTCTGAAGATTTTTAAGAGCATTTTCAGAATCTTTTATTACTCCAGAATCATTTTCTAACTCAGCTAACTCAATCATTTCTAAATTATCAGAGAGCTCTAGTTTGATGCCCTCATAAACAGCTAGGGAGTCAATTAATAGTTGCCTATCACGCATCAATTTTTGAGCACGGTCCTGGTCATCCCAAAGAGCTGGATCTTCGATCAGCGCATTAAACTCTTCCAGACGGTATGGAGCCGTTTCAAAATCCAAGCGCTGGCCCAAAAGCTCAAGAGATTTTCCAATCGCATTTACTAAATTGGTCATCTCTGCACGCATTTATCACCTAGAAGGTCTAATTCTTTTCGTTTAAAAAACTTTAAACAACCTCAGTTGAGTTGCCAAGCCAACATTATCATCTACGCTAATACAACCCACCAGCTGAAATAGTACCAATTGAAGCCTGTGGTGCAACATTAACTTTTTTACCTGAAGATGTAATCATCTCATTCATCACTTCGGTCTCACCTTTATCAAATAACGGAATATTGCCACTTACTTTAAAATCACCAGTCAAGCCTGGGGCACCAAATTTTGGCTCTTCACCAACTCTAAAGAACTCAGCTATGACGTGATCACCCTCAGCATCTTCCTGCAATCTGGCACCTGAATGTCGGTCCATATTTATAAAATTCCCATTTTTAGGAACTTTAAAATTGCCAGCTCCATATTTTTCTATCGCAGCATTCATAAAGCGATCAAAAACTGGGCCACACATACCACCACCGCCCGAACCTTTTCCCAAAGGTGAGGGTTGGTCCATTCCCATATAGCAGCCAGCAACAAGGTTGCTCGTGAACCCTACAAACCAAACATCTTTTGCTTCATTGGTCGTGCCGGTTTTCCCAGCAACCGGCACTGGTAAATTAACTGTTCTCCTCGCAGTTCCACGATCAACCACTCCCTCCATCATAGACGTCAGCTGGAAGGCGGTAACTTGATCCATCACCTTCTCACGATCAGAAGTTATTTCTGGTAGCCAACCTGTTATTACATCCAATCGCTTGCAATCATCACAGCCACGATTGTCGTGTTTGAACACTGTGTTGCCATCCCTATCTTGCACACGGTCCACTAAAGTTGGCAAAACTCTTTCTCCACCATTAGCAAACATTGCATAGGCAGAAACCATTTTATAAAGAGTAGTTTCTTGCGAACCCAGCGACATTGACAGATATGGCTTCATATCTTCATAAACTCCAAACTTTTCAGCATAGGCAGCAATAGTTTTCATACCAACAGCTTTTGCTAAGCGGACAGTCATCAAATTACGTGACTCTTCGATTCCTTTTCTGACCGGAGATGGGCCATAAAACTTGTCAGTATAATTTTTTGGACGCCAAAATTCTCCTTCCTTTAGTGTAGCCTCTTCAATTGGTGCATCAATCACGATTGTAGCTGGACTATATCCACTATCCAATGCTGCAGCATAAACAAATGGTTTGAAGGAAGATCCCGGTTGGCGCATCGCTTGTGTCGCTCTGTTGAAAAGAGAATGTTCATAGGAAAACCCTCCCTGCATAGCAATCACACGTCCAGTATGAACATCCATAGCAACAAAACCGCCCTGAATCTTGGGTATCTGCCTCAAAGACCAGTTTAAGAACTGACCATCT
>CAJWTH010000134.1 GCA_913047725.1 uncultured Planktomarina sp.
GTTTTTACGCGGTATAGCGTCACTTATTGAACTGAAAGTACCAGTTTGGTCGAATGATGAAAAAGTAAATATTTACAGTGATATGTGTAAAGAAGTTTTATCTCTTCCTTGCCCAACATTAACCTCACCAGCATTCATTGAGAGTGCCAATTGTAAGAGGGTGTTACAGTTCGTATCAGACAATCCTGGATCAGTAGAAATTGGAGCAATTCCAGCCTTTCCTCTTACTTTAACTCTATCTCGGATGTTAATTGCTTGGCGTAATAACTAAATTAGCCTTTTTTTAATAATTGTTAACCATAAAATAGCTGTGCCAGCCAATAAAAGAAAGGGTGTCATGGCATAATTAACAGCAGCCCAGCCCTCTATTACAGTTCCACCTGTACAGTTCATGAGCCCCCCTGAAGCAAGAGATGCAATGGTTACACATCCAAACACTATCGCATCATTTAAACCCTGCACACGGCCCCGCTCATGCGGGGCATAAGAATTAGTTAATAAAGTTGTTGCACCAATAAAACTGAAGTTCCAACCGATACCAATTAAAATAAGTGCTAAAAAGAAATTAGAAAGTTGTACGCCGCTCAACGCCACAATTCCAGCAGCTGCAAGAATTAATAGGCCAATACCCATTATTTTTTCAACTCCAAATCGGTTAATTAAATGACCGGTAAAAAAGGAGGGTAGAAACATCGCTATTACGTGTGCTGACACTATGTCGTTGGCGTTATTTTTTGTAAAACCACACCCAACTACGGCCAAAGGCGTAGATGTCATTACTAGATTCATCAATGAATATGCCACCATACCACATACGATTGAAACTATGATACGTGGATCACTTAATAGTTCGGTATAACTACGTGGGGGATCGGGGGCTGCTATCATATTTTGGTGTGACGTGCCTTTGGGAAGGCGCAACAAAAGAAATAAAAACATGCCCACTAAATTTAGTACTATTATAACTAAATAACTTCCCAGAAAAGGGACAACCGAAGCATCTATTACTACTTTATTAAGTTGTGGTCCTATTATTGCTGAAATCAATCCGCCTGCCATAACATAAGAAATAGCTTTAGGACGAAAGGCTTTGGAAGCTATATCGCTAGCTGCAAACCGATAAAAACCCTGTGCGGACATGTAAGTCCCAGTTACAAACGATCCAAGACAAAATACAGTGAAAGAGCTAATATATAGACCATAACCGGAAACCAAGGCACCAAGAGCGCCAGCGATGGCACCAACAAAAAAACCAAATTTACGGCCCCGCTTTTGCATTAGGGCCGAAAGCCATGGTGCGGTGGTCATTGAACCAAAAACTATTAATGAAATTGGTAAAGTGGCAAAGCATAAATTTTTTGTAAGCATTCCACCTGCCAGGCCGCCAATCACAAACATCATTGGCAATTGGCAACCTAAAATAGCTTGAACCGCAATGAGAACAGCAACATTTCTTTTCGCTTGCTCATCATTAATTACTACTTCTATCATCTTTTTCCCTGTGAGAGTTTTATATGCCACTTATAATATGGGCAAAGGAACCAAATGTTTGTCCACTACATAACCCCATATTTGGTAACTGCACGTTATCTGCATCTTTTGCAGAAAATAGTGGAAATCCTTTTGCACTTAGGGTGCTTGCATAATGAAATTCATGCCCACTTAAGGGCCCTTCAAAATGTGGGCCAAGGGATGACAGTTGACGATATCCAAGGTGCAACTTTCGATCTGCGAAGCTAGTTTCTAATTTTAGTAGCCCCAACATTTCATGACTGACCCCGTGTTCGTCTATTATAGCATCACCCAAAGTCATATATCCTCCACATTCTCCATAAATAGGGGTGTCGTTGGCAGCATGTGCTTTAATTGACGATCTAAAACGTTGAGCTGCTTCAATCTGACCAGCATGAAGTTCTGGATATCCCCCTGGTAAAAATATAAAATCCGCGTCCTTTGCAACCGCTTCATCAGCAACTGGAGAAAAAAATGAAATACTTGCACCTGCCAAACGCCAAGACCGCAGATGATGTGGATAACTGAATTCAAATGCAACATCGCGTGCGACTGCAATGCGTTGACCTGGTGGCTTTTGGTTTTTTTGGGGTTTCAGGTTTGGCTGTGAAGTAAGTTCAGTCAGAGTTTCAAGGTCTAAGCTTGGCGCTAAGGCCTCCGAGACAATATCAATCCAATGTTCTAAGTTTTGTTTTTCACTGGCCTGAACCAAACCTAGATGTCTTTCAGATAAAGAAAATATGTTGGATTTAAACAGAAATCCTAATAACGGGACATCAATTTTAGAAAGCGCCGCTCTAAGTATATTTAAATGACGATCACTCGCTACGCGATTTAGTATAACTCCAGCTACAGTTACGTGATTGTCAAAGCTTTTAAAACCTTGCACGATCGCGGCAATAGAATGCGCTGTTTTTCCTGAATCAATTACCAAGATTACTGGTAGTGATAAAATTTTAGCTAAATCAGCTGATGAGCCAACACCAGATACACCAGCACCATCAAAAAGACCCATTGCCCCCTCAACGACTAAGTTGCCGCTACCTGCTAGGTTTTCAATTTCTTCTTTTCTCATTGCCCAGGCGTCGAGGTTTACAGAACTTTCGCCAGAGGCAACTTCATGAAATTTTGGATCAATATAATCGGGGCCAGATTTAGCTGGTTGATACTTCACTCCTCTTTTTCTTAGCAAGCGCATAATTGCGAGTGTAATAACTGTCTTTCCTGCTCCAGAATGTGGTGAGGCAATCAAGAAACGTATCATGCGCTCTCAGCAGGGCGACCACGGCCAAGTGGATCTAAGTTGCGAGGAGACTGCCCTAATTCTATTGATTTCCAATCTAATACCTGCCGCATTAACACTGATCGCCCCACGCAGATAATTGCTGGAGGTTCAATTTTATGAAGTTTTGCATCGGAAACTGCTTGTCCCAGTGTGCTTTCAACTACCTGTTGGGTTTCCAAGGTTGCTGAGGTGACAAACGCTAGGGGTTCTGACGATTTGCGGCCAGCAGCCATTAACCGATCAGTAATTTGGGAAATATGTCTCATCCCCATGTAAATAACAATTACCTGACTACCCTTAGCTATCCCATTCCAGTCAATTGAGCCGGGAGTGTCACCAGATTGGTCATGCCCTGTCACAAAGGTTACAGATTGGTTAACGTCACGATGGGTGACGGGTATGCCCGCATAGGCAAGGCCACCAATACCAGCTGAAATTCCTGGAATTATTCTAATTGGAATACCGTGTTGGACCAGCGTTTGGGCTTCTTCGCCGCCTCGACCAAAAACGAAAGGATCCCCCCCTTTGAGCCTTAATACTTTCCTACCTTTGCGTGCTAATTCAACTAGTTGTAGCGAAATATCACGCTGTTTTGCAGATGGTTTTCCACCCCGTTTTCCAGCATAAACAAGCTCAGCATTTGGTGCCCATTCTAAAATCTCGGTACTTACTAAAGCATCGTAAACCACAACTTCAGCCTGCCTCAAAGCATTTAAGGCGTGTAGGGTTATCAGCCCGGCGTCACCCGGTCCTGCACCACACAACCATACCCAACCTGGTTTTAATTCAGGCCAGTTTGATGAGGGCAGGCGAGGTGAATCAGTCATAAACTACTTATGCATAAAATAGGTACAATTAAATAGAGTGCAAACGACTTACGGTTTGTGATTGGCGGCATGAAATGCTCTGCTATAATGGAGTGATGAAGAACCCTCCAAATAGCCCACTTCGACGTGGTTGGACAACCGGTGCATGCGCCACAGCAGCTGTCCGTGCCTGCCTTGAACAGTTGTGGGGAACTCACCATATTTCGGAAATCCAAATAACACTGCCCCGGGGAGAGCAGCCTTTATTTGCTGTTGCACATAGAGCTTCTGGAGAAGACTGGGTTGAAATTGGAATAACAAAAGATGCCGGTGATGATCCAGATGTCACGCATGGTGCACTCATTATTGCAAGGGTAAGTGAAGGCGGTTCAGGGGTCACATTTTATGCTGGTGATGGGGTTGGATACATAACTAAAGCTGGCCTCCCTATAAAAGTAGGAGAGCCAGCTATAAATCCAATCCCACGACAGATGATGGAGGCACAAGTTCTAGAACTTGCTGAGATTTACAAGAAAACTCCAAATATAAAAATTACAATTAGCATTCCAGGGGGCGCTGAGATTGCATTAAAAACCTGGAACCCAAGATTGGGCATAGTTGGTGGACTTTCAGTGCTTGGAACAACAGGGATAGTTCGTCCATTTTCATGCGCTGCTTGGATTGCCTCTATTCATCGTGGTATTGATGTGGCCCGAGCAGAACACTCTGGCCATGTGGCGGGATGCACTGGTACTACCTCGGAGCGAGCTGTTCAGGCGCTCTACTGCTTGCCCGAAACTGCTATGTTAGACATGGGAGACTTTGCTGGTGGTTTGATGAAATACCTAACAAAAAAGCCTGTACCACGACTTACCATTGGGGGCGGCGTTGGAAAAATGACTAAGCTTGCCCAAGGTGCACGTGATTTGCATTCAGCACGTAGCCAAGTTGATTTTAATCATCTTGCCAACGTGATGGGACAGCCCAATTTGGCTCATGTAAATACAGCATTAGAGGCATATAGCCTGGTGGGTTCGAGCATGGCAGAATGGGTCGCAAGTGAAAGTTTAAGAAACTGTAGAACTATTGTAAAAAATGATAAAATTGATATAGATTGTGTGGTGATTAATCGTTCTGGTCAAATTTTGGCACGCACATGACTCTTTTAATCTTAGCTGGAACAGCTGAGGCCCGTGAGCTAGCTAAATATTGTGCGACGGAGAAAATCCCCGCCCTAGCCAGTCTTTCTGGAGCTACACGTAAACCGGCGCCCTTAACTATTCCAACGCGTCATGGTGGGTTTGGCGGAGTTGACGGTTTTATATCATTTGTTAAAGAGCAAAATATCAGTGCAATATTGGATGCCACTCACCCATTCGCTAGCTTTATAACCGAACGGACTTTCCAAGTTTCGCAAGAGTTGGGCCTCCCTATGATGAGATTTGACCGACCAGAGTGGAAACCCAGTGAGGGTGATAAGTGGACATTTATTAATGATGAATC
>CAJWTH010000135.1 GCA_913047725.1 uncultured Planktomarina sp.
TGGCGGAGAGACAGGGATTCGAACCCTGGGAAGGCTTGCACCCTCAACGGTTTTCGAGACCGCCCCGTTCGACCACTCCGGCACCTCTCCACAACGACTGTCACTAGACATTCCCATTCCTGCTGACAAGTCTATATTTTAGCTTGGTTTTTAAACACCTATGATGGGGCTAAGAGTTTCCCGGGTCTTGCCACAGTTTAATTCCGGTCTCTCTCGATCATTACGTGCCATGAAAGAGCTTGAGAATGTTGATCGTGAAACACGACCAACTGGCAACGAGGTCGGTTTGATCTGAAAACCGGAAAATACGACAACCCAAGTCGCTACCAACTGGAAGCCCATAGATTTAATCTCATTATTGGAAATTAAAATATACTGGAATCTTTAGGTGTGGAATGTGCCGGACTTTATGGTTTACCGTCTTTGGTATGAGTGTTTTTTTCGGACCCGGAGCAACACTTCCCCTCTCACTTGCTCACCTTTTTGGGTGAAAACTACTTTTCCCACACTGAAAACCGTCGGCGCACCATTTTTCTCTGTGATCCGAAGACTTACACTGATAATATCGTGCAATTCATCACCCAATTCGATCCACTCAATAACCCCTTCCGCACACTCCCAAATTCCCAACATATGCTCTGAAACGTATTCAGCTACATCCAGACGACTAAAATGCTTGGGGGCTCCACTGACAACTCGGGTTTCTTCCAACTCTTCTATTGGAGGCCAAGGCGCTAAATCAGATCGATTTTTTTGTTTATTGAAATCAATCAATATTGTAAATTTTTGAAATTAATGTGTTAAACGTTCGACAGTGCCTCTGATGCGCGCGAGGTTTTACAGCGTAAAGGCCAGGTCTTTACCGATCAATTTGATCAGCCAAAGCCCCAGCCAGAGCTCCAAACTCAGCGTGACAGCGCCATTGGCTTTGCGAGAAAGTCGCGAAAATTGGACCTCGATGTTGCTGGTCTGACCGAACGCGCAAGACCGCCTGCTCTGACGTCAAACAGCCGCTGAATTAATGCCACTTAGCCGCCGCGCCATCAAAGTCGGCAAACACGTCATTACACTGACTGCGCGTGCCATATGGGGATCAGGTCGCAAAGAACTCATTTGCCAGACCACAGGCGGCGTAGGCATGATTGCAGATGAGGCGCTGGCTGATGCACTTGGTCTGCTTGCGTTTATCGTTTTCCTCAATATGGCCAACTTTGCCGCAAAATCTTTTGAAAATCTCACCCCTCTTGATGAAGACAAACATATTAGGTTTAAAAGCACTGGAAATAGAAGCACTGGCCAAGAATGATTGACCTAGGGCCAGATACAAGGACCAAATGGATGCGATACAACCTGATATTGCCAAATCAAACGCCATAATTTCACCTCAACTATCCCGATTTGAGAAATTAGTCGGTGCGCCGAGCCCAATGTTTTATAGTCGGCGACTTCGGTCAGCCTTGCGATCAGGCTTGACCATTTTGACGACAAACGTCGTACATTGCAAAATTTCATAACATCATTCCGCCCAATTAATCTCTGCTTACTCCACGTTCAAATCCCGTTAGACCACATCACGCGAGATCTAATTTGGCATGAGCCGTATTTGATCGCTGTACTTTTTGTTGGAGCAAATCGGGACGATATTGAGAATGCTTTTTGCAAGATTTTATCAGCCTAAAAACCCTTGGCAGGCAGCGTTGAATTAGCGCTGGCGGCCTGTCGCGTTCCGTTCGTGAAAGCCTGATGAGGCGCATTATTTACAACAGGTTCGCGGGTGCTGCGAAAGTGATTGGGTGGGGGGTGATGGGGCCATGACAAGCTCCATTGCGGTTGGATAATTCAATGCTCAGCATTTTAAACATATTGGCAATCATAAAGACCGTCGCAGGGCCAATTCAGTCTATCAAATGATTATTTAAATATACTTCAACGACTGAATTGACTTGATTTTTATTTCCAAGGAACGCGGGATGGCTAGGGCGCCAGCCATAGGTGGGACGGCTTTGATTTGTGGGATGGTCGGTATCCGAAACACAACCATCTCGTCAGGCCTCAGTTGGGTCTCAAAGCCTCGTGGTGGGCGATGAAGACTTTTTGTTTGGCTTCATCGGCTTGTGCTGGCATGGACTGTAATTTTTTATAGGTGAAGCCCAATCGCTTCAACAGTTTGGCCGCTCCTGAAGAGCAACAGCTCTTACCGTGCTGTGTCAGAATACAGGCGCATATTTTATCGGTGGTGCGAGCGGGGCTGTCAGTGAAATGCGTCGTCAGCAACGTCTCTTGTTCCGCCAACAAGTCGCCTTGCCGCTGGCTGTAGTCTATCAGGCCGAAAAACGACAGCCCCATACCCGCAAAAGCGAACTTCCATTTCATAAGAACCGTAGGGCCGATGTCGAGAACCTCGCAAATTGTCTCTGCATCATAATCCGCGTCCCATAGCAAAATGCGCCGGCGCGTTTCCAGACAAGCGCATCAACTTTGCCTCGCATACAAATGACCTCAAGGGCGATGCGTTGTTTGTCTGTCAGGGTAACTTATTAGGTGATTGCTCATGCTGGAACAATCCACGTTGGGAGAAGAAACGCTTGTGACTGATTGAATTGCTTTGGCTGAAAAAAATCAGGTCAATTCAGTCGTGGGAGTATGAATAAATCTTCTTGATTTTACGTAGCGTTACATTTTGACCTAATTGGAGAATCGGTTTCTATACATTTACTCAATATGCTTAAAAGGAACTCTAACGTGAAAATCAAAATAACAGTTTTGGCAGCCATAATGGCTAGCATGTCATTTGCATCTGCTGCTTTTGCAGTAAATCACGACGAAACTTTTCCTCGCACGCTTAAAATGATTATGAGCGCATCCCCTGCGGAGCTTGAAGGGATCAAGGATGGATTTTGCAAGAGCCAATTGGCAGCTACGATGACGGCCTCTGACATTAGAGGTCGAGCTGCAGAACTAGCTAATGATGATTTTACTGAACAGCAAATTTTTGATCTATCCGGAGTAATCGCTGTTCAATTTTCAACGGTGTACGCTAATATTTGCAAGTGATGTAAGATTAAGGTGGGGTCAATAGCCTTATCCTTATCCACCCTGCAGCCTCACTGAGAAATACCGCGGACGGTGAGCTATTTATCGTCCGCGCTATGGCACGTGGGGTCGCATCTGGTTCCATTCTTTAATGGCATATGCTCGCCTGCTTACCTTGGCTCTCTTCGCTCTGGACAATGCCAGCACGTCCACGCCACCATCTAACTCAGCCTTCAGATGAGCCTCAGTCGCATTTTTCCACTATTTTTATCTCAAAGGTTGCCACTCTCAGCCTCAGCCTCAGCCTGCAAACCAAACATAGGCATCACTGCTATAAGTGCGGCGCGCATGGCGTCAAGCAAACCTTTCTAATCGGACATATCCTACGGACGTTGTGGCAAAATGCTTTAACGGAATTTCCAGCGAATTAATCTTATCAATTACTTCTTGAGAAACACTTCCATAAATTTCAATTCAAAAATGCGTCGCTAATTCACTATGTTTTGTGACATATTCCTGAACAGGCGGATTATCCGCATGGAATAGGAAGTCTTCACTCTTACGATAGATTTCTGTCCAAACAAATTTATTCTGATCATCAGGATCTGCATCGAAGTTATGAAAGAGCATGCCCTCTTCAGTCTTTTCGACTGCTTTGTCAGCCTCCGCAGCTATAGTTAAGTAATCGTTAACCATACCCTCTTTAACTGTGATTCTCGCCAGTAAAACAAAAGGTGTTCCGCCATCTGCCACCATAAATACTCCAAGGATTTATCCTATAATAACGCGAGTCCGAAATATGTGAAGTTTCGAAATTCCCAGATGTGAGACGAGATTAGCCTGTGACTTGGCTTGCATAAAAATGGTGACTAATTGATGACCTGCCCAACAAGAAAGAGACTAGCTTTTCAGCTAACCCTTGATTTTGTGGACTTGAGAGATGGGGATCGAACCTACGACCACTTGATTGACAGTCAGTTCTTTTTGCGTTTCCAACGATCGAAATATCAGGCACAGCTTGCTTTTTAATTTTAATCAATGCGCTGATCGTAAAACTTTTCATTCAGTAGCTTTCCTTTCGGAAATTTTACCAAAAAACATAACATCCGACCCATTTTCATCTGGAAACTTAGCTGTATGCGTCCCAACACAAATTCCATTATTCTCAGAGAGAATATTTATATCGCCCAAAACTGCGCGTTCTTCTGAAACACACCATTCCAGATGCTCTGAACGAGATTGAGTTACCCCATCTTTTCCCAAAAATTGAATCGTGAAATCTTTCAGCCAAATATTGGGACAAGCAGTCTGATTTTTCAATCATCGTCTTCTGCCATGCTTCTAAAATAGTTTTGGCATCCATTTTTTGCCCTTTCTTATTTTTGACAGGCCCAATAAAAATATCGTAATGCGTTTTTTACGTTATAAGACTTCACGTAAAACCCTAGTGTACCAGACGGATTTTTATTTAAAGGCTATTTGGTTTAGGCTGAAATTACAGTAATGTTAAAAGTGTGAACTAATTTGTAACTTGGTAAATTACATCCAGAGTTAGTATTATAAAATCAGTGCATTAAGGCTGTAGTAAGGCTGTATTATGGCGGCCCCACACGGGGTTTGATGCCTAGCCAAGGACCTTAGATCGACTGAAATAATCGCATTAACAATATGGTAGCAATCTGCAAGCATAACGCAAATGCCTTGTTTTGGTACACCCAGCGGTAGCACAGCTTTAATGGCCGCAGATCCATGGACCAAGCACCATGATAACTTGCAACTGGACCAAAAGGGCAAGGCAGCCTTGACCGGCGTACCGATGGCCATGCCGTGGTGCCGACGTCACCAACTGCGGCAGTGTCTGATTGTTACCGCTTGGTCGGATAGCGCTTACGTTCCGGTCTCCCAACGCATTTATGCGGCCTTTCGTTCAAAGGCCAAGGGACTTTTGCCCCCCAGCGATGATTGGTGGTGGCGCGGATTATAGGGACCGTTG
>CAJWTH010000136.1 GCA_913047725.1 uncultured Planktomarina sp.
AATCGATTCTGTGCAAGCGGAATGGAGGCGGTTAATCTTGCTGCCAATCAAATAAATGGTGGCGCAGGTTCAGGATATATTGCTGGTGGCGTTGAGATGATGAGTAGAATTCCAATGGGCAGCGATGGTGCAGCAATTGCAGTAGACCCGTCTATTGCAATGGAGCAGTATTTTGTTCCTCAAGGAATATCTGCAGATATCATTGCAACTGAGTACGGCTTTTCCCGTGATGATGCGGATAGCCTTGCTGTAGAAAGTCAAAAACGCGCTGCCAATGCTTGGGCTGATCATCGTTTTGATGGCTCAGTCATATCGGTAAATGACTTAAACGGTCTGTCTATTTTAAACCGTGATGAATACCCACGACCGGACACAAACATGCAAACACTTGGCGGATTAAAACCAGCTTTCAAAGATATGGGGGAGGCAATGCCAGGCTTTGATAAAATCGCCCTAATGAAGTATCCCCATTTAGAAAAAATTAATCATGTGCACCATGCCGGCAATTCGTCCGGTATTGTTGATGGGGCAGCTGGTTTGTTAATCGGCTCAAAAGAATATGGAAAACGTTACGGCTTGAAGCCTCGTGCGGTTATACGAGCAACAGCCAAGATTGGTACAGACCCTACAATTATGTTAACTGGTCCAGTTCCAGTGACAGAGAAAATCTTAGCCGATAGTGGAATGTCAATTTCTGATATTGACCTCTTTGAAGTAAATGAAGCGTTTGCAGCAGTTGTACTTCGCTTCATGCAAGCATTTAATTTGACCAATGACAGGGTCAACGTAAACGGCGGTTCAATAGCGATGGGTCATCCACTAGGTGCGACTGGAGCCATCATCATTGGTACATTACTTGACGAGTTGGAGCGTAGTGGAAAAGGAACAGGACTGGCCACACTTTGCGTCGCCTCAGGCATGGGCGCCGCCACTATAATTGAACGTATTTAAACACGAAAAAAAATTCGTCAGATCTACCAAACTAAAAATACATGCGCCAATTGATTGAACGGTGCAGCAAGATCTAATTTGAAGGGACTAAGATGTCTGATTTTATAAAAACTCAAGATGATGATGGCGTTGCGACTATTACCTGGAATTGCGTCGACCGGCCAATGAACGTTATGAGCGAACAGGGATTTTCTGATCTCAACGCACTAGTCGATGACTGCATTGCTGACGATACAATTTCTGGTGTAATTATCACCTCTGCCAAAAAAGATTTTGCAGCAGGAATGGACTTGGGGGTAATAGCCAAAACTAAAGAAAAAAATCCAGACAATCCTGCTCAAGGCTGCTTTGAGATGGTGATGCAAATTCATCAAATTCTTCGAAAAATTGAACTCGCTGGGATGGATTTCAAGTCAAAGAAGGGTGGGAAACCTTTTGTGGCAGTTCTTCCGGGCACCGCGCTCGGGATAGGCTTGGAAATACCACTCGCCTGCCACTATATTATTGCTGCGAACAACTCTAAAGCAAAAATAGGTCTTCCTGAAATTAAAGTTGGAATTTTTCCAGGAGCTGGTGGCACCACCCGATTGGTACGAAAAATGGGCGCAATGGGTGCCAGTCCTTTTCTTTTGGAAGGCAAGCTAAGTAATCCTGCGTCGGCAAAGGCTGCCGGTTTGATCGATGCAGTTAGCGACCAGCCTCTGGCAGATGCTAAATCATGGATATTGGCGGCAACAGACGCAGACCTAGTTAAGGTTTGGGATGCAAAAGGCTATAAAATGCCAGGCGGTGCTCCCTATCATCCTGCAGGTTTTATGACATTTGTTGGCGCCTCTGCCATGGTGAATGGCAACACTCTGGGCGTTTACCCTGCTGCCAAAGCTCTCCTGAGTGCCGTCTACGAAGGTGCATTGGTACCATTCGATACAGCTTTAAAAATAGAGGCACGCCACTTCACCTCAGTTTTAGTAAACCCATCTTCTTCCAATATGATACGTAGCTTATTTCTAAACAAAGGAGCATTAGAAAAAGGAGCTGTCCGTCCAGATGGCATTCCTAATCAATCTGTACAAAAAGTGGGAATTATGGGTGCTGGCATGATGGGTGCTGGTATCGCACTAGTGACCGCACAGGCAGGAATTGATGTTGTAATGATCGACCAAGCTCAAGATAGCGCAGATAAAGGTAAAGCCTATGTTGCATCCTATTGTGACAAAGGCATTAAGCGCAAGAAAACAACTTTAGAACAAAAAACAGTACTTCTTGACCGGATAAACGCAACTACAAATTATGCGGCTTTGGCAGATTGTGATTTAATTATTGAAGCCGTATTTGAAGATCCAGACGTCAAAGCTGAAGTAACCAAAAACGTAGAAGCTGTAATTAATTCAGATTGTATTTTTGCTACAAACACCTCGACCCTTCCAATATCTGATTTAGCCAAAGCCAGTAGTCGCCCAGAGCAGTTCATCGGTATTCACTTCTTTAGCCCAGTAGAAAAAATGTTGTTGGTAGAAATTATCAAAGGCCAAAGTACCGGTGATCGTGCTGTAGCAAAAGCTTTGGATTACGTCCGACAAATAAGAAAAACACCAATTGTAGTGAACGATGCAAGATTTTTTTATGCAAACCGGTGCATAATTCCATACATCAACGAAGGTATACGTATGGTGAAAGAGGGTATTGAGCCAGCCTTGATTGAGAATGCTGCTAAGCTGATGGGTATGCCACTTGGCCCTCTTCAGCTCAACGACGAAACGTCCATTGATCTGGGAGTAAAAATTGCGAAGGCAACGAAGGCAGCCATTGGCGATGCCTATGATAATGCAGATGCTGATGAGGTAATGTTCTGGTTGTTTGATCAAGGTAGATTAGGCCGCAAGTCAGCGGCTGGCTTCTATGAATATGACGATCGGGGCAAAAGGATTGGCATATGGCAGGGCCTTCGAGATCAATACATAAAAGAGGATGCTAATCTTGATCTACTTGACGTCCAACACCGACTTATGTTCGCTCAGGTTTTAGAAGCAGTTCGGGCTTTAGAAGAAGGCGTCTTACTAGATGTCCGCGAGGGCGATGTGGGCGCTATTTTAGGCTGGGGCTTTGCTCCTTGGTCAGGCGGGCCGTTATCGTGGTTTGACATGCTAGGTTCAGGATATGCCACCGCTAGATGTGATGAATTGGAAGCAGCTTACGGGGTCAGGTTTACTGCGCCTAACCTTTTGCGAGAAATGGCCAAGGAGGGCGAAGGATTTTATGACCGGTTTTCATGAAGGCATAACCTTGCTGACGTAGGAAACGTTTCATTAGGTTGATAACATCACTCAGCGTTCCTTAGAACGAATAAGGACTACTGTCCCAGTAACAACTATTAAACCAATACCTAAAACTCCTAGAACGCCTACCTTATCACCAAATACAAACCACGCAGTTAGACTAGCAAAAATTAACATCGAATATTCAAAAATTGACACGTAGGTAACTTCACCAATTAAATAAGCTTTCATAATAAATCCAAGGCCAATAAGCGAAAATACTGCCTGAACCCATATCCAAAACCAAACCTGAAGGGATGGCCAAACCCAGCCTCGAGAAAGATAATTTGTCGGATCACCAGGGTAAAAGTATAAATAGAAAACCCCCAACCCACCAAAAATTAACATTAAAAACTTATAAGACCATAATAGTGCGGTGGCACTTTCTCCTTCACACCATTTCCTAGTAGCTACATTGCCGAATGCGTACATAAGGCCAGCTAAAACTGGAATTAAATTGACCCAACTAAAACTACCCACGTCAGGCTTAAGAACTAAAATAGTTCCAAAAAATCCAAGTAAGGCAGTTATAATTCGTATTGGACCTATTCGCCGTCGAGACCAAATCGCATCTATTACAAGAACCAAAACAGGAGCTGTAAACAAGCCAGCAGCAACCGCCGCAATTGGGAAAAATCCTAGACACCCAAAATAGATGAACATCGCCCCAGATAAAAACATGTTTCGTCCAAGAACAGGCCAAAGCCGTTTTGGTTTCAGATCCCACCCCACGAGCAATCCAAAAACTACAATGACAGGGACAGCAATCAAGCTACGTAAAAAGTGAAACTGCCAGAGACTGATTTCGACAGCAATGAATTTTATAAAGTTATCAATAATGCCAACAATAGCCATTCCAGTGACCATGAAAATTATTGACATCACTGTATTTGAATTTTGACCCATCACGTATGCATGAACTCTTGAAATCTCCTACACAAGCGCGATACTGCGCATTATAAGGGAGGATTGCGACATGGGATGGATGGCTAACGAGACCGGGTTAGATAAATGTCAGGCAAATTATGTGCCCCTGACACCACTTTCACACTTGCAGCGAGCTGCAAGCGTGTTTGCAGATCAAACAGCGGTAGTCTACGGGGCGCACCGCGCAAGCTACCGACAATATCATGCTCGAGTTAGTCAGTTAGCCAGTGCACTGGCCAGCGTTGGCGTTGAACCTGGTCAGGTTGTAGCAACGCTCATCCCAAACATTACGGCACAGATTGAGTCAAGTTTTGGAGTGCCCGCCTGCGGGGCTGTCTTGAACACCATAAATACTCGGCTCGATCCAGATACAATTGCGTATATTTTTGACCATGGCGAAGCAAAAGTAGTTTTAGTCGACACTCAGTTTCTTCCCTCTGTTGAAGAGGCAATCACCACAATGACGGGAGCAAGTCCACTGATTGTCGAAGTATGTGATCCTGAAGTTAATTTCAACGCAAGTGGAAAATACCCAGAATATGAAGACTTCATCTCTACTGGAGATCCAGATTATCAATGGCTTATGCCCCAAGATGAATGGGAAAGCCTTGCACTTAATTATACATCAGGCACCACTGGAAGACCCAAAGGTGTAGTGTACCATCATCGTGGCGCATATTTAATGACAGTGGGAACACCTGTGAGTTGGCGCATGACTATGAAGCCAGTATTTATGGCAGTTGTTCC
>CAJWTH010000137.1 GCA_913047725.1 uncultured Planktomarina sp.
TAGGCCGTATACCCCGTTCTTTTATAATACAAAAACACAGCCCCACTATTGAGTGGGAGTAGTTGCAAGTAGCAAAAACCCCTTAAAATAAAGCCTTTCAGACCATTCAATCTTTGACACAGTGTGACATAACTATGAAAGAATACTTGTTTCAGGGCACCATAAGTACAAATCTGACACTCTTCTACTACTATTCAATCTCATAAGTTGAATTGATATTTCAACTTGATATAATGTAAAATATATTTTACACTATGTAAAAATATCTATACAAGGAGTTAGATGATGGATATGTCGTATAAGGAAAAAAGTTTACTTGCCTCACTGGGTGCCACTTTATTGGTGTTTGGATGGTATTTTTACCAAGTATTTTCAAATCAAATGTTTAATATTGGATATGAATTTACGTTTAATGACATTTTTAAACCAATTATTCTATTCGTGGTATTGGAGATTATTATTCAATCTTTTTTAGCAGGAAAAAATAAGGAAGATGAAAGAGACGCGCTGATTGAACTGACGTCTTATAGAAATAGTTACTGGGTTCTGAGTGTAGGCGTATGGTTTCTATTGATACAACTTTTGTATGTTGGAAGTGGCGGTTGGTACGATATTTGGAAAAACTCATCCACGGCATTTATATCCCATTTGTTACTACTATTCGTAGTTCTGGCAGAAGTGACTAGTTTCATTACCCAACTCTATCATTACCGCAAAGGTATTTAAGTTGTCTAAGCGTTTAAGTAACAACATTAGAAGACTGAGATTTGAGGCAGACGAAATGTCGCAACAAACTTTAGCAGATAAAGTGGGAGTAACTCGGCAAACAATATTTGCCATTGAAAAAGACAAATACTCTCCATCTTTAGAAGTTGCTTTTAAAATATCCAATGTATTCAAGACACCCTTGGAAGATGTTTTTACTTATAAATAGAATTTTTTTTAGAGACACACCTACGATGATTAAAGACTTAATTCATAGTGACACACATTTGACACTGTCGTTTTAATCCCGTTGTGTCCGTTTGTCGGTAGAATTTTCAGAATTATCTGCTACTGAGTGGGCGTAAAATAGTAAATAAAATCAATAATGAGACTTCCCCATTACACAATATTCGAGATTAAAGAAATGATTTTCTGGCAGGGTTCTTCTAACAGCGGGAATTAGTGAGCATTAATATCTCTCAATGCTAGTGCAAAGTTTGGTGTTATTAGATTAAAGGGGAGGTCAGCTGCAGCGCAAAATCACCATCTCGGTTATCCAATAAATTCTTAATCTATCTAAAAAATGAAACAAATGTCATACCAACCTAGAGCAAGCTTACAACCCATTTTCTTGCAGCTCTTGATAAAGAGTCTCGCGCCTTAACGCTATAAACTGTTTTATGGAGAGATCACTGGCATCACATAAAGTCGTACCTGCAGTGGCATTAATAGCCGCAGGGTTATAGATAAAACCACAGCCATCCGGTAATCCGGCATCAGTTTCGCGAATAGCGGCTGTCACTAGAGCATCTCTTGCGGCAAGCTTAGTGCCTATCACATTCCAATCCATGTGATTATCAAGTATCGCTTTAATATCTGAGTAAAGCGCCTCTTTATTAGATTGTTCAGAAAAAACAATGTCCCATAAAATAGGATCAACGCTCCCTAATTCTCGACTGGCCCAATCAACCTTCCCTACCGAAGGAAATGCATAAGTACCAGCGATATCTCTAAATGCCGCAAACCAAGATGGGAGTCCCATGGAGATGTCGTGACTATCTCTGAAGACAAAATCAAAATCATTAACCATGTAAACCCACTGGTCTGTTAGGGGGTTAAAATAAAGGTAATAATTATTAGCAACCCGCACATAATGATCAACAGCGCCTACGACAATTTCTGCAGCTTGAGCTTTAATAAAGCCAGGAATATCAAAGTGATCAGCAAGCGTTACAGCGCTGGGGTAGGTTTGCACAAAATTCATAAAATCTTGCAGTAAAACTCTCCCATCAGCAATACTACTCTTTTTGCTTTTTAAGTCATATGCAGGCTTATACGGTCTAAATTGAGAATCTTCCCCCCCATCATTAATGTCAGAATTAACAAATTGCGGGTTTAAATAATTTGCGGTACCAAGCCATTCTTCTCTTGATTCCGGGTCTGACTTTTCCACACCAATTTGACAAAAGTTGGGATCAATATAAGTAACAGCATCTTCATAGGCGATACAGTTGTTATCTACTTCTGCTGACCCCGCTAAATCTGCGTTGCCGCCCATCTTAAAAAGATAGCCGTTTTTCCCAAAATAACGCTTAAGAAATGGCTTATCGATCTGTTCGACCATCTGATAGACGCCCATATTATAGGTTTGAGGTAGCCCCCGCCCATAGAAATCACCGTCTCCACTAATATGAAACTCAACATTGGCATGGGCAACCCTGGCGGCTGGAACCCCAATAGAATTTAAAATGTCGTGAGCTAAAAGTTCGCGCTGGTAGGAAGGGTCATCACGATTGAACCTAAAAGAGAGTTTATCCACATCCATAAACTCTCTTTTGTCATTTTCAGGCACCTCTGCATGATCTTTCCCTACCCTAAAATAGCAAGGTGCACCCTCAACGGCTGCAGATTGCCCCGTCGCATCAATACAAGAGTAAACGCCTTCATCTTCGTCAAACTCTTCATCAAACTTAATACCAAAGCTAAATCGTTTTGGCTTGGCAGTCCAATTATCCCCACCTTGGTCATACCAGTATTCCGGCCATTGTCGGCTGGTGTTACCTTTCATTTTAAAGCCAACTTTTTCAAATTTTTCAATCACCGTGCCATCGGCATCTAGATATTCAAAGTCAACCTGCCGATATATTTCACTGTGCGACCATGACGTCCATTCAGAAATATTACCATTGGCATCACCGGTGCTATAACGCGCGCGTTCGGTATCTAAAACAAACCGGTGCCATTCATCAACGTCCATACTCACTCGTATCTTATGCATTTTATCTAGAGCAAATAAGGGTGCTGACGCATCTGCTGCGCACGCAACATCGATGGTTTTATCTGATGATCCAACAACGCCTTCCATAAGCTCTAAAGCACAGTCTTGCCTGCCTGGATCTCTATCAACTTTTAAGGAATAGGCTGCACCCGTCTCTAAGCCAGCTTGAAACGTAAAAAGTCCGTTTTCCGCTATGGTAAGAAGCTCGTCATCTTCGTTACATTCCACATCATTTTGGGCGATAAAGCAGCCACTTAACTCAATATCCATGTTTCTATAAGTATCTAAACTGTCGATGCCAATACTGATAAAGAAAATAGGTTTAGTCACGGTCAAATCAAAAGAGATAGAACTGCTTAGTTGGCCATCGGACACAGTGATAGTGATGGAAGAAATCGAGGCCAAATCGCTCATCACCGCTGATCCGGATAATAAACCTGATGCCGTATCAAAACTCGCCCATGCAGGCATTCCGACAATGCTAAAGACTAAGTTATCACCGTCGGCATCATTTGCAGAGGGGGTAAAGTATAGCGCTTCCCCCACCCTGATCGTTGAAGTGCTTCCTGAGATAGTCGGCGCTGAATTTTGTATAACAATGGCCGGCGCGCTTCCGCCCCCCCCACCGCCACAGGAACTGACAAAAAACACCGATATTAAAAGCAAAGCGCTACGTTCTATTATTTTGGGATAGCATTTTCTCATCACAAATATTCTCTTCGATACCTCTTGGTTGCCAAAAAACCATAATAGAATTTACTGTTTAAAGGCACAACGGGTAAAAATTATGCCTAAGCGACTAGCATAGCCTAAACATTAAAGGAGAATTTTCTTGAAAACAAGTGTTTGCCAAGGCTATCAAGCATAACTCTATGGACTGATATTGCGGTTGTGTAGGCAAGACTCACATGAACCCAATGGCTTATGTCGGCATGCATTGAGATACTGATATTATTGAGTTTATGAAATATGAGCTACGCAGGTTACAACATACTAAGATGACTATGACATTTCATCAGTTACTTGAAGTGAATAAAATTACCTCTCTGTATTTTTGTTAAATTAGAATCCTTTATAACTTTCCATAAGAGAAAAATACAACTTTCTGCTATGGAAACATATAACTTGCCATAATGGAAAGTTAGGTGTACTATCATTTTTTAAATATGGATTATTGGGATAGAACTTATGAGTAATGAAAAAGGAACTATAAGCAAAGAAGAGGCGGCAGCGACATTAAAATCAGTAGACTCAACCAAACGTGACGCCATTCAGTCATTCAGAATACCTTTGTTGCTGATAACACTAATTAGCTTAAGTTGCTCCCTTGTTGTTTTTAGTTGGGGAATGACAGAGCATGACAATTTGTGGGCTTTGGGCATGTATACAGGTGCAGCTAGCTTTGGTATTTTTGTAGCGCTCTATTTATATACCTTTCATCTTTTGGGCATAAAGGTAAATATTTTACCTAGTTCAAAAGAGAGGATAAAAAGTGAGCTTGTTTTAATTCTTATATTTGCGGTTATTTTCATTTTTGGAAGACAATTTCGAGTTTATGAAGGGTTCGAATACGCACCTCACATAGCCGCATTAATTGCGGGTAGCTTTATGGCTTACTTGCTATATAAATATCCTACGGGTGAGTACTTGCAGGGAATGAAACATAATGACTAAGGCAACATTTGACACCGTCATCCATGCACCAAATCGCCTGCGAATATGTGCTTTGTTGGATACTACAAAAGAGTTGGAGTTTCAGATCATTAAAGAGCAACTTGATGTTAGTGATTCGGTACTTTCTAAACATCTAAAAGTATTGGAAGATGCAAATTACATTCGACTAATTAAAAAGACTGAATTCACGCGCCAACGAACTTGGGTGTCATTGACGCCTAAGGGAAAAAAATCCTTTAAGCTTCATTTAGGGGAGCTTAAAA
>CAJWTH010000138.1 GCA_913047725.1 uncultured Planktomarina sp.
AGAGACCAAGCGGGCAGCAGAATATTCTGGAACCTGTTGTCAACCGCAAAGAAGAAGCCAAATAGTAGACAGGCACCCAACGCGTACCACGGGCGCCACTTTGCAAAAATCAATGCAGCCAATGCAATAAATCCGCGACCAGCTGACATATCTTTGGTAAAGTTAGCTTGCAACGCTGTCGAAATATATGCACCAGCAATTCCGCATAATACACCACAGATTATAACTGCCGCATAACGCATACCAACGACGGAAATTCCTGCCGTATCCACAGCCGCAGGATTTTCTCCAACAGCACGTAATCGGAGCCCAAAGCGCGTTTTGTATAAAATGAACCAGGATAGAGGAACCGCCAATAAGGCAACATAAACCAATAGGGAATGTCCGGACAGCAATTCAGAGTATATTTGCATAATTGGTCCTGCATCGGCCATTTCCTTGGATGGGACAGCCCCCGGGAAATTTATTGGTTCAAACCGTCCACCAGATTTCAAGGGTGGCGTTCTACCCCCTTGTCCAAACCATGCCTGAGACACGACAACAGTAAGCCCTGCAGCTAAAAAGTTTATAGCCACACCTGAAATTATTTGGTCACCTCTTAAGGTTATAGAAGCTAGTCCGTGAATAGCTGACATCGCAACTGAAGCCCCTATTCCTGCCAAAAGTCCGATCCAAACAGACCCAGTAACAAATGCTAGCGACGCCGATAAGAATGCTGCTGCAAGAATTTTACCTTCAAGACCAATATCAAATATTCCTGCTCGCTCGGAAAATAAACCCGCCAAACATACTAAAAGTAGTGGGGTAGCCAAACGTAATGTACTATCAAGGACTTGAATTAGGGTAAGGAAATCCATTTGCTAACCTTTCCAAACTGCTAGAAACAGCCGCTCCAGTGGAGCACGAACCATCAAGGTAAGGGCGCCCGTGAATAGAATAACAAGCGCCTGAATTACTATGATCATCTCTCTTGGAATTTTGGTCCAGAGGGCTAACTCTGCTCCCCCCTGATAGAGAAACCCAAATAATAAAGCAGCAAGCAACACGCCGAGTGGATGACTGCGGCCCATCAATGCTACAGCAATTCCAATAAATCCCGCGCCTTCAGTAAAGTTTAGAATGAGTCTCTCACTCTCACCTTGCGTGGTGTTTATCGCCATCATTCCGCAAAGCGCACCCGATATCATCATGGCGATCATAATAATCTTAACAGAACCCACGCCGGCGTAACGCGCCGCTGGTCCAGATTTGCCCAGCGCTCGAATTTCATAACCCAGAGGCGTACGCCAAATTAGATACCAAACTGCCACACAAGCCAATAATGCTATAAAAAAACTCACATTTGCCGGAGCCGATCTGAACATTTTTTCAATTCCCAAAATCTGAGCCATATCCTCAAATGTTGGCAAGTGGGTGCTGGTTGGAAAATTTGCCGTTGCTGGATCCATGCTTCCTTTGGGTTTTAAAGCTCCAACTAAAAAGAAATTCAATACACCAGCCGCAATGAAATTAAACATTATTGTCGTTATGACAATATGGCTTCCTCTTTTTGCTTGTAAGTAGGCTGGCAAACCAGCCCAGATCATTCCAAATATAGCGGCACCGAATGATGCTCCAATAATGGCTAGGCTCCAATGTGGCCAAGGAATAAAAAGGCACACGAGAGCTACGCCTAGGCCACCTATCATTGCTTGGCCTTCGCCACCAATATTGAATAAGGCCGCATGGAAAGCCACGGATACTGCAAGCCCAGTAAAGATGAAATTTGTAGTATAATACAGCATATAGCCCCAACCCGCGGACCGCATCAAAGTACCTTCGACCATAAGCTTTAATGCCTCAGAAGGGCTTTCTCCAATTGCTAAAATCAACAACGCGGACAAAAATGCCGCCAACACTAGCGACACTATAGGAACAAGGACAACGTCGGCCCATTTTGGCATCACATCCATAAGAATGCTCCAAATTTTTCAATAGAAGGAATTAAATTCATCGGCCTGCCTCACCTGTAACACCTGCCATCAGAAGGCCTAGCTCTTTTTCATTTGTCAGAGAAGGATCACGTTCCCCCATAATTTGACCGTCAAACATTACAACAACTCTATCTGAGAGGGATAGAATTTCATCCAATTCAACAGAGATGAGAAGGATGGCTTTACCCCGATCTCGCAGCGCAACAATCTGTTGGTGAATAAATTCAATAGCACCAATATCTACGCCCCTGGTTGGTTGACCAACTAAAAGTAAATCTGGATTACGCTCTATCTCACGCGCTAAAACAATTTTTTGTTGGTTGCCCCCAGAAAAATTTTTAGCAGCCAATTTTGGATCTGGTGGGCGCACATCAAAGCGGGTCATTTTTGCTGCGGTTTCATCACGAATTGCCACATTATCCATCAGAAACCTGTTCGATTGGTGGGCAGGATCTCGGTGATAGCCAAAAACAGAATTCTCCCAAGCTGTAAAATCCATAATCAAGCCCTCTCGCTGGCGATCCTCTGGCACGTGGGCAATGCCGCGCGCACGGCGCGATTGACCATCACTCGAGGAGCCAGTCAGGTCTATTTCTGATCCGTTTACAAAGACAGAGCCCGTCGCAACTTGGTACCCTCCCAACACTGCCAAAAGTTCCGATTGACCATTTCCCGCAACACCAGCAACTCCCAATATTTCTCCAGCCCGTACGTTGAGACTTACATCCTTAAGTCTTTGTACCCCAGCATCATCTATTACATTTAACCCAGAGACTTCTAAAATTTGATTCTTAGGCTGAGCGGGTGTTTTATCCACACGCAACAAAACTTTTCGACCCACCATTAATTCAGCCAAATTCTCAGGGCTCGTATCAGTAGTTTGCACAGTTGCGGTCATCTCACCGCGTCGCATTACGCTCACTGTGTCCGTTATTTCCATGATTTCACGCAATTTATGGGTAATAAAAATAACAGTTTTACCTTCATCACGAAGCCGTCCAAGTATGCGAAAAAGCTGAGCAGCTTCAGCTGGAGTCAGAACTCCAGTCGGCTCATCTAAAATCAAAATGTTAGCCTTGCGATAAAGAGCCTTTAGTATTTCCACCCGCTGCTGCATGCCAACGCCAATCTCTTCGATCACAGCGTCAGGATCAACATTTAGCTCATACTCTGCCGCCAATTCATCAAGCTCTGCCCTCGCCTTACGAAGCGATGGCGCCAGAAAAGCTCCACTTTCAGCACCAAGAACAACATTTTCAAGTACTGAAAAGTTTTCAACCAACTTAAAGTGTTGAAACACCATGCCAATACCAGCAGAAATTGCGGCTTGGCTATCGGGTATCAACGTCTTCTGATCATCAATAAAAATTTCACCAGCATCAGCCTTATAGAAGCCATATAGTATAGACATTAATGTAGATTTTCCCGCGCCATTTTCTCCGATAATGCCATGAATGGTTCCAGGCATCACCCGAATAGAAATATCTTTGTTGGCTTGAACTGGTCCAAAAGCTTTGGAAATGCCTTTAAGTTCAATTGCGGGGTTTTTACTCATCAAAAAACCTTTGTTTAAAAAGGCCGCACCAAAAGTTTGGCGCGGCCCTATAAAGTTAAAGTTAGAAAACTAACCTAAAAGGACACTGCTGGGCAGGTCTCATCATCCGTGTAGTTGTGAACACTCATAGAACCACTCGAAATTGATGCTGCAGATGCATCAACTTTGGCTTGCATGTCAGCTGTTATCAATGAGGCATTATTATCATCAAGAGCGTAACCTACGCCACCGTTTGCAATACCCATTTGGAAGTTACCTGTTTCAAGGTTATCTCCCTGTTTAAATGCATCATAAACAGCATTATCCACACGCTTCAACATAGATGTCAGAACTTTTCCAGGGTGCATCCAGTTTTGGTTGGCATCAACACCAATGGACAAGATGCCCTCATCAGCTGCAGTTTGCAAAACACCAACGCCAGTTCCGCCAGCAGCAGCAAACACGACATCAGCACCTTGGCTAATTTGCGCTTTTGTCAACTCAGACCCCTTAACCGGGTCATTCCATGCAGCAGGTGTTGTTCCAGTCATATTAGCGATGACAGTCGCATTAGGATTTACCGCTTTGACGCCTTGCGCGTAACCGCAGCCAAAACGACGAATAAGCGGAATATCCATACCACCAACAAAGCCAACAGTACCAGTTTTAGAAGCCTGGGCCGCTAACATTCCTACAAGATAGGAACCTTCATGTTCATTAAAGCCAATTCCACGCACATTTGGCATACTGAGCCAGTTCACGTCGATGACCGCAAACTTTGTGTCTGGATAATCTGGAGCGACTTTACTTAGTGCATCCGCAAAAGCAAAACCAGCCATAACTATTGGATTGGAACCAGCTTCAGCGAAACGACGTAGCGCTTGCTCACGCTGTGCTTCATTCTGAAGTTCAATTTCACGGAAAGAGCCACCAGTTTCATCGGCCCAGCGTTGCGCACCGGTGAAAGCTGACTCATTAAACGATTTATCAAATTTGCCACCAAGGTCAAAGATGATTGCAGGATCAGCAACAGCGGCACTTGCGCTAATTGCTACGGCAGCCGCGCTGCTTAGTATAGATTTCATAAAACTCATTGGGGTCCCCCATTAATGGTTAAAGCCCAGTGAAAAGAATCCCTTAGGCCATATGCGAGCAGATCTTATGATCATGCACAAGATAGCCTGCTCTGCCAAGGTAGGGTCAATAGTAAATTTTAAAAACTTTAATATTTTTAAATAAAACGTGGTTTAGTTTTAGTTATTTTTATCTCATTGACTAATTATTAGCTGTTTTTGAAGTGTCAAAGCATCACAACGAGTACCATCTCTGCGTTTGTAATAGTCAGTGCGGCAACCAACCTGCTCAAATGCAAACTTATTATAGAGCGCTATAGC
>CAJWTH010000139.1 GCA_913047725.1 uncultured Planktomarina sp.
CGGGATTTCCAGAAAAAGTTAAAGTGCACTATCTGGGTAATCCAGTGCGTCAAGCGGTTCTAAGTAAACATGGGTCTTGCTATATTAAGCCAGGTGATTATCCAATGGATCTCCTGGTTATTGGTGGCTCGCAAGGTGCTAAAATTCTTTCGGATATTATTCCAAAATCGGTGTCGTTACTTTCAGAAAAGCTGCGCAAAAACCTGCGAATAAGTCAGCAAGCTCGTGTGGAAGATTGCATACGTGTTTCTGAGGCCTATGCAGAAATGGGTATTCGGGCAGATGTAAAGCCTTTTTTTCAAGACATTTCTGAACGAATTAATCAAGCACAACTTGTGATAAGTCGTTCGGGCGCCTCATCTGTAGCTGATATATCCATAATTGGCCGCCCATCTATTTTGGTGCCTCTTGCGGCCGCAATCCGCGATGAGCAAACTGCCAACGCTCGAGAGCTAGTAGAGTCAGGTGCGGCTATCTTATTACCAGAGGATCAATTTACTCCCGAGCAGGTCGCTGGTCAGATTCAAACTATATTGGATGACGGTAACAGGGCCCAAAATATGGCCGATGCTGCCCTTGCCTGTGCAAAGCCAACTGCGACAGTTGATATTTCCAACATGATCCAGGATTTTGATAGGGATATTTAATTTGAAAAAAGTAACAAAATTACCTGGTGACATTGGTGCGATACATTTTGTTGGCATTGGTGGCATTGGCATGTCTGGGATTGCAGAAATTTTGCTTGACCAGGGCTATATTGTCCAAGGCTCTGATCTAAAAAGTTCAAAAATTACTGAGAGATTAAAAAAGCTAGGAGCGGTAATTTATTTAGGCCAAGCCAAAGAAAATTTAGATGGTGCTGAAGTTGTTGTCGTTTCAACGGCCATTAAGTTGGGAAACCTAGAACTTGATGAGGCGCGAAGAAGAGGTTTGCCAGTTGTGCGCCGAGCAGAAATGCTGGCGGAGTTGATGAGGCTAAAATCTAATGTTGCCGTTGCGGGTACCCATGGAAAAACTACAACCACAACTATGGTTTCTACCTTACTGTATGCGGGAGGCTTTGACCCAACTGTTATTAATGGAGGAATTATTCACGCTTTTGACTCTAATGCGCGGGCAGGAAAAGGTGAATGGATGGTAGTTGAAGCAGACGAAAGTGATGGAACTTTTAATCGCCTACCAGCCACAATAGCTATTATTACAAATATTGATCCTGAGCATATGGAGCATTGGGGTGACTTCAATAAATTACGTCAGGGTTTCTTTGATTTTGTACATAATATCCCATTCTACGGACTAGCTGTCTGTAACACTGACCACTTTGAGGTTCAGGCTTTAGTCGGCCGTATAACAGATCGACGTGTCATGACATATGGTTTCAATGCTCAGGCAGATGTTCGTGCGATTAACTTAACTTATACTGAGGGTATATCGCATTTCGATATTGCGCTGTGGGATGGAAGAACTATTTCGAACTGTTGTTTGCCAATGCCAGGTGAGCACAATGTTTCCAATGCTATTGCATCTGTCGGTGTAGCGCTCCATCTCGGGATGAGTATTGAAGAAATACGCTCTGGATTACAGGGTTTTAAGGGAGTAAATCGCAGATTTACAAAGATTGGTGTAATTAATGGAATAACGATAATTGACGATTATGCTCATCATCCCGTTGAAATTCTAGCAACTTTAAAAGCAGCTCGACAGAGCCATACAGGGCGAATTCTAGCGATACATCAACCACACCGGTATACTAGGTTGGATAATTTATTTGAGGAGTTTTGTACCTGCTTTCATGATGCTGATGTTGTTGGAATTACAGATGTTTTCGCTGCGGGTGAGATGCCTATTAAAGGTGCTGACCGAGAGGATTTAGTTTCAGGCTTGGTTAGACATGGGCATCGGCATACGGTTTCAGTAAAAAATGAGGAAGCGCTGGCTGAATTTTTTTCGTCCCAATGCCGGTCTGGTGATATGCTGGTTTGCTTGGGTGCTGGTTCGATCTCAACTTGGGCGCATAAGCTTGCAAGCGATGTTGTTTAATTTAGCTATTTTACGAACCTAATACTGGGTCTGATATAAACAAATCATAAAGGTTGACGGCCGTGCGATTTCACAAAAATAAATTTGACAAAAATATGTAAGCCGGGTTGAAAACATCTAACAGTACATTTAAAAAACGTGCATCATATTGTTTGATGAATTCAGCAAAATAGAGATTAAATTCTTATAGTGGAAGTTAATTTTTGTTTGTCCGCTGTTAATTATGATTTAGGTTGGATCAGCCTTCGACTTGTACCTCTTGATCCAGTCTAAACAACAAAATTATTCATAAGGTTGTACCTTTATGCAAATCCCAAAGCCGAGAGGCCGCCTTTTGCCAAATCGGAATTTAGCAGAATTCACCTGGTTACGTGTTGGTGGCCCCGCTGACTATATTTTTCAACCTGCAGATACAGAAGATTTAGTAAATTTTTTGGATAGTTTACCCCCCCCGGTACCAATTCTTCCAATTGGTGTAGGCTCAAATATGATAGTGCGAGACGGAGGCATACGTGCAATAGTTGTGCGGCTAGGCAGCGGTTTTAACCGTATAGAATTTGAAGGCAACCTCGTGCATTGTGGTGCTGCTGCCTTAGACAGTCACATTGCACGAAGGGCAGCAGATAAAGGACTTGATTTAACTTTTTTAAGAACAATACCTGGTACAATCGGTGGGGCTCTAAAGATGAACGCTGGATGCTATGGATCCTATTTTTCTGATATTTTTGTTTCTGCAACTGGTGTTGGTCGTGATGGAAAAAAATTAAAACTAACTAATGAAAATCTAAAGTTTAGTTACCGTAAATCAGATTTAATACAGGAAGTGGTTGTTACGGACGTGACTTTGCGATGCCTTGGACGTGAAACCCCCGAAAACTTGCATAAACGAATGGAAGAGCAGTTAGTCAAGCGTGATGAAACACAACCAACAAAAGAGCGAACGGCTGGCAGCACTTTTAGAAATCCAGCGGGTTTCAGTTCCACTGGTATGCCCACTGACACGCATGAACTAAAAGCGTGGAAGCTTATCGATGATGCGGGTTGCCGCGGTCAAACGTTGGGTGGTGCGCAAATGTCTCAAAAACATCCAAACTTTCTAATCAATAATGGGTCAGCTTCGGCACATGATTTAGAGGCCTTGGGTGAATTAGTGCGAAAAAAGGTTTACGATAACTGTGGTTTGACGTTAGAGTGGGAAGTATTAAGGGTCGGAGAACCCAATAAAGAGTAAAAACGATTTAAAATCGTGAGAACAAGAGCCCTAAAGAGGGCCAAATATTGAAGCGAGAACAGTGGGCATGTCGAGCAGGGCTCCCAAGACTGTGGTAGTATTGAAGGGTGGACTGAGCGCAGAGCGCAGTGTTTCTCTTTCTACGGGCCAAGAATGTGCCACCGCTTTGCGGCAGGCAGGCTATAATGTTGTCGAAATTGATGCTGATGTTAATCTTGAAAAACATTTGCGAACAGTAAACCCAGATGTTGTCTTTAACGCTTTGCATGGGAGATGGGGTGAAGATGGCTGTGTTCAAGGAATGCTTGAGTGGCTTGGCTTAGCTTACACTCATTCGGGCATTCTAGCTTCTGCTCTGGCGATGAATAAGGAGAAGTCTAAAGACACTTTTCAAAGAATTGGCCTACCGGTAGCAGAGAGTTTTTTAGTCGCGCGCAATTCTCTGGCGGAAAAGCATCCAATGGCTACTCCGTATGTGATCAAGCCCAATAATGAGGGCTCATCTGTGGGGGTTTATTTTGTTTCAGAGAATGAAAAGAACCCACCAAAACTGTCTGATGATATGCCAGAAAAGGTTATGATAGAGGCTTTTGTGCCAGGAAGAGAGCTGACTACCACAGTGGTTGGTGAACGAGCATTGACTGTGACAGATATTATAACAGATGATTGGTATGATTTTCATGCAAAGTATTCGGATGGTGGTTCCAAGCATGTAGTGCCTGCCAAACTTCCAGATATAATTTTTGAAGCCTGTCTTGATTATGCACTCCAAGCCCATCAAGTTTTGGGGTGTCGGGGCATATCTCGTACTGACTTTCGTTGGGATGAAGAAAAAGGCTTAGCCGGGCTTATACTGCTTGAAACCAATACTCAGCCTGGCATGACCCCCACTTCACTTTCTCCAGAACAGGCTGTTATCAGCGGAATGCCATTTGTGGAACTTTGTAAGTTTTTGGTTGAGGATGCTTCATGCAATCGCTGAAATTCAATTTCAAAAGGTCCTTTGGCAATTCAGTAATCCAAAATGGCTCAGTCTCAGTGGACCCTGCGCCTTCGTTACTTAGTTATCGTTTTCAGCGGCTTTGGTTGACACCATTGTTTCGAGTTTTAATACGTATTGGCCTTCCTATTTCTTTTATATTTTTGTTTGTGGTTATGTTTTTATCTAAAGCTGAAAATTTAGATTATGTACGGAGTGTGGTTAATGACGCACATGTTTCTGTCCAAAGTCAGTCAGAATACCAGTTACGTACTCTTAGTCTAGAGGGTGCTTCTCCTCTTCTTGAGCAGGATATTCAGACAAAATTTGGTAGTTTATTTCCAGTCAGTACTTTTGAACTTAATCTGGATGAAATGCGGATATGGATTGAAAATATTCCATCAGTAGATCGCGCGGTGGTAATGGTCTCCACCGGAGGACTTCTGTCAGTAAAAATAATCGAAGTGCCTGCCGCGTTTGTTTGGCGTGATGTGGATGGATTGAAGTTAGTGTCGGGCAGTGGCGATATATTGCGCAATATTGCGTATCGAGCCGATTTTGGTCATCTACCTTTAATCGCTGGTGAGGGTGCTGTAGATGTATTGGAAG
>CAJWTH010000140.1 GCA_913047725.1 uncultured Planktomarina sp.
GATATACATGAGAGCCAGTGCCGAGCACTAATTACTGACCAAGGCAAAATATCTGGTGACCATATAATTTTAGCTATGGGTGCCTGGTCTGGTGGGATAGCAAAAAAACTAGGTATTAAAAAAATTGCGTTGGAGAGTGAGCGTGGTTATCACATTGAGCTTCATGAGCCCAATATGATGCCCAAGGCACCGATGATGGTTGCTGCAGGGAAGTTTGTGATTACACCCATGAAGGGGCGCATTCGTTGTGCTGGTGTGGTCGAATTTGCTAGTGCGGATGCGCCAGCAAAAAATGCCCCCATCTCACTAGTAAAACGCCAGGTTAAAGCACTATTTCCAGAATTAAAGTATGATCATATGACCGAGTGGATGGGCCGTAGACCAGCCACCACTGATAGCTTGCCAGTAATAGGTGCAGCCATAACTTGCGATAACGCGCATATTGCCTTTGGTCATCAACATGTGGGCTTAACCGGGGGTCCAAAAACTGGTCGGTTAATTGCAGATATGGTAAACAAAAAACCTAGTAACGCGGATTTATTAGCGTTTCATCCTACCCGGTATCAGTAAGTGGGATTTATAATTCAGTGTAGAATCCGTCCCTAACTGAACAGCCATCATTGTAGCCTTTTTTTAATCTTTTATTAACAAATAAGTAAAATAAACTTCACGGACTGTAATACCATTTAATGTACCCAAACATAATCAAGAGTTCGGCACTAGCTCTGCGGATAACGATCTAAGAGTATTCAAGCAATTGGGCAGTTTAAACGGGGCGTTTAAACAATTTCAAGCAACAATTTTGTTGTATTCTTCTTTGTCATCTCAATCGGGTTGCCACCTGTACTAGGGTCACTCAGGGCACCTACAACAATGCGTTCAATATCTGGCTGATCTACCCCTAATCCAGAGAGCCGGCGCGGAATACCAAGTGATGAGTTAAAATCATCAACAAAACCACAAAATCCATCAAAGCCATTCCCTATGGAGAGATAATTAGTTGCTTGGGTCATAATATCACAAATAGCAGGTTTGTTAAACTGTAACACCGCTGGCATGCAGATTGCATTCGTTGTGCCATGGTGCGTGTGATAGATTGCTCCAATTGGGTGTGATAAAGCGTGGATGGCGCCAAGCCCCTTTTGAAATGCCGTGGCACCCATAATAGCGGCAGACATCATGTGCGCGCGCGCCTCAATATCATTTCCATCAGCATAGGCACGTGGAAGATAATCTTTAACTAGACGCATCCCTTCCAGCGCCATACCTTGCGACATAGGATGATAATGCGGAGAACAAAACGCCTCAACACAATGAGCGAACGCATCAAGACCAGTGCCTGCAGTAATGCTGTTTGGCATGCCAATGGTTAGTTCGGGGTCACAGATTACTATTGTTGGAAGAAGTTTTGGATGAAAAATAATCTTTTTTTGTTCTGTTTCAGAATTGGTAATGACTGAAGCACGACCAACCTCAGATCCAGTTCCTGCGGTGGTGGGAACAGCTACTATAGGAGCGATTGCAGTTGCATCAGCCCGTTTCCACCAGTCACCAATGTCTTCAAAATCCCAAAGTGGTCGGGTTTGGCCTGCCATAAGTGCAACTAGTTTGCCTAGGTCAAGGCCAGAACCACCACCAAAAGCAATCACACCGTCATGGCCACCACCCTTGTAGGCTTTAATCCCCGCAGCAGCATTCTTTTCATTTGGGTTGGGATCAACGTCCGAAAACATCGAGCGACCCAAACCTGCAGCTTCAAGGAAATCTAACGTTTTTAATGTAATATCCATGCTGGCAAGGCCACGATCTGTAATCAAAAGTGGTTTTTTTATTCCAGCAATTGCGCAGGCTTCAGAAATTTCAGAAATGCGACCAGCGCCGAAGCGAATTACTGTTGGGTAAGACCAGTTTGCTGTAATGCTCATATTTTACTACTTCTTCATATGATATGATTTAGGACGTGTTAGGTTATGATAGCCAATCATTGATAGACCACCTCCGCGCCCAGTATCTTTGCATCCTGTCCAACATAGTCCTGGATCAAGATAATCAGCTCGGTTCATAAAGACAGTACCAGTTTCGATTTGATCCGCAATTTTTTCTGCACGTATTTGGTCTTGGGTCCAAAGAGAAGCGGTCAGCCCAAAATTACTGTCGTTCATTAGTTGGATCGCCTCAAAATCGTTTTTGACAGACATAATTCCCACAACTGGGCCAAAGCTTTCCTCACGCATTATTCGCATATTATGGGTCACATTAGTCAAAATTTGAGGCATTAAATATGCTCCACAATCCTGAGGAAACCTGGCAGGATCAATATGTGCCTTGGCACCGTCGTCAATTGCTTCATTTGTTTGTCTACGCACTTCATCAGCAAAGCGAACATGTGCCATTGGCCCCAGTGTGGTTTCGGGATCGAGTGGATTACCAAGCTTATAGCGGTTCACAATTGCTACCGCCTTTTGAACGAACGCCTCGAACAAGTTTTTATGAACATAAATCCGTTCAATGCCACAGCAGCACTGGCCCGAATTGAACATAGCTCCATCAATCAAAGTATCTACTGCGGCATCAAGGTCTGCGTCTTCCATGACATATCCCGGATCTTTACCACCTAGCTCCAGTCCGATGCCAGCAAACGTCCCACTGGCTGCAGTCTCAATGGCTTTGCCTCCCTTTACCGAACCAGTGAAATTTACATAATTAAACGAACGATCCGCAATTAAGTCGGTTGTAGTCTTGTGGTCTAAGAAAATATTTATAAAAATATCTTTGGGTATCCCCACAGAATGAAACGCAGTAGCCAAGCGCTCACCCACTAAGAGCGTTTGTGAGGAGTGCTTCAAGATCACTGAATTGCCGGCAATCAGAGCAGGAGCAATTGTATTGATTGCGGTCATGTAAGGATAATTCCAAGGTGCTACAACAAGAACCACACCATGAGGGACGCGTTTAATCATACGAAGAAATTCGTTGCTATCCTCAACTTGAATAGGTGCCAAAGCCTCTTGTGCAATCTCAGCCATATAGCTGGCACGCTCATCGAAGCCCCCAAATTCACCACCATAACGCACTGGACGGCCCATTTGATGAGCGAGTTCCAATATAACCTCTTGGTTCATAGCTCCAACAGCTGCTACACCTGCTTGCACAAGTGAGACACGCTCAGACAATGGTCGTGCCGCCCAAGAGATTTGTGCTAATTTTGCGCGTTCAATCGCTATATTAGCTTCAGATCGCGTTGAAATCTCACGTTCAGCGTAAACTGTTCCATCAATTGGAGAAATACATTGCACATTCATTGCATTACGCCCTTTCAAATCCACGTTCGATTTCCCAATCGGTAACTACACGATCAAATTCTTCTTGTTCCCATTCTGCAGCCCGAACGTAATGATCGACAACGTCTTCTCCCAAAGCCTCCCGCAGAAAACTTGAATTGCGGAGTTTTTCAGTGGCAGCTCGTAAGGTCTGCGGAATATTTGTAGCTTTTGTATCATTGTAAACATCACCAGTTGTTGCAGGCGATAGATCCATTTTTTCTTGGATGCCCTTAATTCCCGCAGCTAACATCACTGCCTGTGCTAAATAGGGGTTTAAATCAGAGCCACCTATTCGGCATTCAGCACGCACACCTTCGGTACCCTCCCCACATAACCGAAATCCCGCGGTCCTGTTATCTATAGACCAAACGGTTTTTGTGGGCGCAAATGTCCCTTTTGAAAATCGTTTATAGCTATTGATGTTTGGAGCTAAGAAATAGGTATAGTCTGGGGCATATTTTATTAAACCAGCCATGTAATATTTCATTACCTTAGACATACCGTGTTTTGCTGATTTCTCATAGAACGCTGACGTTCCATTCTTCCATATTGATTGGTGGATATGACTGGATGAACCTACTCGATCCTTATCCCATTTTGGTAAAAAGGTTGCCGCATGACCATTTTGCCAGGCAATTTCTTTTATGGCATGTTTCGCAATGGAATGATGATCAGCACAATCCAACGCCGAGGAATATCGAATATTCAGTTCTTCTTGTCCGGCCTCAGCTTCACCTTTTGTGTTTTCAATAGGGAGGCCAGCCTCAAAAAGGTGATTGCGAATTGGCCGCATTACACCTTCTTCTTTGGTAGTTTGAAAAATGTGATAATCTTCGTTGTATCCACTTATTGGCTTTAAGTCCTTGAAACCTGACTTACGAATATAGTCGAAGCTTTCTTCAAATAAAAAGAATTCAAGTTCAGTTGCCATTTTAGCCTCAAAACCTAATTCACCTAGGCTTGATATTTGCTTTTTTAATACAGCACGCGGCGAGTGGGAAACAGCCTCTTTGGTGTGGTGATCAAGTACATCGCACAACACTAGTGCGGTAGCTTCCAGCCATGGCACTGGTCTAATTGTAGATAGATCAGGCTTCATGACATAATCACCGTAGCCACTTTGCCAACTTGTTGACACATATCCATCAGGCGTGGACATTTCGATATCAGTCGCGAGTAAGTAGTTGCAGCAATGGGTCTCTTCGAAAGAGTATTTGATAAAATTAACACCGTGAAAACGCTTACCCATCAAGCGACCCTGCATGTCAACAAAACATACGAGAACGGTGTCAATTTCTCCAGTTTCGACCATAGCCTTTAAGGCGTCAAAGTCACGTGGTTTTGTCATAGTATTACTCCGACAAGTTATGGCCCTTACTAAAACCTTAAATCAATCGAACAACTTGTAACATTATCATACTGGTATTTGATTGAGACAGTCAGCATAGCCCTATTTAAATGGCAATTTAAGAGTACTAATCCTTTGGGCTTCCTAGCAATTGCATAAATATTAGAAACACTGATGATATA
>CAJWTH010000141.1 GCA_913047725.1 uncultured Planktomarina sp.
TCAATCTATGGAGAGGCTAAGCCAGAAGAAGCTAAAGCCTTGATTGAAGATGGCGTTCCCGTCACTCCCCTACCCTTCATGCCAAAGCGCAAAATCAATTAAACTTATAAAAATTCAGTGTTAGAAACACTTGCCCTTAATAGCGCAAAAGCATACGAGAACTCCAAAACTAAAGGAATTTAGAAACGACATGCCCTGTCTGGTTATGAAATTTGGTGGGACTTCCGTTGCCAACCTAGATCGCATCCGCCAGGCGGCTGAACGGATTAAACTTGAAGTCATTCAAGGGTATCAAATAATTGTAATTGTTTCAGCAATGTCTGGAAAGACTAATGAATTGGTTGAATGGGTTAACGAAACTTCCACTCTTTATGACACCCAAGAATATGATGCTGTGGTTTCATCAGGCGAAAATATAACAGCTGGAATTATGGCCCTAACACTCCAAGAAATGGATATTTCGGCACAAAGTTGGCAGGGTTGGCAAGTGCCTGTCCAAACCACAGACATGCACGGAAATGCGCGCATCGAAGAAATTCCTACAAAAAATTTAAATGCTAGCTTTGCAAATGGTGTGCAAGTAGCTGTTGTGGCCGGGTTTCAAGGCGTAAGCCCTAGAGGAAGAATAACTACACTCGGGCGAGGTGGTTCGGATACAACGGCCGTCGCATTTGCAGCTGCATTTAAAGCCGAGCGCTGCGATATTTTTACAGATGTGGATGGGATATACACAACTGACCCTCGAATATCTACTGACGCCCGCAAACTTGAAAAAATAGCCTTTGAAGAAATGCTTGAACTTGCTTCTCTGGGAGCAAAGGTATTACAAACACGTTCCGTAGAGTTAGCGATGAGGTATAATGTGCGTTTAAGGGTCCTGAGCTCTTTCGAAAAACCATCAGATACTGCAGGCACATTAGTTTGTGCGGAGGAGGAAATTATGGAATCAAACGTTGTGGCAGGAGTGGCCTACAGTCGAGATGAAGCAAAAATGACTTTAATATCCGTAGCAGACCGTCCCGGAATTGCAGCAGCCATTTTTGGCCCACTGTCGAAATCCGGAGTGAATGTAGATATGATTGTTCAGAATATTAGTGAAGATGGGCGCACAGACATGACATTTTCCTGTCCAACCGACCAAGTTTTGCGCGCAGAAAAATCGCTCCAGACCGCAAAAGATACTGGAACTATTAATTACCACAATCTGGTTGCCGACGAGTCAGTAGCAAAAGTGTCAGTTGTTGGAATTGGAATGCGAAGCCATGCCGGTGTGGCCGCCACAATGTTTGAGGCGTTACACGGAGAAGGCATTAACATTAAAGTCATAACAACTTCAGAAATTAAAATTTCTGTGCTTATAGAACGAAAATATATGGAACTGGCAGTACAAACGCTGCATGATGCCTTTGAATTGGAGAAAGTAGCCTAGGGAGCACGGTTTTATATGGTCCAAGCTTCAGAGAGTGAAAGCCGCAAACTGCTCGTTGCATTGCGAGATGCGATGGCAGAAGATTCTGCAGGTCAGGCTCGTTTAAATAAAGTTGTACAGCTTACAGCGCGTTCAATGGGTTCAGAAGTTTGTTCCATCTATCTATTCCGTGATACGGAGACTCTCGAACTTTGTGCGACTGAAGGTCTAAAGGCAACAGCAGTTCATGAGACACGACTGCGAAGAGGTGAAGGCCTTGTAGGCCGTGTCGCTCGGTTCAATCAAACAATCAATACTGCTGATGCGCCAGCTTCCAAAGGTTTCAGATATATGCCTGAAACAGGAGAAGAAATTTATTCGTCATTTCTGGGGGTACCCATACAACGCCTTGGCGAATCCCTCGGAGTATTGGTTGTTCAGTCAAAAGCTACACGTGAATTTTCAGCTGATGAAATATATGCGTTGGAAGTTGTAGCAATGGTCTTAGCTGAAATGACCGAATTAGGCGCGTTTATTGGTGACGGAGATGCGCTATCCGCCCGACACCAAAAACCTATCACCTTTACAGCCCTAAGCGCACAAGAGGGGGTGGCTGAAGGCGCCGTATACCTGCATGAACCTCGGGTGGTAGTTACAAATCCGATCGCAGATGATCCAGATATTGAACAAGGTCGCCTAAAAGAGGCTTTAGACCGTTTACGCGTTTCAGTCGATCAAATGCTATCCGACGTTCGAAGCGGGGATTCTGAACAGCTGGAAGTTTTAGAAGCATATAAAATGTTCGCTAATTCAAAAGGTTGGCGACGGCGCATGGAAGAGGATATCCAAAGAGGTCTATCTGCCGAAGCGGCAGTTGAAAAAGAACAATCCACAGCCCGAAGCAGAATTGGACAATCCAATGATTCCTACCTGCGTGAGCGCCTTCATGATATCGATGACCTTTCCAATCGGTTATTGCGCCTTCTCACCGGTCAGGGTGAAGATACAGGTGCTGAAATTCCTAATAACCCAATTTTGGTTGCACAAAACATTGGACCTGCAGAATTGTTAGACTATGGCCGAAACCTTAGAGGTATCGTGCTTGAAGAGGGCTCAGTCGGATCCCACGCAGCCATAGTGGCGCGTGCCTTAGCTATTCCTTTGGTAATTCATGCAAGGGGCATTTTGACAGAAGCTCTAAATGGAGATCTCATTCTGGTAGATGGAGATCAAGGGTCCGCCCATCTTCGTCCTGACGAGGGAGTCCTCAAAGCTGTTCAAGACAAAATAGCGATGCAGCGACAAGAGGCAGATCGCTATATAAAAATACGTAATAAACCCGCACAGGCTAAATGTGGATCAGTTATAAAACTTTCAATGAATGCAGGACTAATGGCCGACCTGCCCTCTCTTCAAAGCTCAGGAGCTGAGGGAGTAGGCCTGTTTCGGACCGAACTACAGTTTTTAACTCAGAACCAAATGCCGAAACGTGCAGAACTAGTTACCCAATATGCTCGCGTAGTAAACGCCGCTAAAGGCCACAACGTGACCTTTCGTACTTTGGATATTGGTTCAGATAAAGTATTATCCTACATGGCACCCCAAGACGAACCAAATCCTGCGATGGGATGGCGAGCAATAAGGGTAGGACTTGATAAACCTGGAATATTACGTATGCAATTGCAGGCTCTTTTACGCGCAACCGCTGGGCAGGAACTTTCTGTGATGTTTCCTTTTGTCGCCCAATATGGCGAATTCCAAGGAGCAAAGGCTGAGTTGCACAGGGCCATTACTCGAGAGACCAAGTTGGGGCATGAACTGCCTTCAAATATAAAGGTTGGGGCTATGCTCGAAACCCCTTCGCTAGCTTATGCACCAAACCAGTTTTTTGAGGAAGTAGACTTTCTGTCTATCGGCGGAAATGACTTAAAGCAGTTCTTTTTTGCCGCAGATCGGGAAAATGAACGGGTACGCCGGCGTTATGATACTTTAAATACCAGTTTTCTAAATTTCCTAGAACAAATTGTGGAACGCGCACGGGTCTCAAATACCGAACTGTCATATTGCGGTGAAGACGCTGGTCGACCTATAGATGCAATATGTTTTGCAGCACTAGGCATTAAGACTCTATCGATGAGACCAGCCTCAATAGCTCCAGTTAAGTACTTAATTCGCAGGGTAGATCTGAAAGATGTAAAATTCGTAATTGATCAATCTCGTAACGAAGGGCATGAATCAGTCAGAACTTCAGTAATAAATTGGGTGAAAAAAAATACTTAAACGCCACGCACTTTCCCTGATAACCCATCCCAGGCACCAAGATCTAGGGCCAGGCCTAAAATGCGGTTTGGGTTTATTGGTGGTGGCATTTGAACGTCTGGCAATAACTTAAACCCAAAGCGTGTATAATAGGGGGCGTCACCAACAAGCACTACACGGCGCCAACCCTGCGAAAGAGCAGAACTCAAACTCTCCCGTATTAAAAAAGTACCAAGACCTTCGCCTTGCCTTGTAGGATGAACAGAAATTGGCCCAAGTAAAAGAGCATCAGCCTTATTAACACAAATAGGCCAGTATCTAATTGCACCAGCCAAAATTCCAGCAGAATCCCTAACGACGAAGCATAAATTTCTCACCGGTTCCACACCCTCACGTAATCGGTAGGACGATAAAGCCTGCCTGCCAGGCCCAAAGCACAAGTCATACAGAGCCTCAACCTCCCAAATATCTTCTTTTGTTTCACAGGTTAAATGAAACACTGCTAGTTACCTCTTTCTTTTTGCAACTGGCGTACCACGCAGTTATTATGTTCACAAATAACAAGGACATTGTATGTTTTATCGCCCCAAAGATGGTCATGGACTATCACACAATCCATTTAACGCTATTGTAAGCCCACGCCCTATTGGTTGGATTTCGACCCAAGACACGAATGGGAATAGAAACTTAGCGCCATATTCATTTTTTAATGCTGTCGCCTACGTTCCACCACAGGTTATGTTTTCATCAACAGGAGTAAAGCCTGATCAAAACGGGACAAAAGATAGTGTAGCTAACATTCGAGAAACCAACGCTTTCTGTGTCAACATAGTTGAATATGCAATGCGAGATCAAATGAATGCCTCATCACAAACACTTAAAAAAGAAGAAGATGAATTTGTCAAAGCTGGCCTTAAAGCAATCCCTTGTGACACTATAAAAGGATTTCGCGTGGATGGAGCGCCAGCTAGTTTGGAATGTAAATTGACGCAGATTGTAGAATTGCCAGGCGAAGTCAATTTTGTAGTATTCGGAGAAGTCA
>CAJWTH010000142.1 GCA_913047725.1 uncultured Planktomarina sp.
ACTCCCACGGGCTGGCTATTGATCTTGCGCGCTGTGGTGCCGGAGTGGCGCTGACAAGTTTTCTTCTTGCAACACCCGAGTTAGCTGCGGGAACTCTTATCATACCGCTTAATGAGCGCATTTTAGCATTGGACAGATATTTTATTTCTGTAAAAGAAAAAAAGAAAAATAGTTTAGCACAAATATTTTCTCAATGGTTGGGTATGGAAGTACAGAATATTTCTCAGTCTATAGCTTCAATAAAGCAAACATAAGTAACGCATTTCCCATGCTGGTTATAGAGCACTCATTTTGATGTCTGGGTATTAACTGATGCCTTACTAGGGACCCATTGGCTGTGTGGGGGCACCACTACTTACGTAAATTCTGTAATGACACGTAAGGTTTGCGAATTGATGGTATTGCAGGTACTGGCGTCAGTTACACAGCTTTACCCGCAACCCAAACTTGGCGAACGGCGCGGTCGTCTCCCATCATAATGGTTGGAAATAAAGATTCCCAAAAGTTATTTGCGTTTTTCACTCGCTGATCAATTGCACTGGTTGAGTTGAGGTTTAAAACACATATGTCAGCCTCGATGCCTGGGCCGAGTTTACCGATCAGACCCTCTAGGTGCAGTGCCTTGGCGGAACCTTCGGTAGCTAACCACATAAGCTGAGCTGGATGTATGACCGCCCCTTTTAATTGAGCAACTTCATAAGCAGCAGCCATGGTGCGCAACATCGAAAAACTTGAGCCACCGCCAACATCAGAGGCTAATCCGAGGCCTACCTGAGCTTTTGCCAAGCCCATTAAATCGAACAATCCAGAACCGATAAATGTATTAGAAGTGGGGCAATGCACAACTGCGGCTCCTACCTCTGCCAACTTATCTATCTCACGAGACTTTAGGTGAATGGAATGGCCATAAACACCACGTGCACCCAGCAGCCCATATTGTTCATATGTATCGAGGTAATCGCGTGCAGATGGAAATAGATCTTGGACCCAGGCTATTTCTTCGGCCTGTTCGGATAAATGTGTCTGCATTAAACATTCAGGCCGCTCGGACCATAATGCGCCCAAAGTATTTAACTGCTCTGCTGTGGATGTGGGTGAAAACCTGGGTGTGATAGCATAAATTGCCCGACCTTTGCCATGCCACCTGTCAATTAACTCTTTACTCTCGTCGTACGCCCTTTGAACTGTATCAATCAAACCTGCTGGCGCATTACGGTCCATGCACGTTTTCCCGCCAACGACGCGCATGCCACGCTTGCCTGCAGTCTCAAAATACGCATTAACTGATGACGGTGCAGTCGTACAGAAACTAGCCATTGTAGTTGTTCCATGAGCAAGTGCTATGTCCAGATAGCTATTGGCAACCTCACCCGCATAAGTTGGATCATGTAGGCGCATTTCTTCGGGAAAGGTATAGGAATTTAGCCAATCTATTAGCCTTTTGCCCCAGCTAGCGATAATGGCCGTCTGGGGGTAGTGAACATGGGCGTCTACGAAGCCAGGCATAATTAAATCATTGCCATAATCGATGATATTCGCCTCAGGAAATTCTGCCAAAAGTTTTTCCCGTGAACCGACTGCCAGGATATGCCCGTCATCAATCAATACTGCTCCGTCATGGCGGTGATTGGTTACTTCCTGCCAAGGACTTTGAAAGGGGTCTCCGTCAAAACGTAATGTTTGACCAAGAAGTAAGTTCTGATTCATTATTATATCTTTCAAAGACTGTAACTAAGGTGCTTATCTTGTCATAGGAGTAGCAACTTCGTAAAGGCAGGTATGACGAAACTTTATGATAATCTAACCGAGTTAAGTGATATTTTAGACAACCAGCGCGTGTCAGATGTGCGCACGGCTGTGGTGAACGCGGATGTTGAAGGTTTGCATTGCTTATTAGACTCTCTTCACCCGGCTGATGTTGCCGACCTTTTAGAGCAGATCAGTGATGGACTTCGAGGACGGCTATTAGATCTGTGGAAGGGTGGAATAAACGGAGAAGTCCTTTCGGAGCTTGATGAAAGTATTCGTGAAGATATCATTGATGGACTAAATTCATCTGAGCTTGCGGATGCTGTAAGACATCTTGAGACAGATGATGTTGTTAACCTGGTAGAAGACCTGGATGAGCCCCAAAAGGAGGCCATCCTAAAGGCATTGGACGATGCGGAGAGGGTGATTGTCGAGCAATCTCTGTCTTATCCAAACGATTCTGCTGGGAGATTGATGCAGCGTGAAGTGGTCATGGCACCTGAGCATTGGAATATTGGTCAGGCCATCGATTATTTGCAACGGCAAAGAGAATTACCAGAGCAATTCTATCATATAATTTTGGTTGATCCACGTATGCGCCCAACTGGCTATGTAGCTTTAGGACAACTATTAGGTGCCAAACGAGCTGTACCTTTAAGAGACGTTACCGAACATAGCTTTCGCATCATCCCTTTTGACCAACCTGAAGGTGAAGTCGCGTATGCGTTCAATCAATATCATCTTATTTCAGCACCAGTAGTGGATTCTGATGATCGACTTGTCGGTGTAATCACTATTGATGACGCTATGGTTGTGCTGGATGAAGAGCATGAAGAGGACCTTATGCGTTTGGCGGGCGTAGGTGATGGGTCACTTTCTGATCGTGTTATTGAGACTATCAAGCGCCGGTTCCCTTGGTTGGCAGTCAATTTGTGTACTGCAATTATAGCTTCGCTGGTGATATCTATATTTGAAGCCACCATTACCCAAGTTATAGCATTAGCGGTTTTGATGCCAATTGTGGCTTCGATGGGTGGAAATGCGGGGACGCAATCCCTCACGGTTGCGGTCCGAGCAATCGCTACCAAGGATCTGACGACCTCGAACGTTTGGCGTGTGATCCGACGAGAAGTTTTAGTTGGGCTAGGTAACGGTATTATATTTGCAGTATTACTTTGGCTTGTCGGTTTTTTCTGGTTTGGGTCCTCAACCATTGGATGGGTTCTAGCGATGGCTATAGTGGTAAACATGGTTATTGCTGGGTTTGCAGGAACGGTTGTTCCCGTACTTTTAGAGAAAATGGGGGTTGATCCGGCGCTGGCAGCTGGTGCCTTTGTTACCACAGTCACCGATGTTGTTGGATTTTTTGCATTTCTTGGATTGGCGGCGTGGGTGTTGCTATGACTTTAGAAGAACAGAAGAAGGCTGCCAGAGGGTCTGCGTTTGCCAGAAGACAGATAGCTTTCGAGGCTCAAAATGAAGTAGCCTGTGAGGTGCTCTTAGAAGTATTAGCTGCCTATCGTGGTGCTCCTTTGGCAGGATTTATGCCAATAAATACTGAAATTGATCCCCGTCCTGCCATGGTTGAGGCATCGGCCCATGGGATGGTAGGGGTCCCCGTTATTAAAGCTAGGGCTAAACCCCTGGAATTTGCTAAATGGGATCCTGAGACGGAAATGGTCGTAGGCGACTTCAAAGTTGAAATTCCCGCTTTTATTGAATGGATGATGCCGGAAATTGTCCTTGTTCCCCTGGTCGCTTGGGACAAAGAGGGTGGCCGATTGGGGTATGGTGGTGGTTTTTATGATCGCACTCTTGAACGGCTTCGTGCTCGTGGGCCAATATTGGCCATTGGCTTCGCATTTAATGCACAGGAGGATAACAACCTTCCATTGGAGCCAACAGACCAAAGCTTAGATATGGTAATTACCGAAGATAGAATTTTAAAAGTTAAAGACTAATAAGGCTAATGTTAGGTTCAGTTTTCTGTAACTTGGTCAGCACATAATGGCACGCATGGTTTGTTCAACATCTTGCTATATGGTCTGAGGCATCCTAAGGAATTTACATGAATATTTTGTATCTTGGTGATGTTGTGGGCCGTGCTGGACGGCAAGCGATTACAGATGAGCTACCTGGTCTTCGTGACCGTCTTAAAGCAGATTTTGTGGTAGTTAATGGTGAAAATGCCACTAGTGGCATGGGGCTTTCGGGTGCGCATGCTAAAGGTATCCTTGATGCTGGGGCCGATTGCATTACCTTGGGCGATCACGCATTCGATCAAAAAGATATGCTTCAGTTTATTCAGTCAGAGCCTCGAATTTTGCGGCCTCTAAATTTTTCTAAATCAGCCCCTGGGCGTGGTTTAGGCCTTTTTACAGCCACACGAGGTCGCAAAGTATTAGTCACACAAGTTTTGGGCCAGGTATTTATGAAGCGTCCATTTGATGATCCGTTCTCAGCCATAGACGAAGTTTTGAAACGGCACCCCTTGGGTGGGCAGGCTGCTGCAATTGTTGTAGATATCCATTGTGAGGCTACGTCAGAAAAAATGGCAATGGGTCATTTTTGTGATGGTAAGGCAAGTATGGTGGTAGGCAGCCATACTCATGTTCCAACTGCTGATGCACAGATTTTAAATGGTGGCACTGGGTTTCAAAGTGATGCAGGAATGTGTGGCGATTATGACTCTGTTATTGGGATGCAAAAAACTGAGCCACTACGGCGTTTTATTACAGGAATGCCAAAGGCCCGTTTTGAGCCAGCGGTGGGCCCCGCCACACTGTGCGGCCTGGTTGTGCAAACAGATGATGCAACAGGGCTTGCTAAATCTATCCATATGATCCGATTTGGAGGCCGTTTGGCACAAAGCTCTGAGAGTTTAGTGTAGTGAAAAAAGCCGCTCCGTTTGCGTGGCTAAT
>CAJWTH010000143.1 GCA_913047725.1 uncultured Planktomarina sp.
AAAGATATATTATTTTCAATTCAATGGCCAAATTAAAATTAACGGAACTTCACACCAGGTAAAATACAAAGAATTTCAAACATTAGATTAGCCGCGGTTAATGCTGTATTTCCAGAGGTATCATACATTGGGCTCACCTCAACCATATCAAAGCCTACAATGTTAAGCCCATGTAATGCTCGGATAAACTCCATTGCTTGAGGGGTGGTAAGACCCCCAATTTCAGGTGTGCCAGTACCCGGAGCATAGGCCGGATCTAAGCTATCAATATCGTAGCTGAGATAACAAGGATGGTTCCCAATTGCACTTTGTACATCTTTACCTAAAGGCGTCAGAGATTTATGCCATATATCAGGCGCAGTAATCATGTTAAAACCCCAGCCCGCAGCTTCAGAAAAATCTAAAGCTGTGTAGCCGGTGCCACGCAACCCTACCTGAAATACCAACTCGGGAACCAAAAGCCCCTCCTCATAGGCCCGACGAAACACTGTCCCATGGGTTTCACGTTCGCCAAACATATCATCGTTGACATCTGCATGCGCATCAACGTGAACTAGAGCTAAAGGCCCATGTTTTTTTGCCATAGACCTTAAAATTGGTAAGGTAAGTGAGTGATCGCCACCCATTGTGGCCGGCAAAACTGAATGATCATGCAGGCGATCATATGTCGCTTCAATAATCTTTAAACTATCCACTAACGAAAATGTATTTATACTAACATCGCCCAAGTCTGCTATCTGAAGACTATCAAAAGGAGCTGCACCCGTTTGCAAATTGTATGGGCGTATCATAGCGCTTTCCTGCCTAATTTGCTTGGGACCAAAGCGTGTCCCAGACCGCCAACTCGTTCCTATATCTATGGGGACACCCATGAAACATACGTCCAAGCCATCCGGGCTGGTAGCCTCGGGCAATCGCATGAATGTTTGCGGTCCTGAAAACCGGGCCATATCATTTCCTGAGATGGGTTGGTTTAGCATTAAAGTTTCCCCTTTTATATTTTTATATTTTTGCGATTAGCTCTCAGGTTCCAACAATACAGGCACATCAATTCCATAGCTACATGTGCGCCAGCAATAGCTGTTGCACCTGACGCATCAAATTGTGGGGAGACCTCAACTACATCTGCCCCAACCATATTAATTCCACGAATATTACGAAGAATACCTGCAGCCTGGGCAGATGAGAGGCCGCCCCAAACAGGCGTACCTGTCCCAGGCGCAAAAGCCGGATCCAAACAATCAATGTCAAAAGTTAAATAAACTGGATGATCGCCCACAATATCTTTTATTTGTGCGGCCGTATTTGCAGTAGTTTGTTCATGTACTTGTGGCGCATCAATAATATGTATGCCAGCATCAAAATCATTCTGGGTTCGGATGCCTATCTGGACTGATTTATTCGGAATGATCAGCCCTTCTTTGACGGCCTTGTAAAACATCGTGCCATGATCGATCCTGTTCATATCATCATCTGGCCAGGTATCAGAGTGAGCATCAAATTGTACCAATGCGATTGGGCCAAATTTCTCTACAAAGGCGCGCAGTATTGGGAAAGTCACATAATGGTCTCCCCCAAGCGATAGCACACCACTTCCATGCGATAAAATTTTTCTAATGTGATCGGTCAATCTTTCGGGGAAAGCCGCAACATTAGCATAATCAAAAGCTAAATCACCATAATCAACAATATCAAAATCTGTAAGTGGATTAATGTCCCATCCATAGGGTGGGTCACATGGTTGGAGAGTGCTCGCCTCCCGAATTGCACGTGGACCAAAACGCGATCCAGGACGGTTGGTTACCGCTTGATCAAACGGGATCCCAGTCACAGCAAGGTCAACGTCAATTAAATCTTTTGTGTAATTGCGCCGCATGAATGATAGGATGCCGCCAAAGGCATTTTCATATGACATACCGCGCTTACCTTTACGGGTTATCGCATTGTCTACATCAGATGCCGCGTCTTTTAGAGCCATTTAAGTCTCCAACGGGAGTGCACGCTCCACCAGTCGGGCAAAAAAGGAGGCACCAACAGTGGATACGTCATCATTAAAATCAAATTTTGCATTGTGCCATGACGCTCCATCTCCCTGACCCAGAAACAAATAACAACCTGGTCGTTTTTCTAATAAATAGGAAAAATCTTCAGCACCCATATCTCGGATGCGATCTGACACAGTCATAGCGTCACCACAAACCTCCCTCGCAACATTGAGTGCAAATTCACTTTGAATTTCAGAGTTTATAGTTGCCGGGTAGCCGCGGTTATAGACGTACCTTACATCCACATCGAAGGCTTGGGCATGGCCCTTACAAATTTCGTCCATGCGCCGATCAACCATATCTTGAACATGCGAAGCAAATGTCCTTACGGTACCGCCAACAAACGCATCATCATTTATAACATTGTCGATAGTTCCAGCGTGAATTTGGGTAACACTAATGACCAAATCTTCCACTGAATTATGATTTCTACTTACAATCGTCTGAAAAGCCTGTGTAATGGATACAGCCGCTGGTATGGCATCCTTTACCGCATGAGGCATTGCCCCATGCCCACCCTGTCCAGTCACATACACCTCAAATGTGTCCACCGCCGCCATAATTGGTCCCGGCGTAGTGCTCAATTGCCCCGCTGGCGCACCAGGTTCGGTATGCAGGGCATAAACTGTTTCAATTTCGAACCGGTCTAAAATACCTTCTTGCACCATCACCTCACCGCCACCACCGTTTTCTTCAGCAGGTTGAAAAATCAGGGCGACCGTTCCAGCAAAATTACGCGTCTCAGCCAGGTATCGGGCAGCACCCAACAGCATAGTAGTATGACCATCATGTCCACATGCGTGCATTTTTCCCAGCACTGTGCTGGAATAGTCTGCCCCTGTGGCCTCTTCAATTGGAAGAGCGTCCATATCAGCGCGCAATCCGATTACAGGGCCCGATGTCCTGCCATGGATCAATGCCACTACGCCCGACTGTGCTATACCTTTATGAATATCCACAATCCCAAATTCTTTTAGTCGGTCGACAACAAAACTCGCTGTATTATGGCAATCAAAACCTAATTCTGGATTCTGATGCAAAAAACGGCGCCAAGTTTTCATTTCTTCATCAAATTCAGCGATACGGTTGACGATTGGCATTAGTATACTCCTTATGGATAGAGAAAAGCGGATATAACAAGGCAACACAATGGATAATAACGATTTAGTATACGCAAAAAATGGTGGAATTAAGCGTTTATTACACATTATGCGAAGCTTGCGAGATCCACAAACTGGATGCCCGTGGGATAGAGAACAAACATTTAGCTCTATTGCCCCTTACACAATCGAAGAGGCCTACGAGGTAGCGGATGCTATTGAACGTGCTGATATGACCGATTTAAAGGGTGAATTAGGGGATCTATTACTTCAGACGGTATACCATGCCGCTATTGGAGAAGAGCAAGGTCTATTTGACTTTCACTCAATAGCAGACGGGATAAGTGATAAGATGGTTGCGCGCCACCCACATGTTTTTACCAATTCATCACAAAAACAATCAAAAAATAAACAAACTCAAGACTGGGAAAAAATAAAAGAAGAAGAACGTAAGGCACTTAATCAAAATGGGACTTTGGATGGTGTGGCACTTAGCCTACCCGCACTGACCCGCGCGGTGAAGTTACAAAAGCGTGCAGCCAGAGTAGGCTTTGATTGGCCAGAAGTAGATAACGTTTTAGATAAGGTTTCCGAAGAAATTATAGAATTAACCGAAGCAAAAAGTGCATTACATCGACACGAAGAATTTGGTGACTTGATGTTTGTGTTGGCAAACCTTGCTAGGCATTTAAAGATTGACCCAGAACAATCCCTAAGAGACGCTAATAAAAAATTTACTCGTCGTTTTAGTGAAGTAGAAAAAAAACTTTACAAAAAAAATAGTGCCCCCACACTTTCAAATCTGACTGAGATGGATGCATTATGGAACGAGGTCAAAGATGAAGAAAAATAATCTTATTATTTTTGTCAGGTATTGATGTAATTGATTTTATGAACTAATAGCATCTGAGTAATTTCTTGGAGGCCATTATGACGTTTCGAACCTTCGCTGCCGCGTTCATTTCATTCTATATAGTAACTACATTTGTGACTGCCGAGGAGGTGAATGTTTATTCATACCGTCAACCTCACCTGATCGAGCCACTGACAAGCGCATTTACAGCTGAGACAGGAATTGCTGTGAACGTCGCTTTTCTTAAAAAGGGATTAATTGAACGCCTGCGTGCTGAGGGAAGTCGGTCGCCAGCAGATTTAGTTTTTACTGTCGATATATCGCGCTTGAATGCAGTTGTTGAGGCTGGCTTAACACAATCACTCAACAGCGAAGCAATAAATCTAAATATCCCATCAGATTTTAGAGATCCCAATGGTCACTGGTTTGGACTGACTACTCGTGCACGAATAGTTTACGCCTCAAAAGATAGGGTCTCGCCGGCTGATATCACAACATACGAAGATTTAGCGAACCCTAAATGGAAAGGTCGTATCTGCACGCGTTCTGGCACTCATCCTTACACCTTGGCATTGACTGCTGCACATTTGTATCATCACAGTGAACCTGAAACCCTGGCCTGGTTGCAAGCGGTCAAAAACAATTTAGCTCGCAAGCCTCAAGGAAATGA
>CAJWTH010000144.1 GCA_913047725.1 uncultured Planktomarina sp.
CATACTGGCCAGGTACTGGCGCAAGCTTTGCAATAACTAAATTTTCTGAATATTGGCCCTGCCACATAAACAAACAACAAAATACGATAATAGATAAGATAAAGTTGAATGCTGGACCAGCAAACGCTGTGGCAGCACGGGCCCAAATAGGGGCCCCATGCATAGTACCATTAAGTTCACTGCTGTCTTTACTAGAGGTCGAACTGGAGTCTATTTGACCAACTGCATTATCGTCACCCTTGAAGCGGACGTAACCCCCGAACGGTAATGCAGCAAATTGCCACTTGGTGCCATGCTTATCCATCCGGGATATCAATACTGTCCCAAACCCGATAGAAAATACCTCCGCGTGTATTCCGCACCATCTACCCACAATGTAATGCCCATACTCGTGAACGGCCACAATGATTGACAGTGCCAGAACAAAAAAGAACAACACCCAGACAACCCCACCAAATGCTGCAGATAGAGCGAAGATATCAAACATTTATAGCTCTCGAAATTTGGCGCGCCTCATCATCAGCATTTAAGATATCGCCTAACTGTTTCGGTTGGTTGTTTAAAATGCCTAGGTTATCTAATTTATCTAGGGTCAATTCTACCACTTTCGCCATATCCAAGAAACCAATCTCTTGAGTTAAAAATCGGTCCAACGCAACCTCCTTAGCCGCGTTAAAACCAGAGCCCCAGAGACCCCCACGTCGCATTACTTCCCTAGCCAATCTAAGGGCTGGGTATCTGACCTCATCAGCTTCTAAGAAAGTAAATTTTTTTATTGTTTTAAAATCTAATCGAGCAACATTTATATTTTTTCTTTTTGGATAATTTAATGCAAACCCAATAGAATGACGCATATCCGGTGGCCCAAGGTGCGCCATCATTCCGCCATCATTAAAACCAACAATTGCGTGCATCAAACTTTCTGGGTGAATTATAGCCTCAATTTTTTTCTCAGATATTCTAAAAAATTCTTTTGTTTCAATTAATTCCATTGCCTTATTAAACATAGATGCACTATCAATTGTTATCCTCTGACCCATGCTCCAATTTGGATGAGTTTGAGCTTGCGCAGGTGTAACAAACTCCAGTTCACTTTTGCTTAAATCGCGAAATGCACCACCACTAGCTGTAATAATAATTCGCTCAACCGTACTAATATCCTCACCCAAAAGTGCCTGAAAGATGGCCGAATGTTCACTGTCTACTGGAACTACCTTTGCCTCACTTTCGGCGGCCATCTGCAACAAAAGAGGACCAGCCGTGACTAAAGACTCCTTATTTGCGAGGGCCAAAACCGTACCCTGTGCTACGGCTCTCAAACTAGGCGCCAAGCCTGCCACCCCAACTATTGCGGACATGATCCAATCAGCAGGACGTTCTGCAGCCTCCAAAACTGCGGCATCGCCTGCCGCAGCAGGAATATTGAGACCCTCTAATCCAGCCCTTAGTTCATGTAGTAATTCAGGGTAAGCAGTAACGACGATTTCTGGACAAAATTCAATTGCATCTTTGACAAGTTGTTCAATATTTTTCCCACCAGTAAGTGCAACAATCTCAAACGAATTCTTATCACACCGAACCAAATCTAGAGTATTTTGTCCAATTGACCCAGTCGATCCAAATATAGAAATACGTTTCTTCAACTTAAGAATACAATAGCTGCAAGGCCAAGTACGGCTGCTCCACCGATAAATCCATCAAACCTATCCAAAACACCACCATGCCCAGGAATTAAATTAGAACTATCCTTCACATCAACCCTGCGCTTAACCCAGCTTTCCGCAATATCTCCAAGCTGAGATCCAATAACGACAGAGATACAGACGGGGACCGTCCAAGACGCTCCCCCATAAAGCATTAAAATATAACCAAAGAGTGTTGCCAAAAGCCAGCCAGCAAAAATTCCACTCCAGGTTTTATTAGGACTAATAGATGGCCAAAACTTACGGCCACCAATGAGACGCCCAGCAACGTAACCGCCAATGTCAGATAATATTACTAATGTCGCCAACACTGCCACCCCAAATACCCCAAAATTAAGAGCTATATACCAAAATGCTAGCATTCCTATGGTTAAAATAGCACCATAGACAACATAAACAGCACGTTGTTTATGGACCAAAGCAGACCCAATTATTATTGGCAAAAAACTAGCAACTGTCGGTAAAAAAAATCCAGAATTCAAAGCTGTTGGCTGAACTATCAATGGCAACCAACCTAGCGCAGCTACTGAACAAATGGTAAATAGTCTGCGGCTTGACGCTCCAAACATTTGCCCCATTTCCCAGTGCATTATTACTGCACAAATAAACATGAGTGTCAGTAAACCTGTAGTTCCGGACCACATCGCTAATAAAAGAACAAGAAGCAGTAAACCACCCGAAATTACCCTTAAGGGTAAATCTGCCCATTTACTAGAATTCATTATAGCACCGCGCCATAGCGGCGTTCACGAGTACGGAACTTTAAAACTAATTGGGAAAATTCCTCGGAATTAAAATCAGGCCATAGGGTCTCAATAAATTCGTATTCCGCATAGGCAGACTGCCATAGTAAAAAATTTGATATACGCGCCTCACCACTTGTACGAATAACCAAATCTGGATCTGGTAGAAAATGTGTGTCCAAAAAGCCAGCAAGAACCTTGGCACTGACTTCTTTTGCCGTCAAACGTTGCTGCTCAATCTCGCGAGCCAGACGCTGGACTGCACGGGTCACTTCGTCCCGGCCTCCATAATTTAGAGCTATTGTCAAATTTACTCTTTTGTTATCGGCAGTTACCAGCTCAAGCTCATCCATAGTACTGGCAAGTTGTTCGTTCAAGTTTATCCGATCACCAATAAATCGCACCCTCACACCGTCATCGACAAGGTTTTGCGATTCACGACGAATGTAACGCTTGAATAAACGCATCAGGCCGCTTACTTCGCTTTGTGTTCGCTTCCAATTCTCAGTAGAAAAGGCAAAAATAGTAAGATATTTAACTCCAACCGCCGGACAGGCTTCAACAATCTCTCTAATACGCTTCGCGCCTGCATGATGACCCACCAAGCGCGGTTGGCCACGCTGTTCAGCCCAACGTCCATTCCCGTCCATTATAATCGCAACATGTTGCCCGGTATCAGCCATCATAAACCCAAATCTTAATTTATACTTCCATGATTTCAGATTGCTTAACTTCCAAAGCCAAATCGACGGCTTTAATTTGTGAATCTGTCATGTTTTGAACTTCAGATTCCCACAGCTTCTGATCATCTTCAGACATACCAGAAATCTTGGCTTTTTTGATTTGATCCATACCATCACGCCTTATATTCCGCACTGAAATACGGCTATTTTCAGCATAGTTTGCGGCAACTTTGCTGAGTTCACGACGACGTTCCTCATTCAGTTCCGGTATAGGCAACATAATAATTGTGCCGTTTGTCTGCGGATTGATGCCTAGTCCACTTTCGCGGATAGCCTTTTCAACATTTCCCACTAACCCTTTATCCCAAACATTAACAGTGACCATTCTGGGCTCCGGTACATTAACAGTGCCCACTTGATTAATAGGTGTCATTTGACCGTACGCGTCTACCATTACAGGTTCAAGAATGGATCCACTTGCGCGCCCTGTTCTCAAAGACGCAAATTCCGTTTTCAAAGAAGTCATTGCGCCATCCATACGGCGTTGCAAATCATCTACATCAATATCAAAATCGTCGTCTGACATAATAAACTCTCTTTAATTAAACATCATCCATGTACTTTTGTATAAGTGCCCTTGCCTGATAATATACCACAGAAGCCACCTGGCTCATCCAATGAAAAGACTATGATTGGCAGGTTATTATCACGCGCCAGTGCTATCGATGATGCATCCATAACATTTAGCCGTTTCTGTAAAACTTCATCATAAGAAATATTGTCATATCGAACAGCATCGGCATTTTGTTTTGGATCTTTATTGTAAATTCCATCTACTTGTGTGCCCTTGAAGATTGCCTGGCAGGCCATCTCAGTAGCTCGCAATGTCGCAGCTGTATCAGTTGTAAAATATGGGTTTCCCGTTCCAGCAGCAAAAATAACTACCCTCTTTTTTTCTAGGTGACGGACAGCACGACGGCGGATATATGGCTCACAAACTTGATCCATGGGTATTGCTGAAACTACTCGCGTATGAACACCCTGCCCTTCAAGCGAACTTTGCATCGCTAACGCGTTCATTACTGTTGCCAACATACCCATGTAGTCTGCCGTAGTCCGCTCCATCCCCTGAGCCGAACCCTGCAATCCACGAAAAATGTTTCCACCACCAATGACAAGACATACCTCAGCGCCCAGGTCGTGGACTGTTTTGATCTCCGCGGCAATGCGCTCAACGGTTGGAGGATGAAGACCAAATCCTTGGTCCCCCATTAAGGCTTCACCAGATATTTTCAAAAGAACGCGCTTGTACTTACTTTCAGAAATGAGATCGCTCTGCATTTAGCCCTCTTGATTTTTTTTCTTAAGATGTATGAAAACTCTGATAAGAGCAACCAGCCGATTGCTATCAAACAACTAAAAGAGAGAAAAAAGTACTTATGAAGGCTGAAGAACTCATATTATCACTAAATGATGCCCATCCAATTTTAATTGCAGGGGCTACAGCCAGTGG
>CAJWTH010000145.1 GCA_913047725.1 uncultured Planktomarina sp.
CCCATGACGCTTTGGGCCCAATGAATAGTGTCTGGATCTGCCCTTTCCCCGGCAAGATAGAGTGCGCGCAGACCTGACATATCAAACTCTTTAATCATTGCGCCGCTTGGATCATCGCGCTTAATTGCTCGAAAAGCTGTCGGTGCTGTGAAAAAACTGCGCACATTGTACTCCTGAATGACGCGCCAAAATGTACTAGCATCGGGCGTACCCACTGGCTTGCCTTCAAATACAACAGTTGTGTTTCCATGAATTAGGGGAGCGTAACAAATATAGGAGTGACCCACGACCCAACCCACGTCGGATGCGGCCCAAAAAACTTCACCAGGGTTAACATTGTAAATATTTTTCATGGTCCAATGAAGGGCCACTAAATGTCCAGCTGTGGGACGCACCACACCCTTGGGCGCTCCAGTTGTACCTGAAGTATACAAAATATAAACAGGATGATCACCGGAAACGGGTACGCATGGCGCTGGGTTTGTACCCGATTGCAAGGCATCCCATTCCACATCAATTGTTCCAAGATCAACTATACATTCGGGTCGTTGGAAAATTACATTAAACTCAGGTTTGTGGTGAGCTATTTCGATAGCGCTGTCTAGAAGTGGTTTATATTCAACGATACGACCGGGCTCCACTCCACAAGATCCTGAAATTATTGCCTTGGGTGTGGCGTCATCAATTCGGACGGCGAGTTCATTGGCTGCGAAGCCACCGAATACAACTGAATGGATAGCGCCTATTCGGGCACAGGCAAGCATGGCTATGAGAGCCTCTGGTACCATAGGCATATATATTAACACTCGGTCCCCTACGGTGATACCCTTGGCGGCCAAGCCCCCTGCGAACGCGGCTACTTGGGATTTTAACTCTGAATATGTAGTTTTACTTTTTTTATTAGTTATTGGGCTATCATAAATGATAGCTATTTGGTCCCCACGCCCAGATACGACATGTCGATCCACGGCGTTATAGCAGGTGTTAACCTTTGCATCTTTAAACCACTCATAGAAAGGAGCGTCATCGTCCCAAAGTGCCTTAGAGGGCGGCTTTATCCAATCTATACTCTCTGAGGCTTTCATCCAAAAACCTTCGGGGTTAGATTTCCAACCTTCGTAGATATCTTTAAATGACACTTATTGGATCCCCTCAGTTTTTATTTTTATTCTTGCGCTTACTCAGGTGCGTGTTTCGTAGTCTCGCTTGATTGAAACAGGTTATGTCAACGGGTTTATTTAAGTAACTGATGTGCTATCATAACAGATGTCAAACTCATAGAATGTATATTTTTTCTACTCATTGATAGGTTGAACCCGACTATGCAGAATATCCGTGCCGAAGTGCTTTTGTCTACTAAAGAATTAAGGGATGACATTCCATTTTTTACTAAAGTTTTAGGTATGCGGATGGATGAAATATTTCCAGCGGATGACCCTAAAGTTGCGGTTTTCTCTGGTTTTGGTCTTAGAGTAAGAATTCAAAATGGAGCAGACGTAGGGCCGGGGGTCTTACGGATTATGTGTGATGACCCAATTCTGATAGCAGGCGGAAAGACTAGTCTTTTGGCTCCAAATGGTACCCGCATCGAGATTTTGCCACTGGCAGCACCTGTGGTGATGCCGCCAACTTCACATGAGTTTGTCGTACGCAAAATGACTGACCAAGCGTCTTGGGTAATTGGCCGTGCGGGAATGCATTATCGTGATTTAGTTCCCAGTCGCCTTGGTGGTTCAATAATAGCAAGTCATATTCGGATCCCAGATGGTGGCCCTGTACCTGACATGGTGCATTTTCATTCAGTTGGATTTCAACTGATTTATTGTTACCGGGGCTGGGTCGACCTAGTATACGAAGATCAGGGCCCACCGTTCAGGCTACACGCTGGAAACTGTGTAATACAGCCGCCAGAAATAAGACATCGGGTCCTTTTTGCCAGTGATAATATTGAGGTAATAGAGATCGGAGTTCCAGCTGAACACGTGACCACAATTGATCATGATTTGGAGCTTCCAACTCCAAACTTTCTGCCAGAGCGAAAATTTAGTAAGCAGAAATTTGTCCACTCAAAGGCTTTAGATGCTGATTGGGCTCAATCGCGGCTACCAGGATTTATCTCGCGAGATACAACGATTTGTGAAAACACACAGGGTGTTGCTTCAGTTCATGTGATCAAGCGCGGTAATGGCCCTCCTGTCTGGGCTTCGCATACAAGTGATATTCACTTCAGTTTTGTTCTGGAAGGAAGCCTTACATTGGAGGGAGAGAACCAACCGGCTCAAGAATTGAAATCAGGAGATGCTTTTGTAATCCCCCCCCAAATGAAGGTGCGTTATGCAAACCCCTCAAATGATATCGAATTGCTGGAAGTGAGTTTGCCTGGTGATTTTAAAACGCAAGTGAATTAAGGTTGTAATTAAACAGACGTAAGGTGAAGTATCCGTTTTAGAAGAAATAATTCGCTTTAGCGTATCTTACGCTTTTCAACAAAATATATAGAGGTACTACTATGAACGAAGATTTAATTGAGGCCGCAAAGTCTGCACGTAATAACGCTCATGCCCCATATTCAAAGTTTTACGTTGGCGCGGCAATACGCACACCCAGTGGCGCAATATTCGCTGGCTGTAATGTGGAAAATGTTGCTTACCCTGAGGGTACTTGCGCTGAAGCGGGTGCAATTGCGGCGATGTGTTTAGCGGGAGAATATGAGATAACAGAAGTGGCGGTAGCGGCTGGTGGTGATGAACCTTCCTCGCCTTGTGGGGGTTGTCGACAGAAAATATCAGAATTTGCCAAAGGGAATGTGTTGGTGACCATGGTAGCGGCTGGTGGCAGTAAAAAAACTATCACGGTAGCGGACCTTCTGCCGGGCGCTTTTGATTTGGAGCGCCTTAACGCTGGTGTCACAGCTACAGGTTCGTAATGAATGCGCGTGATTTAATTTTTTGCTTGCGCGAAGGCCAAGCGGTATCCCCAACGGCCATCAATGCGTTTGGCAGCGGCCTCGGCAGTGACGCCGTGAGTGACGCGCAAGCTGGAGCTTTTGCTATGGCTGTGTGTCTTCAAGGTTTGGATGATGATGGGCGAGTGGCCCTAACTTTAGGGATGCGTGACAGTGGGAAAGTGCTTTCATGGGACCTTCCGGGTAAAGTAGTTGATAAACATTCAACTGGTGGCGTTGGCGATGCAGTTTCACTTATATTGGCGCCGTTACTTGCTTGCGTTGGTGTATTTGTCCCGATGATTTCGGGAAGAGGTCTCGGGCATACTGGTGGGACTTTGGACAAATTAGAAGCAATCCCAGGATTACGAACCCAGTTTTCAGAGGAACAATTTCGTAAAATAGTTACGGATGTTGGTTGCGCTATTGTGGCACCTAGCTCCGATATAGCTCCAGCGGACCAACGGCTCTATGCAGTCCGTGACGTCACGGGTACAGTGCGTTCTCTGGACTTAATTACATCCTCTATTTTAGCAAAAAAGTTAGCTGCTGGTTTGCAGGCCTTAGTTCTTGACGTAAAAACAGGTTCTGGAGCCGTAACGCAGGATATTAACGAGGCTCGTGCGCTGGCAAAGGCTTTGGTTGCGACTGCAAATGGTGCGGGATGCCCAACGAGCGCAGTCATTACTGATATGGGCCAACCGTTATTACCCAGCATTGGGAATGCGGTTGAGCTTTCTGATGTGATGCGCTCATTTGATAGCAAACGTGGACCGATTTTAGATGTGGTGATTGAACTGGGCGTTAAACTTTTGGAACAGGCCAATGTATTTTATACTGAACAAGGCGCCCGTGCTGAGTTGATGAAATGCCTTGCGGATGGTCGCGCTAAGGCAAAATTTGGCCAGATGATTTTAGCTCAAGGTGGTCCTAAAAACTTTGCTGATCGGTGGGAGGATTACCTCAATATAGCGCCTGCTTTTGAAATTCTCGCGCCAATTGGTGGATATATACAATCGATGGATGGCACTGCATTAGGTGAAGTAGTGGTGGATATTGGGGGTGGCCGGCAACGCGAAGATGATCAAATTGATTACTCGGTGGGGTTGTCTGAAATTTCACCGATTGGAAAAAAACTTGAACAAGGTCAATGTATGGCCTTGGTGCATTGCCATGACGTTAAGGTGGCTGCTCGTGCTGCAGAATTAGTCCAGAAGGCAATTTTAATTGCTCCCAAGCCTCCTAAGTCGTCACCATTAATCATAGAATGGATATCGGGTTGAGCCGTGCGTTTTTAATTGTATTGGACTCTCTTGGATGTGGTGGCGCACCTGACGCAGAGGCTTTTGGAGATGCGGGTTCAAACACTCTGGGTCATATCTTAAAAGAAAGAAATGGAACTCTCCATGTACCAAATTTAGCTGGGCTGGGTTTAGGTGAGGCGTTGGAGCACTCCAGTGGTTTGCCCTCTCCATGGCCTAAACCAAGCAATGGTGGCTGGGCTGTGGCACGTGAGATTTCTAAAGGTAAGGATACTCCATCAGGCCATTGGGAACTCGCAGGTGTCCCGGTCCCTTGGGATTGGCATTACTTTCAAAATGAAACTCCAGCTTTTCCAACTAAAATCATAAAATCTATCGCTGAATTTGTGGGTGGTAGTTTGGCTAATTGTCA
>CAJWTH010000146.1 GCA_913047725.1 uncultured Planktomarina sp.
ATGTGAAATCAGATTTTTTGAAGTTACGAATTTTCATAAATTTTTTCACTCCCACACTCAATATCTTTTTCTATCATACCAACATCGGTTGTCGTGATGAAAACATCTTTACTGCCGCCATCTCTGAATACTAACTCACAAAATAAACTCCCATTCACTGAATTAGCATTAACTGATCCAGTCATTGAAAAGATCAGGGTAAGTACCACTACTAGATATTTCATTAGTCTTATCTCCCTCAGTAAACTCATCGTCTATATTTCTACCCTTTAAGTAAACATAATGTTGTCAGGTTTAGGGGTAGGGGCTCTTTATGAAAATATTCCCATGGGAATATTTGTTGGATACTTACCGTAGGAATTATGACAACGAATTGTCCTCATTAGTTTGTAACTTTGTTTGTAACAACAAAAGATGTTGAACGATAAAGTCACTTCCTGACAAGTTAGAACCGTAGAGGTTTAACCCACAAATATGGTGTAAATTCATTACTGTTGGTTCATTTGTTTCCAAGTACTTTCCAAGTAGTTGGAAACAAGAATATTTACTTAACTAATTGTTAATAATTATTTATTCTAGAGGTAGATAGTTTTCTACGATGATCTATTTACTTGGAAACTTACTTGGAAACTAAAAAACTTAAGTAATTGATTTTATTAAGAAAAACATTTCAATAAATGATGGAGGTAGATTTTAAGTATATGATTTCATTGAGTTTTTATTCATAGACTACTCCCACTCAATCGTTCCTGGTGGTTTTGAGGTGATGTCGTAGGTTACCCTATTAATTCCGTTAACTTCGTTAATAATTCGTGTGGCGGTTTCGCCCAGAAACTGATGGGAAAATGGATAATAGTCTGCTGTCATCCCATCGACTGATGTGACCGCTCGTAATGCACAAGCAAAATCGTAAGTACGACTATCGCCCATAACGCCGACGGTTCGCACTGGGAGTATGGCGACAAAGGCCTGCCATATGTCGTCATACAGGCCATATTTGCGAATTTGATCGATATATATGGCGTCTGCTTTGCGCAAGATCTCTAACTTTTTTCGTGTAATTTCACCAGGACAGCGAATGGCTAGTCCAGGGCCAGGAAATGGGTGTCGTCCTATAAATGAGTCGGGCAAGCCCAATTCGTGCCCTAAGGCGCGCACTTCATCCTTAAAAAGCTCTCGCAGTGGTTCAATAAGTTGAAGTCCCATTTTTTTAGGAAGGCCTCCCACATTGTGATGAGACTTAATCGTGACAGATGGCCCACCTGAAAAGCTTACACTCTCTATCACATCAGGATACAAAGTACCTTGTGCTAGAAACTGCGCGCCACCAACAGCGGACGCATGTCGTTGAAAGACATCGATAAACAATCTTCCAATTATTTTTCGCTTAGTTTCGGGATCAGATTGACCTTCAAGTTCACTAAGAAACAGTTCTTTTTCTTCTGCGTATATAAATGGCATGTTGTAGTTGTCTCTGAACATTGTGACGACTTCTTCAGCCTCTCCTTGCCGCAGCAAGCCATTGTCTACAAACACGCAAGTTAACTGGTCACCTATGGCCTTATGGATAAGAATTGCAGTGACTGAACTGTCCACACCACCGGACAGTCCACAGATAACTTTTTTATCTCCAACTTGAGCTCGAATTGCCTCAATAGCCTTCTCCTGGTAGGCACCCATCGTCCAGTCACCGGAAAAGCCAGCCAGCTTAGTAAAGTTTTGGTAAAGTTTTGCGCCTTTAGGGGTGTGGTGAACTTCAGGGTGAAACTGCACGGCAAAGAATTTTTTGGATAGGTTGGCCACAATTGCAAATGGGGCGTTTGCAGATGTACCAAACACTTCAAATCCAGGAGCTATCTCGCTGACATGATCACCGTGGCTCATCCAAACTTGTTCATCACCATTATCAAACCACCCCTTTAGCAATGGCATTGACTGTTCTGAGTTCACATAAGCGCGACCAAATTCTGCTGTCCCTTGTCCCCGTTCCACTTTTCCACCCAAGGACTGCATCATCACCTGTTGCCCATAGCATATACCCAAGATGGGTATCCCCATTTCAAATATAGCCATTGGGGGGCGTGGCGATGATTCATCTACAACGGAGGCTGGTCCTCCAGACAGAATTATAGCCTTTGGTGAAAACTCCACCAAAAACGGTTCTGTTACTTTTTGAAAGGGATGGATTTCACAGTAGACGTTAAGCTCTCGTAAGCGGCGAGCTATGAGCTGGGTCACCTGACTACCAAAATCAATAATCAAAAGTTTTTCTTTAAAATTTTCCATAATCTCGGGTAGTACCATGGGAAAAAAGGTTCAACCCGGCTGGGTGGAAGAAATCATGGCTGATGTCGTTTTTCCATCCTATGAGGCGAAAAACACCGGTGTTGGTGTAGAGAAAATTGTAGAACTACACCATTCAACAGAACAAGGGTTTAGTAATGGCTGAAGCATCACGTAAAAGATCACGTAGTGGGGGTGGTGCTGCACGCAGAGCAGAACGTACAGCTGTAAGTGTCGAAACTGAGCGCTATATCGATCGAAATATTCCATTATATGAGTTTTTGGACGAAGCAACTTTAGAATTGATTGAATATAATGCTGAGACTGTTCTCGAAGAGATTGGCGTTAACTTTGTTGATAGTCCCATCGCGCTTGAGCGTTGGAAATCAGTTGGCGCTACCATCGAAGGTGAGCGTGTAAGAATCCCGAGAGGATTAGCTAGGGAGTTGTGCAAAACAGCTCCATCTAAATTCATACAACATGCTCGGAACCCAGATAGAAATGTTGAAATTGGCGGCAAAACACTGGTTACCGCACCAGTTTATGGGCCTCCCTTTGTACGTGATAGGGAAGGTGGCAGGCGTTATGCTACTATTTCTGACTTTCAGAAATTTGTAAAACTTGGCTACATGTCGAAGTATTTGCATCACTCTGGGGGCACTGTTTGCGAGCCCACTGACGTACCAGTAAACAAGCGTCACTTAGACATGCTTTTTGCCCACATGGTGTACAGCGATAAGCCTTTTATGGGCTCCGTTACAGAGCCCAGTCGTGCTCAAGATTCTGTAGATATGTGTGAAATACTTTTTGGTAAAGATTTTGTCCAAAAAAATACTGTCATGACTTCACTGATAAATATTAACAGCCCTTTGACCTTTGACAGCATAATGATGGGGGCACTAGAGGTATTTGCAACAAATAATCAAGCTTGCATAGTTTCACCCTTCATTGTTGGGGGAGCAATGGCACCGGTTTCTATTGTGGGAACACTGACGCAAGTATTGGCGGAAGTTTTAGCTGGAATAGCGTACAGTCAGATTTTAAAGCCTGGCGCGCCTGTAATATTTGGAACTTTTGTGACTTCTATCGACATGAATTCAGGCGCTCCAACCTTTGGCACCCCTGAGGCCAGTCAAATTTTGTATGGTGCGGGACAATTGGCGAGGCGAATGAATTTACCGTTCCGCTCAGGTGGAGGCCTATGTGGATCAAAACTGCCAGACGCGCAGGCAGCTTATGAGACTTCTAGTACCTTAAATGCAGCTCTTATTGGGGGAGTTAACTTTATGTTGCATTCCTGTGGTTGGTTAGAGGGAGGCCTCGTGGCGTCGTTTGAAAAGTTTGTGATGGATGCAGATCAACTTGGTGCTTTGCATAAAATGAGTTTGGGTGTGGCTGCTGACGAAAACGGACAGGCTATGAATGCCATTCGGGAGGTGGGGCCAAGTGGACATTATCTTGGATGTGAGCATACTCAAGATAATTTTAAGGCCGCTTTTTGGCGTTCAGACCTTTTTGACTATAAACCTTTTGAGACTTGGTACGAGGAAGGCGCGCGCGACACCTACACGCTGGCGGAAGAACGTGTTGCCAAACAGTTAGCAACGTATCAACAGCCTTATCTTGATCCAAGTGTATTGGCTGCGCTTGAAAAGTATGTTGCAGATAAAAAAGCTGAGAAGCCGGATGCTTTTGTCTAAACTATCTTTTGTTTGAAATTTTTTGAATAATCTAAATACGGCATGACTTTAAATCAAAATAAGATGTATTTAAAAAGGCTAAGCATAGTTCTTAACCAAAATTATTATCTGAGAGATAGGGGTGGTTGTTTGTTGGTGGTGTGCTAAATCTTAGTGATAAGGAAACTACATGCGTGATCTAAAAATTCCAAATCAACGGCATCCTGAAAAAGCGAACCGCCAAGATAACCCACAACCCAAGAAACCAGCTTGGATTAGGGTTAAAGCGCCAGTGGGTAAAGGATATCAGAACACGCGAGATATAATGCGAGAGCATAATCTGGTGACTGTATGTGAAGAGGCGGGCTGCCCAAATGTCGGCGAATGCTGGAACCAGGGCCATGCGACAATGATGATTATGGGTGATACCTGCACCCGTGCTTGTACCTTTTGCAATATTGCGACCGGCAAGCCACCTGAAGGACTTGATGCATTTGAACCTGGTCGTGTAGCAGACGCCGTAAAGAAATTGGGGTTAAACCATGTAGTGATCACCTCAGTTGATCGTGATGATATAAAAGATGGTGGAGCCGCGCATTTTGCGCAAACAATTCGTGC
>CAJWTH010000147.1 GCA_913047725.1 uncultured Planktomarina sp.
CGAATATAAAGAATTTGCTGTTTAACCCGTAACGCGAATTTTTTCATAAAGAACGGGACCTGTGGGAGAATGTAATGAAATTTACAAAAACTGTATTTGCAACGGCGGCACTTTCGCTATTTGCAGGATTTGCACTTGCTGAAGAAATGACTATTGTGTCATGGGGCGGCGCTTATTCAAAATCACAACTTAAAGCTTACCATGAGCCCTATACGGCAAAAACTGGTGTCACTATCATCAATGATGAAAGTGCCGGCACAGCTGTGCCAAAATTGCGTGCTATGAAAGAGGCGGGCAACCTGACTTGGGATGTCGTCGACGTTGAAGCTGGTCCAGCGATGCAGCTTTGCGACGAAGGCCTAGCTATGGAAATTGATCACGATTCTATGTTGGCTGCCGCACCAGACGGAACTCTTGCTTCAGTAGATTTCGGTAGTTTCATCGTTTCGGAATGCTTTATTCCGCAGATTGTCTATTCATACACCGTGGGCTACCGCAACGACATGGTTGGCAGTACGCCACCTACTAGCATCTGTGCACTTTTTGATACCGACACGTATCCCGGTAAGCGTTCATTGAAAAAAGGTGCACTTTCCAATATGGAATGGGCTCTTTTGTGTGACGGCGTAGCCAAAGCAGATATCTATCCGATGTTGGAAACAGCCGCGGGTCAGGATCAAGCGCTTGCGAAACTGGATACCATTAAAGACGATGTGATCTGGTGGTCTGCAGGCGCTGACACGCCACAACTGCTGGCTGATGGCGAAGTTGTCATGGGCTCGACCTTTAACGGCCGTTTATTTGCTTTGATCGAAGAGCAAAACCAGCCTGTTTCAATGCTTTGGGACGGTCAGATTTATGACCTTGACGGCTGGATTATTCCAACTGGTCTTAGCCCGGAGCGTCAAGCACGTGCGTTGGATTATGTGAAGTTTGCAACTGACACGCAGCGTCTTGCTGATCAGTCCAAATGGATCAGCTATGGACCAACTCGTGCGTCATCAGCTGCTTTAGTTGATAAGCATGCTGAACTAGGTATCGACATGGCGCCTCACATGCCAACTGATCCTGCAAACTCAAAAAATACGTTCCTTATGAACTATGCTTTTTGGGCGGATTATAAAGATGATATTGAAACTAAGTTCCAAGCCTGGCTTGCAAAATAAAAAACTCAAAATTGAAAAGGGCCTTCTGGCCCTTTTCTTAATTTATCTGGCTGTTCTAGACGTCAAGCCGACTATGGGGGCACTATGAGCTACACTAACGAAAACAGCCTAATGATGACTGTTGATGGAACACCCCTTAAAAAAAGCCTAGCGATAGCGCTAAGACGGCAAAAAATTCGTGCGTTACTCCTGATCTCTCCGCTACTCATATTTGTTTTATTTACTTTCCTTTTTCCTATTGCATCGATGCTTTTCCGCTCGGTCGAGAATGACATAGTCTCGGAAATATTGCCCGAAACTGTCGTGGCCTTGAGCAGTTGGAATGCCCAGTCGGGAAAATTGCCTGATGAAGCTGTGTATTCAGCTTTTGCAGGAGATATTCAGCGTGCAGCAAAAGCAAAAGATCACACAAGGGTTGGCCTGCGTTTGAATTACGAAAAATCTGGTATGGCCTCTCTTTTTAAAAAGACTGCTCGAAAGGCAAAAAAATGGGATCTTGAGGCGGATGCACCTTTTAAAAATAAGCTGATAGAAACCCATAAGGGATGGGCAGATATTGCCGTCTGGCAAACTCTTAAAACTCACAGTTCGCTTTATACCAGTGGATACTTTTTAAATTCTATCGACATGCGTAAGACAGTTTCTGGGCCAGAGTATCAGCCTGAAGATAGACAGATTTTGGTGACACTTTTTAAACGAACGTTGATTATTTCTTTGTTGATAACGATGTCATGTATCTTTTTGGCTTATCCAGTGGCGTGGCTTCTTGCCAACTTACCAATGCGCCAGGCTAATCTTTTGATGATTTTGGTTCTCTTACCTTTTTGGACGTCTTTGCTTGTCCGTACGTCTGCCTGGAAAGTCATGTTACAACAGCAGGGAGTTATCAACGACCTTCTGGTTGCACTAGGTATGGTCGAAGAAACTGGTCGTTTGGCTTTGATTAATAATCAGCTAGGCACCGTCATTGCTATGACACATATTTTATTGCCTTTCATGATCCTGCCTATGTATTCTGTTATGCAGTCTATTTCGCCCACTTATTTGCGGGCAGCAAAGTCTCTTGGTGCAACCAATTGGACAGCTTTTTGGCGGATTTATTTTCCACAATCTGTACCCGGAATTGGAGCTGGATCTATCTTAGTTTTCATACTTTCAATCGGTTACTATATCACTCCCGAGATCGTAGGTGGTAACAAGGGCGTCTTTATTTCTAACCGAATAGCTTATCATATTTTTCAGTCAATGAATTGGGGGTTGGCCGCCGCACTTGGAACAATTTTGCTGGTAGCCGTATTAATTCTGTATTGGGCTTATGATAAAATTGTTGGAATAGACAACGTAAAGCTGGGGGGTTAACAAAATGGCTGTAATTCATGAGGTATCGCGTCGCTCTTTGTCTTTTGTATTGCTTATGATGGGACTCATGGGGGCGTTTTTTGGTTTACTTTTTGGACCTACCTTCGGTTCGGCTCTAGTTGGGCTTCTTTCTTTCGCAATAGTCTCTGTGTTTATTGCTTACCTAATGACTTTAAACGAATATTTTAGCTCGAAAAATATTCGTAGAACTTTACCTGTTCTTTTCGCTATTTTTGGGCTCGTATTTTTAGGTCCTGTTAGTGCATTTTTTGGCGCGCTGCTTGGATGGTTTTTTGGATGGTTCTTCTATTGGATTTACGCAGGTGGCTACCGCGCGAAGTTGCACCCCTATCTCACCTCTGGACAGGTATTGTGGTATTATAGTTTTAGAGTGATTTGCGGTATGGTCTTTGTTTTCTTGATCGCGCCTATTCTCGTTGTGATGCCTCTGTCTTTCAACGCTCAGGACTTTTTTACTTTTACTCCTGAAATGCTGCGGCTGGATCCTGCAGGCTATTCCCTTAAGCATTATCAGGACTTTTTTAATAACTCTGATTGGCAACGTTCGTTTTGGAACTCATTGATAATTGCCCCGATTGCGACGATTATTTCCGTCTCGCTTGGAACGCTTGCGGCTATTGGGCTCAGTCAAAGCCACGTTCCCGCGAAGCGGGCGATTATGGCTATCCTCATTTCTCCTATGATTGTGCCGCTGATTATTTCGGCGATGGGTATGTTTTTCTTTTACTCGACCATGGGTAACTTCATGGAAAAGACTTTAGGGCTGAATAAAAACTTGGTTGGCTACATCAAAGTAATTCTGGCGCACGCAGTTTTGGGTATTCCTTTTGTAATCATAACCGTGACGGCAACGCTCGTTGGTTTCGATAAATCTCTTACGCGTGCTGCAGCCAATATGGGAGCTGGTCCGGTTAAAACCTTTTTTAAGGTTCAAATGCCGTTGATTATGCCCGGTGTTATCTCTGGTGGATTATTTGCGTTTATTACATCGTTTGATGAAGTTGTTGTTGTGATGTTTATTGGTTCGGCCAGCCAAAAAACGCTTCCTTGGCAAATGTTTATTGGGTTGCGTGAACAAATCAGTCCTACTATTTTGGCTGTAGCCACTATACTGGTTGGTATTTCTGTTTTGTTACTTATGACACTTGAACTGCTACGAAGGCGCTCCGAGAGGTTGCGTGGACTTAGCCCTGGTTAAACAAACTGAAATGCAAATATGAAGTGGGGCTAGTACAACTTTAATGCCACTTTAAACACAAAAATTAGGATGGTCTCTCAGTTAATCTATTTAATTTTGACCTACCCGTGCATGCCCACAGAGCAGGCATGTTCATTCGGTCAAATTACTCCGAATTTGATTTATATGTAGTCACGCTCGGTTGGGATAGATTAGCTGCGGGCCTTATGGCGAGAGCCGAAACTTTAGAAGTTCTTACTAATATTACATGCAGCAGAAACACTACTAGTGTTGAATGCAGCTCTTTGGACCCGATGACTAATTATGTTTAAATTGCTATTACTTAAAAATGGTCACAGCAGACTTGTACTGGGCTGATATATTCATGGATGCATCAGTTTTTATGCATGAACTGATCTAGTCTCAAAATATCTATCGCAAGTTCTTATTAGAGCGGATATATTCTTACTATAGGCTGAAATTTTTCCAGATACCTGTGAAGCAAAATGGAAGGCTAGTCCACAACGCCTGCTGGATTATCCACATCTCGCCCCATAGCCGCTAGATCTGAATACCTATCTCCAATCCGGTGATGTGGACGCCCACGAGTTGCGGCTCCCAGAGCGACAACTAATTCGTTAACTCCTGGCGCATCATAAATTGAAAACTGTACTGTCAGATAGTGCGAGCGCCTTCCGGTATCATGTTTATCCATAAGAGGGATTTGAATTTGTGTGTTTGCGGGACCACGGGTGTTGGTAAAGCCAAGGTAACTTTTGGCGCCAAC
>CAJWTH010000148.1 GCA_913047725.1 uncultured Planktomarina sp.
GCCTGCGGCACACCTCAGCTGTCGGCATCCCAGCTTCTTGCTCTTTGATCATCCCGATTATTTGGGCTTTGGTAAACGGCTCTGTCGCATTCGTTTGCGCCTTCGAAGGTTGAGCAAACTCTGCATTAAACTGGGGGAAGTTTCGGAGGGCAGGTCATCGTTGCCACAGCCAATAATAACCTCATGGACAAAGCCACGCACGTGGACGTCACCGAACTTATAGCTTTTACTGAATGGCCTTCTGACGTCCTCTAGCAGGCCCTGAGGGCGATATTCCAAGACCCATGAGGCGGAGAGTGGGCCAATCTCAAGGCGCGGCCCGCGCAGTTCGGTTTCTTTCACCACCTGGCGCACAGCTCTGTTTCTGAGGCTGGAGGCGGCGAAAGCTTTGGTGATCTTGATGCGGAGAGTTTTGGCGGTAGGCATGCAGTATTCTCGGACATTTACCGGACAGATACACATTAGACTAGCGTAGGATTGTGAAGCTTAATGAATGTATGTGACGCAAAAGTCACTGATAAATAAAGATAATACGTAAATTTGCGCAGGAAGTTGCAGGGTGCCAAAAGATAATAAAACTGACTTTAAATCAGTCGGTCACAGGTTCAAATCCTGTACGGCTCACCGCTGATATCAATGACTTAGCGGGTTGTTGTCTCGCTGCGATAATCGCATAGTAGGCACATACTAGGCATCTTGCATGGTTTCATTGTTTGGCGACACAGATATAAAAAGCTGTCTAGATTCAATGGTTGGGTTACTCTTGATGGTTCTTATCGGGGGGCATGGGCCACGGGGAGTATACCAGTTATCATATATCACCTCTGCCAGAGATGGGGTTGTGATAATCGTTGAAAGATAAAAGAAAATATTAGTGGCGGGGACAATTTAGTCTATTTAGACGACCTTGAATTTAAGTGGCCGTCAGTCTGGAACATACACTCCGTTTTCATACTTGATTGAAAATGACAGCGAGCCGTCTTCTTCATAATCTTTCTGCAGCCCGTGCATTTTTCCATCTTCGTAGTTCCACTTGTATTTCAGTTGACCATTTTCATAATAGGTTTCATGCGGCCCGTGTAGTTTACCGTCTGCGAGGTTGAACTTGGACTTTAATTGTCCACTTTCATAATACTCTTCTCCTGGGCCTTGTGTTTCCCCATCTATGAAATTGAATACTGTCTTTAACTGGCCGCTTTCATAAGTAGTCTTGGCAGCTCCAGTAAATGGCATGGTCAGGAATTTATTATAAACCAACCCATCTCCCGGATTTTCAACTAGGTCTTTCCACATAACAGTCTTGCTCCAACTGAGGCTAGAAATCAGACAAAACGTAATACTTAGAAAAATGGCTCTCATTGAATTCGCCTTCGGTTAGCATTGTGAGGTTTCGTCTGAACCATACTTATCTCTGTTTCTTATTCAATGTGTCAAAGACGTGTTTGCATGAGTCAACAAGAATAAACCAGTGAACTCCACAGACTGACTAACCCCTGCTACCGTCTCTGTATAAAAAATTGGGGTCTTACATTTTGTCTTGTAATTTTGGCACTCTTTGAAAGTGTTAGGGTGGGTTTGGGGCATTTTTGAATTTTCCAAGCAGTTTTCAGACAGTGAACCGTGTGCTTGGGTGACTATCTATGGAAGGGATGTTCACACAAACGTTAGTCAAACGATCTGTGAACTAGATCCGGATTGGCGACACCACATAAACGAAGCCAAACGCAGAGGCTTACGTTGTTATGTGAAATCTGAAACTGCGGTAAGCCCGTCCCCTCTAAAAGCAGCCTTTAAGAAGCTTTCTAGAGACAGGCGCAAACGTTTCCAATCAAACCTCAAAAATTTAGGGTACTACAGATCCTTTATTGATGGCTTGTACGGCAAGGGAACATTTGGCGCTCTTAGCGCTTATAACAAAAAATATCTTGGAGGTGCTGACCTTAAAAAGTCAGATAATGCAGTTAAGTCCATTAATACAGTGTCATCATTAAACACCTCTCCAGCACTCAAAGTGGCGCCTACTCCAGCATCCAAATCGGTTCCAATCACCCAACCTTAAGATACCTTCAAAGTAGGATCTGGAACTGGTTTCTATGTCTCTGAAAATGGTCACATCATAACAAACCTTCCTGTGATTGAGAGCTGCAAGGATATGAAGGTTCATTCCAAAGGAGAAATCTTAAGGACCGTCAAAATTGCTGAGGACGAACTGAATGATTTAGCCCTTCTTAAGGTTTCAGAACCCACAAGCCATATATTCGCATTAAGTGACGAAAACCCATACATGCTGAAAAATATCATAGTAGCAGGTTGAACTTCATCCCTGTTTCCGGGCAATATGACTATCGCCCCTATGCGGCCATTTTCCAAGTCATATAGTTGCAGGCCTGTTGTGGCGTCTGATATCCAATGCCTGAGCGCCTGCGCTGGCGATTGTAGAAGACCTCGATGTATTCACAGATTGCTGCCTTTGCCTGCGCGCAGGTCTTGAAGTGCTGCCGGTGCACCAGCGCCTTTTTCAGCAACGCATTGTCTAGACACTGACCGTTTCGGTTCATGGATTGAGTGAGCCCAGCCTGTTTGATCAGCTTGCGATATTTCCCACCGGCATATTGGCTGACGACGGCACAGATTGAAGAGATGCAAAGTGAAAAGGTTATGTTTAGTAATCTGAAATAGGCTCAAAAAAATCTAGACCAACAACACTGTGACCATCTCTGACCAGATAAATTCAAAGCTAACTGGTGGTAAAATCGCCCAAGAGACCTTGGTGGAAAAATTGTTTGAGTTCTTACTTCAGAAAGAACACAACACGCCTATTCTTGCCAAGTTTAAGCTTGAAGTAATTTCCCAATATTTTTCAGAACATGCTAAGCAAGCCTGAACGTGGCTGGACCTAACCCAAAAGCTTGAGGGGATACGTTGTCCAGCTGAGCCATCAACATCAAGACCAACATAGGCCTATCTGTGATAGAAACCCTGATCTTCATTTCACTGTTTGTGTTTCTAGGCTTCTTGTTCAAGAAGCCTAAACACAGAAGGACCAAAGGGTTTATTCCGCGGCCAATTAGCAGGTCGTTCAGTCGCAACCCTAACAATAAAAAAAATAAAAATCAGTAACTGAACGGGTCTTTGAAGACTGATCAATATTGGTTTTTAAAATATTCTAAAAAAATTATGAAAAATCTGGATTTTTGTGCTATAAGAACATTAAGGCGGGTTATAACACCGTCACTTAGAGCAGTAAAATACTTCAGGCTTCCTTTCGCTCCCGAGGGAAGCCTTCTGTTTGTCCAATGGGAACCCTAGCTTTTTCAATACGTCATTCATTAAGGGCAAACTTCACGTCCAGCACTGAAAGACTTCATAAAAAAACCTAATTCAGTAGGTCTTTGATAAATAGCTCACTGGAGCTGATTACGTTTTCTTTCCAAGACTTGGGGGCTTCGCTATCAGCGGCATCTGAAATATATTTAAAACATCGGAAATCTATTCCTGTTTGCACCGCAAATTTTGCCAAGGCGAATGCTTCCATATCTACAATGTCCGTCATCAATTCAGGTGCCGACGTTACAAAGCTATCACCGCTTCCGCAAGAAACACCGGGTCTGTCAAAGGCAATGCAATTATCGTCTTCAAAAGGAGTTTGTCCCAGCGAGAACCCCATTGGCCTTGCGTCCATGTCCCGCTGATAAAAACTTGTGGCCTCAACCAGGCCTGTCAAATCCTCTCTAAGTGCTCCAGCCGTGCCAAAGTTTAATATTACTTTAGGTTTGAACTCTTGACTGAAACGGCACACCGCAAGAGCTGCATTGACTTTTCCCACGCCAATATACTGAATATTCCATTGTGGAATATTTGCTCTTGGCAGTTCACTTTCCAATGCTACCAAAATCAGTGTGTCTTGCTTGTTAAATTGGCCCAATTTTAACCCCTTAGGTTTATCTGTGGCAATAATCAAAACGACCAGTCACAAATTACACAGCTTTTGCAGCCCATCTATTAAATATAAAAACGGTGGGTGCTTCTTAGTAGATCGGCTGCTGTACCCTTGTTCAATTAGCTCAAAGAAATCCTCGTCTTTCATGCCTTTCTCAACAGCACATTGATACAATTTCTTGTTGAGGAGGTCCTGCTCGTTATCGCCATTTGATATCCCGGTGGTCAGATCAAAGATACCAAAAACGTACCCTGTCTTTGCGGCATCAGTAAGTAGGTCCCAATCGTTCTTATCATTTATGAAACCAGCAAAGATCGACGTGGATGATAAGGCTATTAGAAATGCCGCTAGTCTAAACACCCAAACACCTTTCCCTTTTCCAGTTATTGATCTGAATATCACAGAATTTTTTAGTCTCACAGCTTTAGCTATTGAGTGTATTTCATACAGCGAGACCCTAGGATTATGAAAATGTATTTTGGCATATTTATATCCTGTTTCAGAGCTTTGACCAAAGCTGCAGCGTGTGGGTTACCAGAAC
>CAJWTH010000149.1 GCA_913047725.1 uncultured Planktomarina sp.
AAAATGCTCCTCCAATAGGAGCGAAAAATCGTCAACGACAACGCTTGATTGCGACTCACTGCGCCATTTCGCGAGAATTAGTCTGCAACCCCAGGCCATTTTTTGACAAATTTCATAGATGTTCAAAACCAGCCTCCTCAAACAGCTAAAGGCTCTGGCACATAGTAAAGGTGTCGCCGCTGAGAGTGACGCTATAAGTTTTGGAATAAATTTACTTTCAATTATTCATATTTTTTTACGTGACATTGATTGTTAGAATATTGACACGATAGTATTGCTTGTGCGCCCAGCATACCGCTTGATTGTAATAAAACGCTGATTGGCACGCAGGTAGGTAATCTAACTTCACAAATCCAAACTAATCAAAGAGCAATGCTAAATTGTGGTGTTGCAAGCCTTCAAAGACCATGTTTCTATTTGCAAAAAAAAACATGAGCAGGTACTAATAACATCGTGTAATCGGGCTTTATGATGTAGTTTAAGGAGATTTTTCGATGAATGTGTCTCAAATTATTGACGGTAAAATATCCAAAGTTCGGCATGTCATGGAAGACACTGCCGAGAAATCTTCTGTAACACTAAACACCACAATAAAAAATACACTTTCTCTTATTGCAACCAGAGACAATAGTGCGATGGCCGTAATGGATGAAAATGATGTTATGGTCGGCATCGTCACAGAAAAAGATATCATCGTTGCTTTAGAGAAAGACGGTAGCGATATCCTCTCGCAACCCGTCACATCAATCATGACCGCTAATCCGGTGAGCACAGATCCGGAAGCTCACTGCAAGAATGTCCTCTTACAGATGATCGACGGAAATTTCCGAAATATGCCAGTGTTTGATGGTGATACCTTTGGCGGGATCGTGCAAACGCTGGAAGTGGCGGAAGGAAAGCTGTCAGAAGTGCTGGAGGAAAACCGTAAATTGAGAGAGCTGATCGGAAGATTGGTGCCTGCCGCTTTTTATTGTACCTCCGCCGATGATGTGGATCAAGTCCACGCTAAGATGGTAGAGAATAATTTACCATGTGTACCCGTTGTCAATAGTAACCGGGTTATGGACGTCATTGCCGATTATGAATTTCTAACGCTCATCGGAAAAGACGATGTTTTAAGAGCTAATGTGCAAGAGGCAGATTCAAAAAAAACATAAATCCCAAATAGGAGTAAGAAAATGGGATTTGCCCCCGGCTGGGTTTTAGGCACAACCTGCGGTGTTACGACAAACAAGTATGTGATAGGTGATTTGCCACTGCAGGCCTATACAAATAAGTTCTCAAAGGGCCTTTTGGAATCGTACAGCGATGCTTCAAGCGATAAACTCATGGCCATCACCGAAGAGATGATGCAGTTTTTAGCATCGGTGGACGGTGACGGCGCTATGGTAATTAACATGGCCTATATTTTCAACACCGTAAATTTTGATGAAACCGGTAAAAAACGCAAAATGAAAGGCCTATTTAAATCAGCGTTGGCCGCACAAAAAAAAGAAGTATCCATAGATGATGTGCTTAAGTCTTTTAGGACCTTTGCGTTTTCAATGAGATCCAACCCCAACCTTTCAGCGCCGAAAGGCTGGAATATATCCCAAACCGACGATATGGAATTGCTGACTGAAATTTTTGAACAACGCATACGTATTACTGATTCATTTTGACCTTCAGGCCCATTGATTTTAGTCACGGCCCACGGTTTATCATATTGCCAGACAAGTGAGCCCCGGACGTTCGTGTAGGTCCAGAAAAAGGGTATGTCATGGTTGCGTTTGGAAGCTGCCCTGCGTCTGATGACATATGAAATAAGCATCAATCTGTATGGCCGCCTTCAATCTGGACCAACTATAACAGACTTAGTCAAGCCCAACCCTGCCAGCATACGACCAAAGTTGTATAGGAACTACGCAAGTCTCATGAAACTATATAACGGATAAAATCGACCAGTCGGGTCAAAATTTTACCTCCTGTTTTGTTAATGCAGAAGGAAATCACTGTGGTCCTATCAACGATTTGGAAGGCAGGTATTGGACTAGCACTCTGTATAGGACCGACAGGTGCCGGCGAGATGTGGATGACCAATGGAAAGAATCACACTGTCAGCGTAATCAATACCAAAACCCAAGAACTGAACGCATCCTATAACGCGGGGTTGCGGCCGCATGTAATCCCTTTTCGCTAAAGACTTTTCGGAAGTTTACGTTTGCGCGTCCGATGATGACCGGATTGATGTGCTAGATCCCGAAACTGGCGTAGTTATCCGCAGCATACCCAGCGGCGAAGACCCTGAACAATTCGCGCTGCACCCAAACAATCGCTATCTCTATATTGCCAACGAAGAAGACGCGCTGGCCACTGTGCTGGATGTGACCAACGGCGAAATATTGGCCGAAATAGATGTGGGAGTCGAACCAGCAGGTATGGCTGTTTCGCCAGATGGGAAAATTGCGATTGTCACTTCAGAGACCACCAATATGGTGCATTGGATTGATACAAAGGCACAGCGGCTCTTTGCCAACACACTGGTTGGCCAACGACCACGGCACGAAGAGTTCAATGCAGGTGGCTCAAAGCTTTGGTTCGGCTCCGAGATCAGCGCCGCCATTACAATGTTGAATGTGGCAACACAACAAGTCGAGCACGTGTTTCACTTGCAGATACCGAGTGTCAGCAAAGACCTGATACAACCTGTGGGCATTCGACTGACAGCAGATGGCAGTAAAGCCTTTATAGCATTGGGTCCTGCAAACCACGTGGCAGTGATAGATGCCCAAACCTATAAAGTTTTGGATTTTGTCTTGGTGGGGCGTCGGGCTTGGCACCGAGCATTCGATGAGGGTGAACGTCACATATATTCAATCAACGGAATTTCTGGTAATGTGACGATTATCGACGCAGCCAGCCTAAGACCCCTCAAAACCGTAAAGGTTGGGCGTTTTCCATGGGGCCTCACTTTTAAGCCAGACTGAATAAGCAAGGCTAATGTCAATCTGTAAGATGCTCCTAAAAAAACACCCCTGACCTTGGGCGGTTACCATCTTTCGTGGCAGAGCTCACGGTTCTCACTCTCGGGTGTGACACTGGCATCGAGAGGTATACATTAACGGCAACACCTGACCACACATCACAAGATATCGTATCAAAAATTTGCTATAAAAGAAAATTTACCATTCCATCACTTCTGGACACCCAGAGGCATAAGCACACGTGGGAAGGGTCATCCCGTGAGCGATGGCAGTGGTCTGATGTCGGAAAATCGGATGTCTAGTACTACGCAAAGCATAGCAAAACGACCTTTGAGGATATATTTCAGGGCCGCCTCCCAAATTACTGAGTGTGGTAAATTTAGCCAGAGTTTAGCCCTTAATCATGTTATCAGTCGTGCTGTTGTCCCCTTGCGGTCACGGATCCATCTGAACTTTTCATCAATGTCGAGCTGAATGCTATCTCTACCAACAGCATACCAAAGGTCATGGAAAAAATAGACCGATTATGTCTCCTCGCATTTAAGATTGAGAGCCAGCCGTTGCGTTTCCACAATGAATGGCTAGAGGTCTAACGCATATTTGGCAAATCCCAAGCAGCACTGGCAAGGACAATGCAAGCAAATGCAAACTAAAATTTATTGTAGGTGCACAATCAGTTGACAAAACATTCACAGGGCAATCTCTGGTCTTCACTGTAGCCCTCAAAGATGTCAGCTTTGAACCATAAAAGAATACACTATAGCGACGAATACGAACCCGGCCTCGAGATAAAGACCTGTTTCAGAAAATATAAAATCATCATAAGGTTCAATTATAAGAATCGAGCGATCAATAGTGCCGTACTTACCCTTTTAATCAGGCACAGCCTAAAGGGTGCCAGTTGAGACAGCACGCAACTTTCAGTAACAGCCACTATTCTAGACGAAAAACACTGTAAGAAATTAAGACGTCGAGATAATCACCCACAACCGCTACAAGTAAAACTAGAAAAACGGCGGCCGCAGGCCCCCAAAAGCACACTATATATGGGTTACCAGTATATAGTGATGTGCGTGCTAAATACACATGCCGTACAGGCACATACCGCCGTGCGCCTTGGTGTTTCTTAAAAAGATAGCCACACTCTTCAGTCAAAACTAAAAATAGCCAAAGACAAGCTGAAGGAAGTAGGCTCATGAAGAATAATATTCACCTATGGAGGGTCTGTTTTACATAAGTGGACAACAAAATTATAACCTATTCAGTTTTTCAATCCATACCATTTCATTGCTCCAGAATTCATCGTCATCAGTTGCGTGAGAGAGAACGGCCGATTGAATATTTGTTTTTTTGGGATTTAATTTTCCTTTAATAACCTGTGCTAGCTGCCAACTATACCAGCGCAATTTCATAGCCATTTCTGATTCTAGCATAAGAATTCTTGCATCCGCAGACCCACAGCTTTACCCAATTTTCCAAAACCTCTTAATATTGAGTTCAGTCAACGA
>CAJWTH010000150.1 GCA_913047725.1 uncultured Planktomarina sp.
GAAGTCATTTTTGATGATGATATCCACGACATGTCACTGCAGGGCCCCGTTTCTGTTGATTTTCTAGCAAAACATGTTTCTGGAGTTCGTGACTTAGCATATTTCGGTCTAATGCAAACGAAGCTTTTTGGCCGGCCAGTCATGATTTCGCGAACAGGCTATACTGGTGAGAGAGGCTATGAGATTTTTTGTGGGGCCAAAGATGCTGTCCACTTGTGGGACTCAATCTTATCGGAAGGTACTGAAATGGGTATTCGCCCAGTTCAATTTTCAACATTAGATCTGTTGCGGACTGAAAGTTATTTACTTTTCTACCCTGGTGATAATTCTGAAACTTATCCATTTGACGATGAAACTTGTGGCGATACACTTTGGGAGCTTGGTCTTGAATTTACGGTATCACCAGGAAAAACTGGTTTTATAGGTGCTGAAAACCATTATTCGTCTAAAGGTAAAGAACGCTTCAAGATCTTTGGAGTTAAACTAGATGGAACTACGCCCGCTGATGAGGGTGCGGACCTAATGAAGGGTGGCCAAAAAGTAGGTGCTGTTACATTCGGAATGTACTCTGATGTAAACAAGCACAATGTAGGAATTGCCAGAATGCCTGTAAATTGTGCTGTGGCAGGCACAGCCCTAACAGTGCGTAATTCGGATGGCGCTGAGATTGCCTGCGTTGCAGCAGAAATGCCGTTTTATGATTCTGACAAGACGATCCGAAACGCAAAGGGTTGATTTTAAGGAGCTCAAAATTTGAGCTATTCGTGGGTTTGCAATTACTTGCAAACCCGCATTTTATTTGCCCAAATAGTCTATTTCTTTCAAATAAATTATTATTATTTGACTACCTTTATAAGAATAAAACTTGATTTTTAGGAATAATATGGGACTGTTGTTAAGACGAAATGCTCTTTAAGATTTATTTAGAAGAGAAGCAAAACAACTAAGGTTTTACAGGTGATGTCGACATTTAATTTTCCAGAAAGCATAAGAAGCAGACCCGTGTATGGCACCCTGCAAGCACAGGTTGGTAAATCACATCTTATGATTGCTGACGCACATGGAGCGGAAGCAGTTTTAGAAATGGCGGCCAAAGAGCCTGCAATGATGGCACAGTCTCATATTATTTATATTCCTAAGGGCATGCAGTTTGGACTGCAGATCCAGGCGCTAAAACCAGCGCAGTACTACGAGGGTCCAAGTTACGCTGCTGCTGTTAGTCGCATTAAACGTGTTTTATCCGATGCGGCCATGGGTCTTCAAATATATCTGAGTGGTACCGAGGGATTAATTGGGCAAGCCCAATATGAGGTAATGCAGGCGGGGTTTGACTACACCGCTATTCAAACAGAGCACCGTGGTTCTGTGGCCCGCAGAATGCAGTGTGTTCATTGCAAGGGTATAACGGAAGACGTAATGATAGATCCCTTTCAGTGTAGCCATTGTGGATTGAATCTTTTCGTGCGTGACCATTACTCTCGACGTTTGGCAGCATTTCAGGGTGTCTGCATTGACGCTGAGGAGCCGGGTAATGTGCCGCCGTCCGTGGAGCTTTACTCATGAATGTGCCAGCCCCTAATTCAACAGCGCCAAAACTTACTGGTGCAGAAAAAATTGATGTTACTATTACTGCCATTGTTCCACTTAATGACCTTGTAACTCGCTTCGAGTTTAAACGTTCAGATGGCAGCCTTTTCCCCACCTTTTCTGGAGGGGCTCACACAGTAGTTGAGATGCAAGATGGCGATCGCAAGAGGCTAAATCCTTATTCGCTAATGTCTGACCCTGCCAATCGAGAGACTTTTGCTATTTCGGTGCGTCGTGATGATGAGGGTAGGGGCGGCTCTTTGTTTATGCATAACAAAGTAAAGATTGGGGATCCTATGGTCATTAGCTACCCGGTTAATTTGTTTTCGTTAGACCTAAGAGCGCGCAAGCATTTATTTATTGCTGGTGGCATTGGTATAACGCCCTTTTTGGCGCAAATTAAACAACTAGTCCGCACTAACGGAAATTGGGAACTTCACTACAGTTGCCGAAATGCTAGTTTGGGTAGTTATGTGGACGAGTTGACCCAGAAATATCCTCATTCAGTGCACATACACTACGATGATGAGAAAGACTTCATTGATCTGGAAAACCTTTTGCATGGTCAACCCATTGGCACACACCTCTATGTCTGTGGTCCGAAGGGGATGATTGAATGGGTGCGTTCTACAGCAGGGGCTGCTGGATGGCCCACCGCCCATATTCATTATGAAGAGTTTTTAGCGCCTAAGCCAGGAAAGCCCTTTGCAGTTCGGTTGGCTAAGTCCGGTGTCACCGTGAAGGTTGGCGCACACGAAAGTTTGCTTGAGGCAATTGAAAGATTGGGTGTTGAGGCGCCGTACTTATGTCGTGGTGGAGCCTGTGGGCAATGTGAAACAGATGTAATAGAAAGTGATGGTGCTTTTATGCATCGGGATCATTGGCTGGAAGATGAAGAGAAGGCTTTGGGGGTAAAAATTATGCCCTGCGTTTCCCGTTTTGAGGGAAAAACTCTAGTGTTGGATCGGTAGGGGGATTACTTGATGAATATTCAGTTTAATGATGAAACGTTCCGAGATGACTACTCTTTTAAAAACTCCCAGCGGGCTATCGACCGCTTCCCGTTCCCTTTTCATGAAGATAGCTACATGTACTCAGTAAACATGGAGCAGCACCAAGGTGGTCCAGTAGATAGTGTTTATGAGAAACGTTTCGACGTCGATGAGCATTACGTTTCTGAAATGCGTGATAGGGAGATGGTTCTAGCTGATGATCCGCTGAGATGTCAGTCATTGCCACATATGACTTTGGCTGGGTGGGATCTGCTGGAATTAATTATGGTATCCAAGTCGGAAGATTACCCTGAGCTGTTTGAACTGCACCGGGATGGAGCAAATTGGCATTGGATAAATAAGCCCCTAGGTATAAATGATCGCTTTGTTTTTATGGACGATACGACACTACCGTATGGGCCAATGGAGTATATTACGCGTCAAACACAAGGTGATTTTTGCGTACTTGATCAACGGGAAGAAAACCTATGGATGGATGCGGGTATAGTTACCACTCAAGCTGATTGGAGCTTAGATTTTGATATTGGAATGAACTTCTTTGAGTGGCATGCGCCAGTTCCATTGGCGCATGAGAAAGGCATCTTTAAGAGGGCCCTGAAGTTTTTGTTAAATATTCAACAAGGCGCACCTGCCCGTCGCTTGAATTGGACCATGACAGTTAATCCGCTATTAGACACGAGCCCTGAGAATTACCATAAATGGGGTGTACAGAAAATGTCGGTGACGCCGCAGAATTTGGGAGAAAAGCAATATTTGCGAGTGGAGTTGCAAACATTTTTTCGTCTCCCACGTTCAAATGCCTTAGTTTTCCCGATACGTTGTTATTTGATGTCATTCAAAGATATTGTCAGTAAAGCCAAATGGGGTCGGCGCTTACATAGAGTTGTGCGGGACATTCCTGAGGAATTAGCTACGTATAAGGGATTTATCGACAATCGGCCTATGATGCTGGATTTTCTTTCGCGCTATGATGATGGTCTTGCAACATCTTTTGGTGTTTGGCCTGATAGCGATACTGAGCCTGCTCTAAGCGAACGTACGACCTAACATAAAATAATATTTACTCTAAAATTTTGAGAGTTAGTTCAATTATTCTATTAGGTGTTTTGTGGATAGCTGATGATAGACAGATAGCGTGCGGGTAATTGTATCAATCTTTCGGGCCCGTGTGGACTGTCCGCATCGAAAAATAGGGTATCACCAGGCTTTAGGCAGTGAACTTTCTCACCGTGGCGGTAGTCAACTTCGCCCTCTAACATATATATTGTTTCTATCCCACCATGTTGAAATGTCGGAAACACATCTGACTGCGTTGACAATGTAATAAGATAGGGCTCCACGATAACGCCACTAGAATTTGCACCAATGTGACCCAGAAGATTATACTGGTGACCGGCTCGAGTACCAGCCCGTTCCATCTCTATCCCTTCCCCAGCCTTGGTATGTACTCCTTCACGGCCTTCCTCAAACTGGCGAAAGAAAGAGGTGAGGGGTACCGATAGAGCATTTGCCAGAGTTCGCAGCGTTGTTAATGACGGTGAGGTATTGCCATTCTCAATTTTTGACAACATTCCAATTGAAAGGCCTGTTGTATTGGCTAATTCGGCAACAGTAACTTCCTGACGGCGACGAAATACGCGTACCTGCCGCCCAATTGCGACTTCTAAAACTTTTTCACGTTCTTCGCGCACTACGTGGGGATCTTGCGTTAACTTGGAGACCATTTCTGGGGCAATTTTTTCAATTTTCATACTTGATTTCCAATCCTAGGTATCTGATCTCTTGATCTCAGTCCCGGTTTTCCTGATAGTAGCATAAATATGAATGATATGAAAATCCAGTCAATTGGCTTCTTGATTTTTGATGGCTT
>CAJWTH010000151.1 GCA_913047725.1 uncultured Planktomarina sp.
TACAAATTCTTTATGCCCGAGGTATGACCAAACTCTGGGAAAAAATTGAACAGTTGCGTAATATAGATAACCTTCGACTAGCTGATTTTGGTACGCGCCGAAGGCATTCTTTTCTTTGGCAGGATTGGGCTGTCCAGGCAATGACTGAGGGTTTAGGAGAAAAATTTGTAGGGACATCAAACTGCCTAATCGCAAAAAACCGTGATTTAGCGGCTATAGGTACAAATGCGCATGAACTGCCAATGATTTACTCTGCACTGGCTAAATCAGATGAGGCATTACGCCAAGCACCATATGATGTGATGTCAGATTGGCATGATGAACATGAAGGCAACCTTCGAATTATTTTGCCTGATACTTATGGAACTCAAGGGTTTCTAGATAATGCACCAGATTGGTTGGCTAAATGGACGGGAATACGGATAGACTCAGGGGATCCGATCATTGGTACTGAGGCTGCAATTAAATGGTGGGTGAGCCGTGGGGAAGATCCAAGAAAGAAGCTTGTTATTTTTTCTGACGGACTTGATGTAGAAAAAATTTCTCAGCTCCACGCTTTGTTCGATGGAAGGGTGCGGGTATCTTTTGGCTGGGGAACTTTGCTCACTAATGATTTTAGAGGTCTCGTTCGTGATGATGCTTTGAAGCCCTTCTCTTTAGTTTGCAAGGTAGTGAAAGCCGATGGACGACCCACTGTTAAACTTTCTGATAACCCTAATAAATCTGTAGGACCGACTGAAGAAGTAGAGCGTTATAAAAGGGTGTTTGGCGTTGAGCGCCAAACTCCACAGGCCGTCATTGTTTAAATTCTTGATTTCATTCAGGTCAACCATTGATGGGCTGAATATAACGCGCGCTCAACATAGATACGCTGTGCGGGATTTTTCTTTGATTGGCGCTCCGCAACCCAACCTGTAGATGCCAAACAACGTAACAATAAAAAAAACTGAATGTCTTCAAATGATGGAGCTGCCCTGAGAGTGCCATAACCGTCTCTAATTGCTGTTATCAGATCATTTAAATATTTTAATGCATAATGCTGTGACATTGGTACACCAAGATCATAGCTTCGATACCCAAAGCCTGCGTCATCGAAATCAATCAAAGTTAGAATACCACCGTCCAAAAATACATTTTCTTGGAGAGCGTCAGCATGAATTAATCCAAAATCTGGCTCTTTAATATTATTCAAATACTCAAAGGCTGCGTCCCTGGTGTAGATTAGAAACTTTTTCTCACTGGCTGAAAGGGCAGGGTTTTCCCAAAATTTCCCCCAAAAAGGTGTTTTTCCTAGCAAGCCATTTAGATCCCATGCAGGACGTCTCAGATCATTAGTCTCAATATTATCTGTGGTGTTGTGCAGTTCTGCCAAAAGGCGTCCAAGTCCGTGATAGAGATCACAATGCTCGGTTATACTGCCAGGAAATTTTTTCTCTGCAGCACCAATTGGATTGCCTTCAACCCAAGATATTACAGTTGCAAAACGTCCATCTTCTAATGGTAATATCCAATCACCATTGAGTTGAGGAATGGGCCTGGGACATGAAAATCCCATATCAGCTAGCCGAGTTGTCCATCGTAGTTCTGAGAGAATAGTGCTGTGATTTTGATAACCAGCTCTGTGTAAGCGCAGCGCAGCTGGCGCCCCAGAAATTTGAATCCGGTATACAGCATTTTCACGTTCAGCTATTAGTTTAGGGTTACCATCTGAACCCCATGATGCTGCGATTTCATTTACCATTTTTACATCTAAAAACTTTTAAATGCCGCAGTTAACGTGTTTGTCGCCTCGCGTGCATTTTGTATACTGAATGGCATTGGTGGACGTAATTTTAAAATATTGCGATTTCGACCTGTGCGGCCCATAAGCATGCCGTTGTTACGAGCATATTCAACTATTGTTGCTGCTAAAACTTCGTCTGCAATCCCGTCAGTTTCCAATTCAAGCGCAATAAATAGACCACGACCCCGCACACTTGCTATGCTGCCATGCTTGATTGCCTGAAGTCTCTCTAAAAAACCATGTCCAACAATTTTAGAATTTGCGATCAGGTCATCCTCTTCTATTACATCCAAAGTTGCTGAGGCAGCTGCACAGCTAACTGGATTGCCACCAAACGTATTGAAGTATCCAAAGGCATTTCTGAATTCAGACATTACACTTTCCCTCGCTACTACAGCTGCAACTGGGTGTCCGTTTGCCATTGGTTTCCCAAGTGTAACTACATCTGGCGAAAGACCTAACCACTCATAACCCCACCAGCTATCACCAGTACGGCCGAACCCAGGCTGGACCTCATCAGAAATTAAAACTCCACCAGCAGCATGAACGACTTTTTCTGCAGGCTTCATAAAGTCTTTTGGTAAGTCTGGTAGACCTTCATTCGCGAAGGTTGGACAAAACAAAAAACCTGAAAAACCATGCCCTGAAACTTCAAGATCATTGATTGCCTTTTGGATTTCCTGAGCGAAGGCCTGCGCTTGAGTCTTAGCATTGCCGCCAACTGGACGAAGCGTGTCAGGCGCTGGCACATGTCTAATGTTAGCAGCATAGCCACCGATCGGTGGCTTGCGAGAAGAAAGTTGTGAAACAGCCATTGTATTACCGTGGTAGGTATTATCAGTAGAAATTATCCCAGTTTTACCAGTCACAGCCTGTGCCATACGCAACGCAATATCGTTTGCTTCAGATCCACTACAAACCATAATTAGTTGATCCAAACCTTTATGAAACTTTGCAATGAGCCGTTCTGCATAATTTATTATACCATCATGCAAATATCGTGTGTGGGTATTTAGCGTTCCAGCCTGAGCCGAAATTGCTGATACAACGTGTGGATGACAATGACCAACATGTGGTACGTTGTTGTAGCAGTCTAGGTATTTATGGCCGTTTGCATCCCAAACCCAAACGCCTTCACCTTTGACTAAATGTACAGGGTTATCGTAAAAAGTTGGTACATTTGGTCCCAAAACAGCTTGCCGTCGATCTATAAGGTCATTCGTCATCTTTTATCTTTCCGCGCAGAGACTTAATTGTACCACGTTGCATTTTGCTTGCCAGCCTACGTTTTTGAGACCCAAATGTTGGGCGTGTTGGGACACGTCGCTTGGGTTTCATTATTGATTCAAGTATCAAGGCCTTGAGCCGGTTACGGGCTATTTCACGGTTTCGAGCTTGAGAGCGTGTTTCTTCTACTCTTAATATTAAAGCCCCCTCTAGGGTCCATTTTCTGCCAGCTAACTTTTGGAGCCGCATTTTGACGTAAGCTGATAGGTTTGGACTTTTAGCAGCTTCAAAGCGTAGTTCGACTGCCGTAGAAACTTTATTGACGTTTTGCCCCCCAGGCCCTTGCGCACGGGTAAAGCTCTCGGTCAGCTCCCAATCTTGAATTGTTATTTCATTATTAATTTGCAACATTTTTTCACTCTGCCACAAACGAAAAGGGCCATCTAGATTAGACAGCCCTTCGAAAGTTTTGCGGAGGCCGGGTCGATTAGGACACCTGCGCCCAAATTTGGTGGTCTTTCACCAAGGGTTATCTCAGAGGATACCCCCCAAACCTGTTACGACTCCATTCTCCAATACCTTTCTTGACACTGGATCACCTCCTTTCAGCTGTTTAAAGATGATAACATTGTGTCAGAGGTATTTGTAAAGTCAATGAGTTTTTACAGTCCTAACCACAAGATATTGTGCTAAAATTCGGAAAGGTATTAGTGCTACTAACGCAAGCGTTAGCTTTACCAACCAATCAGCTAAGGCAAGTGAAGCCCAAAGTGGTAATTCCGGACCAGTGCCGACCAATGGAACTGCGCTTTGAGCCCAGTCAGGTATATTCGTAGTGTCTAGCCAATTAAATATAGCTGAGAAAGAAATACTGAAAAAGATTAGGGTGTCCAGTGCGCTTCCCACTAAGGTGGAAGTTAATGGCGCACGCCACCATGCTCCAGTACGGAGTCGATCAAAGATTTGGACGTCTAACATTTGGGCTATAAGAAATGCTGAACCTGATCCTACTGCAACTCTTAGCGTTACGGCGGGAAAGGTATAGCCATCTCCCTGTAGTACGACTTGTGTGCCGATCAGCGAGCATATTATGCCCACAAAAAATCCAGCTAAAACTATACGCCGAGCGGCGGATACGCCGTAGACACGGTTCATAATGTCTGTAATTAGAAATGCTATTGGGTAAGTAAATGCACCCCAAGTTAGCCAATCTCCCAGAAGAAACTGGACAAGGATGTTTGAGGCCACCACGACGATGGCCATGGCAAAAATGCCAGGAAGATATATTCTTTTCATGTTTTAGTTTCCGTTTTTTAGCCAAGGTAGCGGCGACTTGGTCAGGTTTGACACGCTGAATTACGAAAATGATGCCGAGATTACAATAGATTTTCAATAATTTTTTTATTGTGGTATTTTCTAAATTATAAACAAAAGAGATTATGTTATTTAAAAT
>CAJWTH010000152.1 GCA_913047725.1 uncultured Planktomarina sp.
CAGAAATGGGCAGGCGATATCAGCTACGTATGGACGCGCGAAGGCTGGTTGTATCATTTCCAATGTAAATTATTGCTGCTCGCTATATTTTCTGCAATGCTGCGGGAAACATTTCTCAACAATTAAAAAACAGAATTGCACCTTAGATGGCTATACCAACATACCAAGATTATTATCCGTACATCTTAATGTATGGTGATGAACCAAAATCATCGGATGAATATCTTTCCCTAATTTGTGATAAAATGAAAATTTCGGAGCATGATCAGCAAGTTCGCAACTCATCTGGAGAGCCAACTGTAAGAAATCGTCTTAGATGGTCTATCCACTATCTTAGACATGCCAAAATGATGGAGAAGCCAACAAGAGGCAAATACGTAATTACAAAACGTGGCGACGAGATTCGCAAAAAACATGGCTTAGATGTTGATAATGAAACACTGAAAAAGTTTGAAGAATTTCGAGAATTTAAAGGATTGAAAAAAACAAACAATAAACCCTCTGGTTCAGATAGTATTGATAAGTTTACTCCAGAAGAAAACATCGAAAACGGTTTTGACGCTATTCACAAGGAATTAAAGCTAGAGCTCAAAAACCAAATATTTGATTTATCTCCATACTTTTTTGAAAAGCTAGTTTTAGATTTACTTAAGAAGATGGGGTACGGAAGTTTTCATGGTACCCGAGTAACAAGCAAATCTAACGATGGGGGTATTGATGGAATTGTTTATCAGGACGCACTCGGACTTGAAATTATCTATATACAGGCGAAAAGGTATCAACAGGGAAACAATATAGGGCGGGTAGATCTTCAAAAATTCAATGGCTCACTTAACGGCAGAAAGGCGTCTAAGGGCATATTTGTTACCTGCTCAGATTTCACAAAAGATGCAATAGATTATCTAAATACTATTCCTCAAAATATTGTGTGTGTTAATGGAGAAAAGTTACTAAGTTTGTTGCTTGAACATGAAGTTGGAGTTGAACTTAGGGAAATATATAAAACCTATAAAATTGATGAAGACTATTTTTCTGAATAACCAATATTATTAAAAGTATCACTTGGGATAGACGCTCTTTTGCAAAATCTTCATCACCTTTAAAGACGTCTGGGTGATAGATCTTCACAAGCGATCTATAGGTTGCTTTGACTAATTCAAAATCAGATGCGTGAGGCAGTGCCAGTATCTCGTAAGGATTGATGAACTTGCCGTTGTATTCCGTTTGACCTTCATCGTTGTCACATTATTCAGTCAATATCTTACACAGACTTAATTCATTGGATGGCACCACAATCAATGAAACTGTTTTGTTGGATCGTGTCTCGTTCTCTAGGAGCTTCTTAACGTCATTGAGATCGTTTCGTGTGATCTCACTTACATAAGTGGCAGAGGGACGCTTGAGACTTCTTATATGAGCTAGAAGTTTTGTCTGGTTGGGTAATCCCCCCATTATCACCAGCCATTGTCCAGATTTTATCGGGCTCATAGCCAGTTGGATCACTCATGTTTGCTGTCTTTTATTTTCAAAACAAGTCTCTCACGCCAGAAATACCACTGTTTCTGAGCTTAGTCTCGGCATAAAAATCCACTATTTGTGTTATAAATTAATAATATGTTCTCACCATCCTGATTATCTACCAATACATAAAAACGATCGTGAAGGACTATGTTGCAGACACTGCGTCCAACGAACGATTGATCCATTTCTATTTATCGTGGCATAGAAGGCATGAGCTATATATAGGTCAGCGCTGATCGCACCCTCGGCACGATAAAGTAGAAATTTCGTTAAACTAAGGTGAGTATTTTGCATGGCAATCCGAGGCCACATTTTGGGTGTCGATTTTGGCACATCTAATTCTAGCGCAGGTTTCTTTTACGACGGTAGACCTAGGTTAATCGAAATGGCTCCTGGGAAATTCACACTACCTACAACCTTCTTTTTCGATTTTGAAACTCGGCAGACCTTGATTGGTGAACCTGCCAATCAAGCGTTGCTTGAAGGGTATGATGGGCGCTTCATGCGAACCCTTAAGCGCGTGCTGGGAACACCCTTGATGCATGAAAAACGTCAAATCCTAAATGAGCGTGTAACTTTTGTTGAAATCATTGGCGACTTTCTGCATCAAATTAAAAGTCGGGCTGAGGCTGCAACCGGTTTGATATTTGATACTGCTATTTCAGGACGTCCTGTAGTTTTCCACAGTGTAAATGACCCTCGTGAGCAACAGGCTGAAGTAGATCTGCGAGCCTGCTATTTAGCTGCAGGTTTCAAAGAAGTTGAGTTCATGGCAGAACCTGAAGCGGCAGCTATCGCCAGCGGGGCGCTGAAACAGTCGAGTGAAATTAGTTTAATAGTTGATATTGGAGGAGGGACATCGGATTTCTCACTTTTTCAGGCAAACCAGGAACGCATTACAATCTTGGCTAATCATGGCGCTCGTATAGGTGGTACAGACTTTGACCGCACAATTAGTTTCAGTCAAGTTATGCCTCTGCTAGGCAAAGGGACCCAGCTCCGAAACGTTCTGGGTCCAGAAACGTCTGTAGTACCGAATGCGATCTTCAACGACCTAGCAACTTGGGAAAAGATTCCTTTTCTCTACACCCCTCAAAACAGTCGTTTGGCCCATGAAATGTCACGGCTGGCAATTGAACCAGATAAGCTGAGGCGCTTGGCAAACGTATTAGACAACCAGCTTGGTCATGACCTAGCCTTTGCAGTCGAGCAGGGCAAAATTGGGGCAAATGCAGGACACAAACAATCTTTCATTCTATTAGACCAGATTGAGCGAGGGCTCACTGTTCCATTGCCAATTGAAGCGTTGGCCAGAATTTTGGCCCCACATACCAATGTTCTGCGCTCCGCAGTGCATGAAACTCTCCAAATGGCTAATTTGCATCCGGAACAGGTAGGACGCGTTATCTACGTGGGTGGTTCCAGTCTGATGACGGTAGTCGTCGAGACTATGAAAATACTCTTCCCCAGCGCCCAACATTCATTTTCGGACGTTTTTACAGCTGTTACTGATGGGCTGGCGATCGCATCCACCCGCATAACTCAGTAATGCCCTCAGCCCATACTACGGTCACTTTCACTAAAAGGTCTACCAATTCTCGCGTTTGCAAAACCGTTTTCTACTAATCTTTTGTTCTCGATGAAAAGTATAAATGCCTGTACTGACTATTATGAGGGTTCCAACCAAAGTCGGTTGGTCGGGCCAATCGCCAAACATCAAAATACCCAACCCAATCGCTCCAAGCATAGCGGTATACCGAAAAGGAGAAACGAAGCCGATCTCGCCAATTCGCATAGCCATGACACTCAATAAAGTAGCAATCAAAATGGCAACAGCCGCACCAAGAATGAGCAACCATGACACTGTGCTAACAGTATTCCACTCTGAACCAATCATCATAATTCCAGCAAACAAGGCACTGCCAACAGCCGTTGATAGAACCACGGTGATGGTCGGGACTTCGCTTGTTAGTTTACGGGTGGAAATTTCTCTTACAGTAAGAAAAATAATCGCCATAAAAGCTGAAAGCGAATAGATATTAAAACCCTCCAGACCGGGCCGGACAACAATTAGAACACCAACAAAGCCAACAATTATGGCACTCCAGCGTCGCCACCCAACAGGTTCTGCAAGGAAAAGTGCGGCAGCCATTGTTATAGCAAGTGGTAAAGCCTGTAAAATTGCGGTGACATTGGCTAACGGCATATGCTTGAGGGCTGTCAGGAAAGCGATTGTTGTAAAAATCTCAGCACCCACACGCACCAATATGAGACGCTTGTCGTGTTTTGAAAGATTGCGTATCGCCACTTTGGTGATCCACGCCATGATCAAAATTGGTGGAACAGTAATTATATTACGTAGAAATACTGCCTGAAATAAAGCAACCTCGGAAAATAGAAGTTTCATAAAAGCATCATTGATGACATATGCAGATACACAGGCCGTCATCAGAGCCGCGCCTTTCATGTTGCTGTTGAGGCGCATCAATAACTCCAAATTCTTGTGGTTTACCAAGGCAAGCAATTAGATCCCAGCCTAACCAGCGAAAGGTTTGAGCCAAGCCATTGGGCTATCATAAATATAGTTGGCTCGCTAGATCTAGAAAATAGAGAACGCGAAAATACAATAATTCAGGATCTAGACACAAAGAAAAATTCTTTCAATTCACTCAGTATTTCTAGAAAGATATATGGTGAACCAGACTTTGCCCCACCGCACAGACTAGATAGTTGTATTTCCAGTCGATGACTTGCCCTCAAAGCAAGCACTGTGTTGTTAAACTATGTTGCAAACCCTGTGTTCAAAGCAGCATCAATTCCCCACATCCAAGTCATGGTTTCTTCAAATTTTGATACTCGAATAGCCCAATGCCACCGAA
>CAJWTH010000153.1 GCA_913047725.1 uncultured Planktomarina sp.
CAATCCCCCTGTTGCAGGCCCAAAGCGGCACATGCCAGATGAAGCGCGGACGTTGCGCTGTTTACCGCCGTGGCAAAATGCGCACCTGCGAAATTACATATTGACTGTTCAAAGCGTGGCACCATCGGCCCTTGGGTCAAGAAATCAGAGGTCAAAACCTTCGAAACAATATCAATATCATCTTGAGTGATTTCCTGGCGGCCGTAGGGTATCATCCGGCAATCCTGATTTTGTCTTTATTGGACTGGACCCATTTCAGCAAGTCATCGGGGCGCATCCACTCTGGATTTGTGTGACTATCATACGAAAAATCAGCGGCAACCGGGGCGCCATCCTTAATACGCGCAGAGCTTAAAGATCAATTGTTTATTGCCGGAAGTATTTTAAAATATTCATCATATTCAAAGGTAAAGCTTGCGTCTTCAGGGCCAATCATTTGTTCATGTAATTTTTCGCCAGGGCGGATGCCTACGTGATCAAGTTGACCATTGGGCATCAGAGTTTTGGCGAGATCTGTCATTTTCATGGACGGTATTTTTCGAACATAAATTTCGCCACCTTCCATGTCGTCAAAAGCTCTCCAAACCAATTCCACACCCTGCTCGAATGTGATCATAAATCACGTCATTCGCGCATCAGTAATCGGTGAGGCTGTCGCCCCAGCGTCTAGCAATGAAAGAGAGAATGGGATAGCGGAGCCTCTCGACCCCATGACATTGCCGTAGCGGACAACTCCGAAACGTGTCCCGTGCTCGCCAGCATAAGAATTCCCAGCCACGAATAATTTGTCCGACGTCAGCTTGGTAGCCCCGTAAAGGTTGACCGGACTAGAAGCTTTGTCAGTTGAAAGCGCCACAACCCTTTTCACTTTTTTGTCGATACACGCGTCGATGAGGTTCATTGCACCAATCACGTTGGTTTTTACACACTCAAAAGGATTGTACTTTGCTGTGGGCACACTCTTCGTGGCGGCAGCATGCACAGCATAATCCACGCCATCTAACGCGCGTTAGAGCCGTTCGCAATCGCGAACATCACCAATAAAAAAGCGTGCTTTTAGGTTGTCAGCAAAACTCTTGGCCATTTCCCACTGTTTCATCTCATCACGCGAAAATACAATAATTTTCTGGCGATTATATTTCTTGAGGGTCATGGGTGCAAACGTCTTGCCAAAAGATCCAGTCCCTCCTGTGATCAATATAGTGGAATTCTCGAGCATATTCTCTCCTTCAACTGAATGTTTTGGCAGTCGTTATATCATTTGCATGTGAAAACCGAGCGCTGGTTTTTGTATACACCCTTCAGTTTCCATCTGTTGATAGGATAGAGCTCTGCGTGTCAGATTGCAGTGTTCAAAACGCCTCGGTGCGGTCGAAAATATTCCTAGGTTGATCGATACAACCTTGCAAGTGCCTTCTGTTACGCAACCTGAATAATCCACCTTGTCATACTTAAAATTCGCTCGAAATATCGGGGGAGGGCATTGAAAGCAAGGCATCACGACACTCAATTCCAAAGGAATTATTGCGCCAGTACACTCGCATATACAGCGCATCATTCAAATAGATTCTCATTTCATTTTAAGAGGAAATTTAATCTCTGCTGGCTGCGCCGCCTTGTTCTAATTAGTTGCATCATCATGCGTGACTGTAGACTTCCAGCGGCGGTGAATCCATAACCATTGCTCTGGGTTTTTCTGCACGCGCCGATCCAGACTATCATTAAGTGCCTGGGTCATCTCGATTGCAGTGGAATGTTCGATAGGATCCTCTATGTGGACTTCATATGATAAATCTAGCTGGCGAACAGCATAGGCTGGCACAACCAGAGCGTCCAGTTTCAATGCCAGACCAGCTATCGACACCGGTGAGTAGGCCGTTTTGCCCATAAACGACAGCGGCACGCCATTCGCTAGACGTTGGTCAATAAGCACAGCCAAAATACCGCCTCCTCGCAAGAAGGTCAGCATGGCTTTCAAACCGCGGCGCCCCCGTTCAAATAACGGAGTGCCAATTTTTGATATTGATTTTATGTAGTAAGCGTCGAAGTATGGATTGTTCATGCGACGATAGAGGCCTCCGACCCGAAGGTTCATCGCTATTAAGTTCGCCCTAACAACATCATAATTGCCAAAGTGGCCCGAGACAACAATAACTGGCCGACCTTGTTCGTGTGCGCGTTTTAGCGCTTCCAGACCATCACCCTTAAGTGCACAGTTTGTTACGTTTTTGACGAAATCGTCTGGAGAAAATAGTTCACTGAGCGTAATGCCAATATTGCGTCCAACGGAGGCTGTTAAGCGAGCCACCTTCGCCTCTTCCATCTCTGGGAAGATCAAATTCAGATTTTCACGTGTGCGTTTGTGGTAACCAGCCAGAGGCGCAATCACTTCAGAAAAAAACCAGGCCCCAAATTTTTGACGCCTTGTATAACGCATCCTGTGCATTACCCAAATTAAGCTCAAAAACAACCAATACTGCAACCTATAGCTGACCCTCTTAGCGACATATGCAGATTTTTTTTTGATCAAAATATGCCTCACGAGCGTTAGTTTACGTGCCTATTAAGCTTACCATTATCACCACCATTCAAAGTTAACCAGACGGCAAAACTCGAACTCAGGCGCCTAAGACAGGGTGTCATCTCAAACATTAGCAGGCTAGAGTAACTTAGATACCGCAGATATACCTCAACCAATCCCGCCCCAAGCCAGAAAATCAGAAAAATGACCGAGTGAATACTTGCATTTATCTTGGTGAAGTGCCACTCAAGATAACCCCGTTTATTCGATATTGAGAACAAGCTGACCATTTAGGACTATGACGTAAGGCTTAGTGCAGAGGCATTTCACCAAGCATCGAACGCTCTGAGTTCTCGAGTATGAGGCTTCATAAAAGGATAAGGTATTTATGACAATCCGCCTACTCGCCCACGTTCCCCGAGACGCAAAGCCAATTATGGAGCTAGTGCTGTAATATGCCAAAGGTGAGCTAGAACTAGTATTCTCTCTGGGTGACAAAGATGCGGACATTAAGGCATCCTCGCTGTCAAAAATGAGCTCGCAACTAGGTAAAAGTGGTCACCTCATGTCAGGGACTGCCTTTACAGGGATGCGGCATAGCGTGATCTCAAGTCCAAGCTATTTTGAAGATATGGAGCGTTTCATAGATCAATTGCAACGGGCGGGTCCAGCTTACAGTTACAGGGCAAATAACCTGCAGAATTTGCAAGACTACATAGATTATTATCACATCTTGCTCGATGTGGTGGCGGATCGCATTGTCAAATCGCGTGCAACACATATGCTTTTTTTTAATCTACCTCATTTAGGATATGATACAATTTTCTATCAAGCTGGCCTTGCACTTGGACTAAAGCCGATACTGTTAACCCAGTCGCTTTTTCAAGGAAAATTTTTTTTGATGGAAGAAATAAATGATTTTGGTCTCTTTCCATCATCAGAAAACCGTACTCAGCCCTACAAAATAGAAGGTTCGTCTGGCCTAAATCTTTTTTACATGAAAAATATTAAGCAAGGAGTATAGGAAACTGGGCGAATATCAGCGCGGAGTCTGATAAATTTATTCGTTTTCATCGCACTGAAAGACCCTAAAAAAATCTTAAAACTGCGATGGATTGTTGATACGATTAAACGCATGAGAACGATATACGGTGTTTTTCCAAAATGGCGTGACCCCTTTGCGCGTTTTTTCAATATGAGCGATATTGCGTATTTTGAACATCTGTCAGAGTTTGAACAAAAACCAATCGATTTAACACAAAAATTTATATATTTTGCTTTGCAATTACAGCCCGAAATGACCACATCAGCAATTGGTCAGAAATACCGCGACCAAGTTCTTGCAATAGAAGATTTAGCGCGCATCTTGCCCCCAGATATAAAGATTTATGTCAAAGAAAATCCGAAACAAATGGGGTTCGCTCGGGGCCCAATGTACTTTCACCGCTTGTCTCGAATTAAAGCCGTTGAAATGATGCCATCATACTCGAACACGCATAGCTTAACCGGCGCCGCTGTGGCGGTTGCAACAATTACTGGAACCGTTGGGTGGGAAGCTTTGTGCAAAAAAAAGCGTGTCATTTGCTTTGGTCAGCCTTGGTATTCGGGTTTACCTGGCGTTCTGAAATTCGACGAACATACCACTTGGCATGACATTCAGACCTTGTCTGTTGACCATGCTGACCTTGAACAAAGGACAGGTACCTTGTTGGCTCGTGCGCATGATGGAACTCTTCACCGTCATTACATCCGAGAGTTACCAGATTTTGACAATTCAGAAAACCAAAAGGCGGTAGCGCAAACAATTCTCTCTTTACTGCGTGGTGAAGCGAATTATACTTTTCCATCCAATAAGAGTGCAGATTATTA
>CAJWTH010000154.1 GCA_913047725.1 uncultured Planktomarina sp.
ATTAAATCAAATAGATAGTTCTGCATTTCCATTGGATGATGCAATTCCCAACCTAGCTCACCAGTATATGCAACGCGAATTGCATTGACCGGACACATTCCTAGCTCAATTTGCTTGGCAGATAGCCAGGGGAAACGCTTATTAGATAACGCTGTCTCCGGATCTGGGTCATTGATAATCTCAGAAAGTACATCCCGAGACTTTGGCCCAGCAATAGCAAAAACGCCCCATTGTGTTGTTACATCTTGCAGCTCAATTCGTCCAAATTCGGGTTCTTTATCTTCAATCGACTTTTTTAAGTAGTCTTGATCGTAAGCCGTCCAAGCTCCCGCAGAAACAAGGTAAAACTCATTTTCTGATAATCTTACTATTGTATACTCTGTTCTAGTCGTACCGTGAGACGTGAGCGCATAGGTTAGGTTGATCCTGCCAATCCGAGGAAGTTTATTACAAGTAAACCAATCTAGAAAGGCGGTCGCCCCCGGTCCCTTCACTATATGCTTCGTAAACGCCGTGGCATCCACCAGCCCTACCCCTTCGCGTATAGCCTTCGCCTCATCAACGGCGTATTTCCACCAATCACCACGCCGAAAGCTACGGGATTTATGGTCAAAATCTTCTTCAGCATTTAATGGTCCAAAGTAATTGGGACGCTCCCAGCCGTTCACCCATCCAAATTGTGCTCCCCTCTGCCTCTGACGGTCATAGGCTGGCGCAGTACGTAAAGGACGCGCCGCAGGTCGCTCCTCATCGGGGTGGTGCAGGACATAAACATGATCATAACATTCTTCATTTTTTCTCATGGCAAATTCGGTAGTCATCCAGCTGCCGTAGCGTTTAGGATCCAGACTAGCCATATCAATTTCAGCTTCGCCATCCACCATCATTTGCGCCATGTAATAGCCAGTACCTCCAGCCGCTGTTATTCCAAAGCTGAAGCCTTCAGCCAACCACATGTTACGCAATCCCGGGGCAGGTCCCACAAGTGGATTTCCATCTGGCGTATAGCAAATTGGACCGTTAAAATCGCCCTTAAGACCACTTTCAGCACAGGATGGTATCCTATGTATCATGGCCATATACTGCTCTTCAATTCTCTCAAGTGCGAGTGGAAATAGATCTGCCCGAAAGCTATCAGGCACACCATGCTCAAAACGAGCTGGCGCATCTTTCTCATAGACACCCAAGATCCACCCACCACGCTCCTCACGTACATAACTCTGAGCGTCAGCATCACGGATCACAGGATGTTCCAAATTACCCGCCTCGCGGTATTCAACTAGTGATGGGTCCTTTTCCATGACGATAAATTGATGTTCAACTGGGATAGCCGGTATCTTTATATTTAGCATTTTTGCTGTGCGCTGTGCGTGGTTACCGGAAGCTGTCACCACATGCTCCGCTGTTATAACAACTTGTTCCTCCGACGGCACAAGATTACCTCCCTTTTCAGCCATTTTGGTGCAAGTGACCTCCCAATGGGTTCCCGTCCAATTAAAAGCATCAGCCTGCCATTTTCGCTCAATTTTAACACCAAACTGACGGGCCCCCTTGGCCATGGCCATCGTAACGTCAGCAGGATTAATATAGCCATCAGTATTGTGATAAAGGGCACCTTTCAAATCCTCTGTATTGATCAAGGGCCACTTTTCTTTGATTGCTTCAGGTGTCATGAACTCATAAGGCACACCGCAGGTTTCTGCAGTTGAAGCGTATAATTTATATTCATCCATTCTGGCATCTGTCTGTGCCATTCGTAAATTACCTACAACGGCGAAACCAGCATTCAGCCCTGTCTCAGATTCCAGACTCTTATAAAAATCAACAGAATACTTGTGTATATGAGTGGTCGCATAAGACATGTTGAATAGCGGAAGAAGCCCTGCCGCATGCCATGTGGAGCCAGAGGTAAGCTCGTCACGTTCGATCAACATCGTATCCCAACCGCGCTTGCCAAGATGATAGGCAATAGAGGTCCCAACGGCACCGCCTCCAACAACCAAAGCTTTTACCTGTGTTTTCATCACACGCGACTCCTTTTCGTATTGCGGCCACATTGCCCCAACTTATTTAAAAATAGGAAGGCTTGCCGACCACCCATTCACAAAAACCGACTTAAGCAGTTATTTCAACTATACAGATAAAGTATTTGGTTTGCGCAAACAAAACACTAATCTAGACCACCAGGCATATCGATAAAAATTTTACATTTTTTCTCTTCTCTGTCTCAGTCTTATGTGGCAAATAAGGCTGATATATATTCAGTCCAAAAATGATAAATGTAATTAATTTTAGGCAGCATTATGAAACAAAAAACATCAATAATTGCTTGCTTAGCTATTTGTCTGCAATTTTTTGTTCATGGTACAGCGGCAGACACGCCCATTCGTGGTGCAGAAACTAATCTGCCACTACCGCGTTTTGTATCCTTGAAGGCGAGTGAGGGAAATGTCCGCCGCGGACCCTCATTGTCTCACCGGATTGATTGGATTTTAAAACATCGTAACACGCCACTCCAGGTGGTCGCCGAACATGGCCACTGGCGCAAAGTACTAGACTTTGAAGGAGCCGGTGGGTGGATCCACTACTCACTACTTTCAGGATCACGTATGGTTGTGGTTCGCGATGAACTTTTGGATTTAAAACAACAACCCAAATCTGAGTCCTTAAGCAAAGCCCAGCTGCAACAAAATGTAATTGCTCGCCTTAATGCTTGCGAAATTCAATGGTGCAAAGTAACAGCCGGCGGATACAAAGGTTGGGTGCAAAAAACAGCACTATGGGGGGTCAACTCTGATGATATTTTTGATTAATACTTTAATCTAATCCACGGTTTTTTAATAACGCGCTGGCATCAGGCATCCTACCACGGAAAGCTAAGTATAATTGCTCCTCATCTTCGCTACCACCCTTTGAAAGTATACAGTCATGTAATGACTGAGCGCGCTCTGGGTCGAATGCACCACCCAAACTTTCAAAAGAAGCAAACGCATCAGCGTCCATGACCTCTGACCACATATAACTGTAATAGGCACTGGAATATCCATCCCCAGCAAATACGTGAGCAAACTGGGGGGTTGCGTGCCGCATCCCAATAGCGTCTGGCATGCTAATTTCAGATAAAATTTCAGTCTGTCGTGCCATGATATCAACTGGCGCAGGGCCCTCATGAAACGCCAAGTCTACTAGTGCCGAAGCAATATACTCCACAGTTTGGAAGCCCATATCAAAGTTAGCTGCCCCCAACATTCGTTTTAACAAATCTCTGGGTATGGGCTCACCAGTTTCTGCATGAATTGCAAATTTCTGAAGAACTTCTGGTTGCTCGAGCCAATGTTCATAAAGTTGACTAGGCAGTTCGACAAAATCACGTGCAACAGAGGTCCCAGAGACTGCAGAATAAGTGACGTCACTCAACATCTGGTGCAATGCATGGCCAAATTCATGAAATAAAGTACGGGCGTCGTCAAACGATAGTAGTGACACTTCACCCTTTATCGGCTTCGCAAAATTGCAAACATTAATCACAATTGGGGAACGCATAACAGGTTTCTTGCGTTGGCTTTGTAGGGCTGAGCACCACGCACCAGAGCGCTTACTACTCCTCGCGAAATAGTCACCAATAAATAATGCTAGGTGTTTTCCGTTACGACTAACCTCCCACACCCGTGCATCTGGGTGATAAAGTGGCTGTTTCACTTCTTTGAATGACAATCCAAACAGCCGGGAGGCACAGTCAAAAGCTGCAGCAATCATTTGCTCTAATTTTAGATAGGGCTTTAACTCGGTCTCATTTAAATTATGGTCTGCCAGTCGCCGTTTTTCTGCATAATAACGCCAATCCCATGCTTTTAGCGGACCTCTGATCCCATCTTTCTCCATCATTTGCTCTAAAATTTTTGCATCAATATCAGCACAAGCCTTTGCGGGAGCCCAAACCTCCATCAGCAACTCACGCACGCGTCTTGGTGTCTTAGCCATCTCTGTTGTAAGTTTAAAATCGGCAAAGCAATCGAACCCCAACAACGTTGCCTTTTCATGGCGTAACTCTAGCGTTTCAGTGGCAGCATTTCTATTGTCTGTCGCACCTCCATTTGCACCACGCGATGTCCAAGCCTTGTAAACAATTTCCCTAAGGTCTCGCCGGTCAGAAAATTGTAGAAACGGGACAGTCAGTGAGCGTGATAAAGTCACAACAGGTCCATTAGCGCCTTTTTCTTGTCCCGCAGCGCGTGCCGAAGCAACAACAAAGTCAGGCAAACCTAATAGATCGGCATCTGTCAAATTTAGAAACCAATCACGTTCATCAGCCAAGAGGTTTTGAGTAAAATTTGTTCCTAATGTCGCTAGTCGTGATTTTATTTGGGCCATCCTATCCGCAGCTTT
>CAJWTH010000155.1 GCA_913047725.1 uncultured Planktomarina sp.
GCGGGCCTAACAAACGCTAGGATGATGTCCACTGAAACGCACCCAGTCGTCTATGCTGACTGGCTGCATGCGGGTAAAGATAAGCCAACAATTCTTATCTATGGTCACTTTGACGTCCAGCCGGCTGATCCCCTTGATCTTTGGGATAGCCCCCCTTTTGAACCAACTGTAAAGGAAGGGAAAATTTATGGCCGTGGGGCATCTGACGATAAGGGTAACATGCTCGCGCCAATTTTGGCTGCAGAGGCTCTCCTGTCATCGACTGGTAAATTACCAGTAAATGTAAAATTCTTTTTTGAAGGTCAGGAAGAAATTGGGTCTCCAACACTTGCGCCATTTATTAAAGAACACGCAAAACTTTTAAACGCTGACATGATTTTTTCCTCAGATGGTGGTCAGTGGGGTGAAAGCCAACCTAGCTTGGTCATGGGACTAAAGGGATTGATTGGCTGTGAGATCACAGTTGTGGGCGCCAAGGGGGATCAACATTCTGGAATGCATGGTGGTGGCATTGCAAACCCGCTTCATGCTTTGTCGCATATTATTGCTTCCATGAAAGGTTTGGATGGCAAAATTACTATTGAAGGATTTTATGATGATGTTGTCGATTTAACAGTTGAGGACCGGCAGGCTATCGCGAAAATTCCTTTTGATGACGAAAATTATGCTAAAGAACTGGGCGTACCAGAAACATTTGGTGAAACTGGTTACACTACTCCTGAAAGGCTTTGGGCCAGGCCAACCTTTGAGCTCAATGGAATGTGGGGTGGCTATCAGGGCAAGGGTACCAAAACAGTACTACCCGCCAAAGCACATGCGAAAATAACATGCCGATTGGTTGCAAATCAAAAACCTGAAAAGATTTATGAACTCATACGCGACCACGTCGAAAACAATGTCCCACCGGGGGTAAAAGTTGAGGTTAAGCGCCTGCCTGGTAGTGCCAATCCGTTTTTAGTTCCCCGTGGCCATAATTCGAGCCAGATTGCTGGGCGTGTGTTGCGGGATTTGTATGGTAAGGAACCGTTCAACATTCGTGTGGGAGGATCGATCCCCGTTATGTCTATGCTTCTCGAGGAGTTGGGAGTTCACGCCACAATGTTTGCATTTGGTTTGGATGACGAACAAATTCATGCCCCAAATGAATTTTTTCGTCTAGCCAGTTTCATGAAAGGTCAGGTGGGCTACTGCAAACTATTGGAAGAGTTTGGTAAGGGAACTTAATTTAACTCAATACTTTCTAGTGCCGCTTCGCCTTCATAGTTAAAGATCATTACGCCAGGAAATCCACCCTCCTTGAAAGTGAAAGTCTTTCGCAGTTGATCAATTAAACTAGTTGCGTGTTTTTCAAACTTTTGTAGGTCTGAATTATTTTCAAATTTTGCGACAATAGATAAACTTGCGCACTTTCCAATTGTTATACTCAGAGACTGGATATTAAATTTATCAATTTTGTCGCCAAGCTCCATTGAACAGTGATTTGCAGCAACCTTTGCCTGGTCTAAATTTGTAAATTTATATTCAAAAATTCGTGCAAACATTTACAGCTCTCCCAATAAATCATCGAGGAATGCTGGTCTATCTTCAGTCTTAATTATTGATCGCTTCATCACTTTGGTTTGCAATTTCATCTGCTTTTGAAGCGCCGCGCCTTCGGACGACAGTATAATTTCCTTATTAGAGTCATAGTCCGCCAGCCCGAGGGAACTTAATTTGAGATATTCGTCATGCGAAATAATTTTACCCGAGCATAGCGATAAGAAGGCGTTTAAATCATCAAAACTCTCAGAACTTACATTTGAATTGAATGTTTTGAGTACATTTTGAACCGAGGCTGCCGTAGTCTCTTTTTGTTCAGTTTGAATATCAATCTGATGCGCTATTCGGGTTGCCAGGCCCTTTAGTAAATCTATTTCTTTTTTGCTTAATGAACTTGGATCTGGGTTCATAAGACAGAAACTTCCAAGAGCGTAGTTATCTTTATTAATTACGGGAAAGCCAGCATACCCAAGGAAATGGCTTTCCTTTTTCAGGGCGGGATGGGTTTTCCATTTTTCGTCTTTTGAAAGATCATGAATAAGTGTTGGTTCTGAGCTAAGGAGAACATAAGAACAGACATTAAACTGGTCTCTTTCGCCCTTGTCGTTATCAGTTCCATTGGTGGTTGATATTTTACACTGAAAGTTTTCATCAAAAAGACTGAAGGCAACGTATTCCCAGCCTGTGAGTGCTTTGGCAACTTCACAAAATATGGCAAAATTATCGTTTTGACCTCCGTCTATCAGACCAGTTCGTTTTACAGCTACAATTCTGCGCTCTTCATTTTTTGGGCGCGGTGCTAATTTAATATCCATAATTTCTCTCCTGGCTCGTTATGAGCAAAACACAAGTTTCAAACTAGTAAAAGTAAAAAATAGATTGATTGGGAGGTTTGATTGGATGAGGTAACCGCCTTCAAATTACCTGACAGAACAAATTGAAGGTTACCTACTTTAGACTTTTTTGTATTAGTGGCGAAAGCTATCAACACTTTAACAACTTTAAGTGGCGTTTTATAAGCAAGGCGTAATTCATGGGTAAGGTGTGAAAGACATTTAGATGACAGAAGCTGATTTGAATATTTTTCTCACTGGTGTTGGTTTGGTAGATGAACAGGCAAGTTTCAGTAAGCTGACTGGGGGCTTTCACAATGCTGTGTGGCTTGTAGAAATTGGTGATCAACGGCTTGTAGCTAAATATTTTTCAGAAACAATGACGGGGACACTTTTTCCAAATCTCCCCGTGGATGAAGCAGAGGCTCTTCGCAGGCTAGAGGGACTTGACGTGGCTCCTCGTCTGGTAGGTTTTTGGCCAGAAGTGTCACTTCTTGTTTATGAGTATGTCGAAGGTAATATGTGGAATAGTGATATGGTTGGTGTGGCTGAGTTACTTTTGCGCAAGGAGGCTGCAGATCCCAATGGTTTTCGTACTGTTCCACTAACATCTGAGAATATCTTAATTGAAGGGGACCTACTTTTTGCGCGTTGCGCTAGCGAAGCTGTGAAATTTCGACCAAAGCCTGTCGTAATACCAAAACTAGGAAAACTGTCACTCATCCATACTGATGTTGGCGTCAACCTAGTTGGAGCTGGAACTGGATTGCGTCTTATTGACTGGCAGTGCCCTGCTATTGGTGACATTTGTGAGGACATTTACAGCTTTTTGTCACCTGCTTTTCAAATTCTGGGAGGGCGGCCGCCCTTAACTTATGAACAAATCAGTATTTTTTGGAATGCCTTAGATCGACCTGATCTTGCCCATAGATACGACCAGTTGCGAGCTTCTTTTGCCTGGCGTTTTTCTGGCTATTGCGCTTGGCAGGCGCAGGTATTGGAAGACCCTAATATTTGTAGCAAGTATCGCCGCGCGCTCACGGTAGAGCTTGCGTATATGAAAGATGCTTCATGATTGTTGAGGTGGGCATTCATAGCTTTAGTTTGCGGCACCATTTTGCTCACAAACCTGACTTTGGCGCAATTGATTTTGCCAAAATGGCGCGCGCGCATGGGTTTCAGGGACTTTGTTTGTCGTTAAACGATGAGAACTATCGTCACCTTGGTAGTCGAAGCACGGACCGTATGGACCGGCTACGCAGCTACCTGGAAACCCATGATATGAACCTTGAAGTTGATACCTCAAATACAGCTCCAGCGCACATGTCTCAAATGCTGAAGGTTGCACACCGCATGGGTGCAAAATCCCTTCGGACCTATACGCGTCACGTTGGTAACACTTCTGGCATGATGCAAGCCACGGCTCTTGATTTGGCAAGGGTAGTTGCGGAGGCCAGTGAGCTTGAGATAACAATTGTTTTGGAGAACCACGAAGACTTCACTGGTCCAGAACTGGCTAACATCGTCGAGCAGGTGGACCACCCCAACCTAAAAATTCTCTATGATTATGGAAATTCTCAGATGGTTCTAGAGGATCCGGAAGCAGCCCTTGATGCTGTCCTCCCATATGTCTATTCAGTCCATGTTAAAGACCACGTTATGATCCAGGCTGAGCATGTGGGCCAATTGACAGTTGCAGGTGTTCCCATAGGCGAGGGATTTCTGCCCTTAGAAAAACTGACGCGAAGACTGCTTGAGCAAGGCCTGCGTCGGATTTGTTTTGAAAATGTTTGGTCCTATACGGCCCCAATCCGAGCCGGCTGTAAACCATTATCCGACGTCGTCTTGGGCCAGGGATCATTTAAATATCTTGATCCCCCATTTGACCCAGCTCAGATTATTCTCAGTCAATCAGAATTTGAACCGGAAGTACTTGTAAAGCTAGAAAG
>CAJWTH010000156.1 GCA_913047725.1 uncultured Planktomarina sp.
GTAATTTTAGGTGGTCAGCTGGTTAATGTTCATACCCGAGAAGTTTTGCGCTGGGATGTGGCTATTTCTGATGGTCGATTTGCCTATGTTGGTCCGAATGCAAGTCATTGTATTGGTGATAAAACTGAAGTTTTGCGTACTGAAGGCTTTTTGATCCCAGGTCTTTGTGATGGCCATATGCATATTGAAAGTGGTATGCTGACCCCAGCAGAATTTACTCGAGCTGTAATTCCTCATGGCACTACAACGATGTTCACAGACCCACACGAGATCGCCAACGTACTGGGAATAAACGGTGTGAGGCTGATGCATGATGAAGGTTTAATGCAACCGATTAACATATACACACAGATGCCAAGCTGCGCCCCATCCGCTCCTGGCTTGGAGACCACAGGTTTCAAAATTACTGCGGCTGATGTGTCTGAAGCGATGACCTGGCCTGGTATTATAGGTCTTGGTGAGATGATGAATTTTCCAGGCGTGATTGATAGTGATCCTCAAATGCTCGCTGAAATGGCGGCAACAGCTGATGCCAATAAAACGATTGGGGGGCATTATGCCAGTACTGATCTTGGGAAAGCATTTCATGCATACGCCGCTGGTGGACCGGCAGATGACCATGAAGGCACTCGGGAGATTGACGCTCAAATGCGAGTTCGGCAAGGAATGCGCGCTATGTTGCGTTTGGGTAGCGCGTGGTATGATGTTGAAAGTCAAATCACAGCTATTACTGAGAAAGGTCTTGATTCACGCAATTTCATTCTTTGTACTGACGATTGTCATTCTGGAACTCTAGTCCATGAGGGGCATATGAACCGGGTGGTGCGTCACGCGATTGCTTGCGGGTGTGATCCATTGGTAGCCCTCCAGATGGCAACTCTAAATACCGCCACTCACTTTGGTTTAGAACGTGAGCTAGGCAGTATTACTCCAGGTCGCCGTGCAGATATAGTATTCACTAGTGACCTAGAAACTTTACCAATAGATTACGTGATTGCACGTGGTAATACAGTGGCAATCAACGGCGATATTAAAATAGAGTGTCCACACCTGTCTTGGCCAAAAAATGTGCGTGAGACTGTGAATATGGGGACAGATAAAAAATCTGAAGATTTTTTAATTACTGCGCCTGAAGGAATGTCGAGGGTCGACGTCCGCGTTATTGGTGTTGTTGAAAATCAAGCTCCTACCAAAGAGCTGAATGCTAGTTTGCCTATAAGAAATGGCATTGTCTGTAGTGAAGGCGAGGTTTGCCAGGTTGCTTTAGTTGAACGACATCAGGCGACTGGAGCAGTAACAAATGCCTTCGTATCTGGCTTTGGATATAAGGATGACGTGGCTGTTGCTTCAACTGTTGCGCACGACAGTCACCATATGATTGTTGTAGGCACCTGCCACAAAAATATGGCGTTAGCTGCAAACAGGTTGGCAAAAGTTGGTGGTGGTGTAACGGTTTGGAAAGGTGGCGAGGAGTTAGCACTGGTTGAGCTACCGATTGCTGGACTTATGTCTGATGCCGCAGCTTCAACGGTTGCTGCCAAGGCTGACAACATGGTGAAGGCCATGGCTGAGTGTGGTTGTTCACTGAACAATGCTTACATGCAGCATTCTTTGCTGGCGCTTGTTGTAATCCCTGAACTTAGAATAAGCGATTTGGGCCTTGTGGATGTCAAAAAATTTGAAATCACAAGTGTACTGAGGAGCATTGGATAAAAATGATTGAAGATGAACAAAAGACGATTTTACCAGGCGATCAGCCCACAAAAAACTTTGAAAATTCCAAAGACGCTGTCGATTATCTGATATTATTATATCAAGTAGCTTCAGACTTTTTATGTGAGAATTTTGTTTTGGTACTGGAAACTGGGCACAGTAATTACCGTTACAGGGCCTACTACCCAGAAGTTCGTATCACTACAACGAGTTACGCATCGGTGGATAGTCGGCTGTCTTTTGGTCACGTTACAGGTCCTGGCACGTTCGCCACAACCATCACCCGGCCAGTTATGTTTCGTCATTATCTTGAGCAACAGATGGGTTTGCTCATTGAAAATCATAATGTACAAATACAAGTGGCTTATTCTGATACTCCAATACCCATTCATTTTGCAATTGCGAATGATCCTGATCTAATTGTTCCGCCTGAAGCTGCTGGGTTTACATTACGAGACGTTTTTGACGTACCAGACCTTAATACGATGAATGATGATATTGTTAATGGTGTCGCGGTTCCAAAGGCGGATGGATGCATGCCGCTTGCAGCTTTCACAGCTCAAAGAGTCGATTACTCTCTAGCGCGTTTGGCCCATTATACGGCTACTGATCCTGAGCACTTTCAAAATCATGTTTTATTTACTAATTACCAATTTTACGTCGAGGAATTTGAGGCCTATGCGCGTCAGCAGTTGGACGATCCTTCTAGTGGTTATTTTTCGCTTATTGGAACAGGAAATAATCATATTGAAAACGGTGATCAACAGCTAAAAACCTCTGAAAAGGTACCACAGATGCCAACCTATCATTTGAAAAGAACTGATGGCAGTGGAATTACATTGGTTAACATCGGCGTAGGCCCTTCAAATGCGAAAACTGCTACGGACCATATAGCGGTGTTACGTCCACATGCCTGGTTAATGGTTGGGCATTGTGCTGGTTTAAGAAATTCACAGGATTTAGGAGATTTTGTTTTAGCTCACGCTTATCTTCGCGAAGACCATGTTTTAGACGAAGATTTACCTGTTTGGGTGCCCATCCCGGCGCTTGCTGAAATACAAACTAGTCTAGAACAGGCAGTTGCTGAAGTAACTGAATTAAGTGGTTTTGATTTAAAGAAAATCATGCGTACTGGTACAGTGGCAACAATTGATAATCGAAATTGGGAATTAAGAGACCAATCTGGTCCTGTACTGCGTTTGAGTCAGTCCCGTGCCATTGCCTTAGATATGGAGAGTGCCACAATTGCAGCTAATGGCTATCGGTTTCGCGTGCCATATGGAACATTATTATGTGTGAGTGATAAGCCATTGCATGGGGAGTTGAAATTACCTGGAATGGCGACGGAGTTTTATAAAACTCAAGTTGTTTGTCATCTTAGGATAGGTATACGCGCTATGGAAATTTTGAGAGAAATGCCATTGGAAAGCATACATTCTCGGAAATTGAGAAGCTTTCAGGAGACAGCTTTCCTTTAATTTGACATTATTATAGGTTTTTTTGAATTAATTTGATACAATTTGTTGTGTCTTACCACAATATGCAGTTAACTACATGGGATTGGTGCCCAAGGTGTTGGGCTTTTTAGGAGAAAATAAATGTCAAAACCTATGACGAAAACACAATTAGTTGCCACACTGGCAGATAAGATGAGTACTGACAAAAAATCAGCAGCGGCTTCATTGGATGCAATTTGCGATCTGATAACGAGTGAAGTATCTGGTGGCGGTGCTGTAACTTTGCCAGGTGTAGGAAAAATTTACTGCCGTGAGCGCCCTGAGCGCATGGTGCGTAACCCAGCAACTGGCGAAAGCTTTAAAAAAGGCGCTGATAAAGTAGTGAAGATGACCATAGCAAAAGCACTAAAGGATAGTGTAAACAGCTAAGGCTAAAAAATCTTATGTAGAAGCCTGCCTCTTAATTTTAGAGGTAGGCTTTTTTTATTTACTAAACACCAACTGAAGACTTGTTTTAAGTTGATCCTGTAGTAAAAAATTAACCAACCTTGCTTCTAAAATAATGTTTAGCAATGCTTGCCACAAAAGTACTGTGCGAAAGAAACGTTTAATGGATGTACGAGCAATTTTTGCCGGTTTGGTATTTGCACTGATCTGGTCATCTGCCTTTACATCTGCCCGAATTATTGTAGCCGACGCGCCGCCAATGTTAGCCTTATCTTTGAGGTTTATGATTTCTGGCCTTATTGGCGTGGGAATAGCAAGATCGATGGGCCAATCCTGGAAATTGACGCCTGATCAATGGAAAGCCACTATCGTTTTTGGCATCTGCCAGAACACCCTTTATCTAGGCTTAAATTTTGTAGCAATGCAGTCTATTGAAGCATCTTTAGCTTCAATTATTGCGTCAGTAATGCCCTTGGCTGTTGGATTTTCTGGATGGCTAATTTTTGGTGAGCGCCTTTCACGCTTAGGAATATTAGGTCTCTTTGTCGGTGCGTTTGGTGTTGCTCTTATTATGGGTGTCAGATTGCAAAGTGGGGCTGACCTTTTGGGAGTAATACTATGCGTTATTGCAGTTATTTCACTTACCATTGCTACAATGATGATGAGAGGAGCGTCTTCTGGTGGGAACCTTCTGATGATAGT
>CAJWTH010000157.1 GCA_913047725.1 uncultured Planktomarina sp.
AACAACCCAACGCTAAGTCTGCAAACCCAATTACCATTGGCAAGTTGCAAGGTGGTCGCTGCTTGGCTCGAGGGCCGCGGTCGACCCGTCGAGTCACAGAATACCGTATACAAGTACATTGGCTGTTGCAGACCCACGGAGGGCATCAACAGGCGCACGGAACAAGCAAGGCTTACATCACATCTCAGAGGTTAATCTCAAGCATAACGGCAGATAAAGGACAAGCTGGCAACCCAGTGGCATGCTGCGAAGGTCAGGCGTCAGCTTATGGGTGAGTTAAAGCAAATCGAACGATGGATCGTGGACGTGGGGCTTACGCCTGATGATTTACACTCCTGTTTAATTGGACATTGGCAGCAGCACAGCTAGCGTTCAGCCTATGACTATACAGACAAGAACCCAAGCAGGCGAAAAACCCAAAGCATTGCGAGCAAAAATGCCACACCACAAGAAGTGTGAAAATGTTCTAAAAAACCCTAATATCGTCCACAATTTTTTTGAAACTCAATAAGGATAGGACCCACTGGTTTAAAATAGACTGCGTCCGGTAAGCAGAATTAGCTTTCTGCGGCAAGATTGTGTCAACAATTTAATATTGAAAACCAAATGAGCTCCAAGTTTGACATGATAATTGTTTAGCACATATCTTGAAACGATGTGCGTAAAAAATTGAGTTTGGTTTTGAGTTTGAGTGGTATTTTTGATGAAAACACATTCTAATGTTATAGACACTGCCATTGAGCGCGACGAAGCCGCGAGATCTCCAATAGTCGCATCTTGGCAAAGGTCCCGCATTCTTCATCAATTGAACCCTGACGAATCAAATCCACCAGAACGCGCCAGCGCAAAAGAACTTCATGAAGCACAGGATCAATTAGGACACTTCCTACATTTAAGCAGCGCAAAACTCGATCAATTGTTCGTTGCTGTAGGCGATGTCGGGTGCAGCGTTGTTTTGGCAAACAAAGAAGGAATTGCCGTTGCACGACGAGGTGCCAAGTGTGATGACACAACTTTTGATAAGTGGGGTCTATGGACAGGAGCAATTTGGAGCGAGGAAAGCGAGGGAACAAATGGCATTGGCACCTGTATAGTTGAGAAAAGTCCGCTAATGATTCACAAGGATCAACATTTTCATTCAAAAAATACGAACCTTTCGTGCACTGCGGCCCCAATTTTTGATCATAATGCTCGCTTATTGGCTGTTATCGACGTATCGTCTTGCAGAGCAGATTTGACTACCGGGTTTTCGCAACTTATATTGGTCACTGTTGTTGATGCAGCCCGACGTATAGAAACTGACAATTTCATTAAAAACTTTTCAAAGTCGCGCATAATTTTGGCAGCAGAACCTAGTTTACTTGATAATCACAGCCATATTAGAGGCCCAGCCTTATTTGCTGTTGATCAAGACGACCTTGTTATTGGCGCCACACGCTATGCTCGCGATATTTATGGTCTGACTGATGCTGATATAAATAATTCATTGCCACTCTCAATCTTACAGGGCAAGACGATCGACTTTGCCCGAGATTACACTCTGGCTGAGCGTCGCACTATACAGCAATCATTGGCCAAATCAGGTGGTAATATCAGTGCGGCGGCTCGCGATATGGAGATTAGTCGTGCAACTCTGTACCGAAAGCTTAGTAAAATTCGACGACAAAGTTGTTAAGAACGGCGAGTTTTGAAAATTTGGCCACCATATCTGACCAAAATAGTTAGCTTTCTTTGACGATCTGTCTCAAATCTGCGACAGATCGTGAGGACGTCTAAAATAGCGATAGTGACACACCCTAAAAGCCACCGTTAAATCCCCTCATAATAAACTGCAATCTGGGAGATATCTATGGCTTTTCAATTTAAAGAGAAATACGGAAACTATATCGGGGGCGAATTTATTGACCCGGTAGATGGTAAGTATTTTGATAATATTACTCCAGTTAACGGCAAAGTACTGTGTCAAATACCGCGCTCTAATGAAAAAGACATCAACCTTGCGCTAGATGCCGCGCATGCTGCAAAAAAAGCTTGGGGAGAAACAAGTGTAACCGAGCGCAGCCAAATCTTAAACAAGATTGCGCAGGTCATGGAAGATAATCTAGCCACCCTTGCCGAGGTAGAGACTTGGGATAACGGCAAGGCAATCCGGGAAACAACTGCTGCTGATATTCCACTTGCGATAGACCATTTCCGTTATTTTGGAGGCGTCATCCGTGCCCAAGAAGGATCATTAAGTGAAATAGATGGAGATACCATAGCTTATCACTTCCATGAGCCTCTTGGCGTCGTTGGTCAGATCATTCCATGGAATTTTCCAATTTTAATGGCAGTTTGGAAGTTGGCGCCGGCGCTAGCTGCGGGTAATTGTGTCGTTTTGAAGGCTGCGGAGCAAACGCCTGCGTCTATATTAGTATTACTAGAAATGATTGGCGATTTGTTGCCTGCTGGTGTAGTTAATGTCGTGAACGGATTTGGCTTGGAAGCCGGTAAACCGTTAGCTTCAAGTACGCGGATTGCAAAAATTGCCTTTACTGGTGAAACCACAACGGGTCGCCTAATTATGCAATATGCGTCGGCAAATATAATCCCATGCACATTAGAATTGGGTGGAAAATCACCAAATATCTTCTTTAAAGATGTAATGGACCAAGATGATGCATTCCTTGATAAAGCCATTGAAGGGCTTGTAATGTTTGCTTTAAATCAGGGTGAAGTATGCACCTGTCCAAGCCGAGCACTGATCCATGAGGACATCTATGATGAATTTATGGCACGTTGTTTGAAACGGATTGAAGCCATTGTGCAGGGTGATCCTCTTGATCCGAATACAATGATAGGCGCACAAGCATCTAGTGAGCAATTTGAAAAAATTCTCTCATATTTAGATATTGGAGTAAAAGAAGGTGCTGAATTGTTAACTGGTGGTGCTGCTGCTGATACATCTGGGAATATGGAGGGTGGTTACTATATCCAACCAACTGTATTCAAAGGCACAAACGACATGCGTATTTTCCAAGAAGAAATTTTTGGCCCAGTTCTGTCGGTAACAACTTTTAAAACTGATGAAGAAGCTTTGGAAATAGCTAACGATACCCTCTACGGTCTTGGTGCTGGCGTCTGGAGCCGTGACACTAATACATGCTATCGTTTTGGCCGTGCTATTGAGGCTGGTCGGGTCTGGACTAACTGCTTCCATGCATACCCAGCCCATGCGGCGTTTGGTGGTTACAAGCAATCCGGCATAGGACGCGAAAATCATCTTATGATGTTAGGACACTACCAAAAAACTAAAAATCTTTTGGTAAGTTATAGCCCAAATAAATTAGGGTTTTTCTAAATAATTAACTCAGAGGGCGTATTATTATGCGCCCTCAAAGACAAAAAGGATGTTTTTTATGATAAATCAAGTTGAAGCAACAGAAGCCGCTTTGAAGCTTTTAGATGAGATAATAGCTGACTACGGCCCAGTAATATTTCACCAATCAGGTGGTTGCTGTGACGGTTCTGCCCCTATGTGCTATGCTCAAGGTGATTTAATCATTGCCGATCACGACGTGCTAATGGGCGAGATTGGCGAAACGCCCTTTTATATAGGTGGAGCGCAATACGAAGCTTGGAAACATACGCGTTTGATTATTGACGTTGTTGAAGGACGAGGTGGTATGTTTTCTTTGGATAACGGACGCGGTAAGCGGTTTTTGACCAGATCAGAACTATGCGAAATCTAATCTGCTAATTTTAATCTTATGGTATTGTTCTCGAAATTAAATTTTTTTGAGTATGGGAACTCATTAAAATTAGGCTGTATTAAAATGCTACTGAAGGAGCTTTTTCAATATATTTCTTTATTTGGTCTGAGCAAAAGGGCACTAAAGTTAGAGGCCCCTGCTGTTTTTTGACCACCTTGAACTTCCAGAATTGGGCTCTGTCGCACGACTACAATAAGCGCATCACCATCTAAACTGTGTAATCGACTCTCCATAGACATTAAAACGACAACAAACCTACTCAAATAAATCTACCGCTCCAAGTCTAAATCACCTGCGCGTGGGCCGTAACCCTGCTTGAAGGGGGTCTGCTCTATTTGCGGTGGCTCTTGGAAAGTTAGGGCTGGCCAGAGCAACCCCTGCTTGTGACCCCGTACCTCCGCGCCGCGAGCCGTTTCCCAAAAACCCAGCCCAAGCCCCTCGGCCCGCGAAGGCCCACCCAAGGCCAGCCTACAAAATGTCATTAACTCAGATCAAACGTCGCTGACCGGGGCACGGGCCCCTGAGGTTTTTATAATGGATCGCGATCCGCGGACCTTTTTGTGC
>CAJWTH010000158.1 GCA_913047725.1 uncultured Planktomarina sp.
CTTGGTGAACCCTAGATCGTATAACTCGCGAACCGCGTTTGGCTGTATATTTATTCCAACACCAAGGGACAGCATCGTTCCAGAAGCTTCGACTACTTGGCAAGTCACCCCAATTTGGTGGAGCGTCAACGCCAAGGTGAGCCCACCGATGCCACCACCAGAAATGATTACATCTGGATTTGTCATACTATTTTGTCCCGTGGCGGATGCCACTTTTTAATAAAGCCACATCTGGTCTTAATTTAAAACCATAGTAAGTAGGTGGCAGAGACGAAGGGATTCGAACCCTCGAAACGCGTTAACGTTTACTCCCTTAGCAGGGGAGCGCCTTCGACCACTCGGCCACGTCTCCGCTGATCCGTCTAACGAGGAGTGACACTGGGGACAAGTTGATTTTTAATTAAGTTTTGCAACATTTGAAAAAAAATTATCTTTTACACCTGAAACATTTACATCAATGCAAACATCAACATTTGCTCTTGCACAGTTTTTATCCGAAATTGTTTCACCAATACGATCGCCAGACAGTACTACGCGTAGTTTATGGGGAGTAGATTTAAAGAATTCCCTATTAACACAGGCCACTAGCGCACTAGGGTCATGCAAGCTACATCCATTAATCTTGCCAATACTTTCATAAAAATTAATATAAAAATCTGTCATTTCGTTGAGGATCCCACCAATATGCGGGCTTTCCACAGCTAATTCTTTAAAATATTGACGCGGGCAGATCACCTGATCCGTTACATCCAATCCCACAAGCGTAATATTACAGCCATATTTGAAAACATGCTCCGCTGCGTGCGGATCGTGATAAATGTTAGCTTCTGCAGCGGCTGTAATATTTCCACCCACAGCTAGGCTCCCACCCATTACAACTATGCCCTTAAGGTTCTGACAAAAATCTGGATCTATATCTATTGCGGCGGCAACATTGGTGAGTGGACCAATTGCGCATAAAATAATTTCTCCGCTGTGCTCCTTGGCCGTACGGACCAAAAATTCTGGGGCATTTTCGGTTATCGGCTCTCCTTTTGGTTCTATAAGCTGAAGCGGCCCAAAACCTTCATCTCCATGCACATTTGAGCTAGGCGGAAAAGATGGCAGTGACCTCGGCTGATGTAAACCAGAGGAAACAGGCACATTAGCGTTAGCCACTTCCAGTAAAAATAAAGCATTTCGCGTAGCCTGAGGCGTCGTTACGTTACCAAAAACCGTAGTTAGACCAAGGATATCAATTTCAGGGTTAGCAATCGCATAAAAGATTGCCATGGCGTCATCGATACCTGGATCAGTGTCAATTATTAATTTTGTAGCCATTTTAACACCGTCACTTAAGTATTAAACAAAAAGTGCATGACGTCACCATCCTGCACAGTATAAGACTTGCCCTCTGCTCGCATTTTACCGGCATCTTTCGCAGGGTTTTCGCCACCCAAAGCGACAAAATCATCATATGTTATGGTTTCAGCACGAATAAATCCCCGCTCAAAATCGCCGTGTATCACACCGGCGGCTTGTGGCGCAGAGGTCCCATTTTTAATTGTCCACGCACGTGCTTCCTTCGGACCAACTGTGAAATACGTTTGAAGAGATAACAACTCATATCCTGCACGTATAAGCCGGTCCAAACCAGCTTCCTCAAGGCCCATCTCAGAGAGAAACATTTCGGCCTCTTCTTCTTCTAACTGGCTAATTTCTTCTTCGATCTGAGCAGAAATAACTACATGGCTATTGCCCTGTGAAGCTGCCATCTCAGCCACTGCGTTAGAATGCACATTACCAGAAGAGGCGTCACCTTCACTTACATTACAAACATAAAGAATTGGTTTGCTCGTCAAAAGTTGCAGCATTTTCCACTGTTTTTCGTCTTCTGCATCAACTGCGACGGTTCTCGCGGGCTTGCCTCCCTCTAAGGCCGCCATCGCATCGCGGAGCAAGCGTTCCTGTTGAACCGCTTCTTTATCACCGCCGCGCACTTTGCGAACTATATTTTGAAGTCGTTTCTCCACACTTTCCATGTCAGCCAGCATTAATTCTGTATCGATAGTTTCGACGTCAGCTATCGGATCCACTCGATCATTCACATGCACGACATCCTTATCTTCAAAACAGCGCACCACATGTGCGATCGCATCAGTTTCTCGAATATTTGCGAGAAACTGATTACCTAACCCCTCGCCCTGACTGGCACCCTTAACAAGACCCGCAATATCCACAAATGTCATTCGAGTAGGAATAATATTGGCAGATTCAGCTATACCAGCAAGTTTATCTAGCCGAAAATCAGGAACATTTACCTCACCAACATTTGGATCAATTGTACAGAAAGGGAAATTCGCTGCCTGAGCTGAAGCGGTTTTTGTCAGCGCATTAAATAAAGTGGATTTGCCTACGTTTGGAAGGCCTACGATACCCATCTTGAAACCCATGATCTACTCCCCAATTTATTGTAATGCGCTCTTATCTGTGCTTAAAAGCTAGAGCAAGTAGAACCATTTTTACTTCATTAATAATGAATTCGCATATTGTCACAAAAGAAATGCCAAAGCATATTGATCTCATAACACGTTTGCTGCATTTGAGTAACGAAGTAATTTTGAGGCTATAAATGACACGGATTGATGCAAAGTTCGAACACTTAAAAACATCAGGCAGTAAAGCTTTTGTGGCATATGTTATGGCTGGCGACCCCAACTACGAGAAGTCTCTTGAAATTGTAAAAGGGCTTCCAGAAGCGGGAGTTGACATAATTGAGCTCGGCCTTCCCTTCACTGACCCAATGGCCGACGGGCCTACTATTCAATTAGCCGGTCAACGTGCTCTAGAAGCAGGGATGACCTTAAAAAGAACACTGCAAATGGTAAAAGATTTCCGGACCCATGATGACACGACACCTATTGTTTTAATGGGGTATTACAATCCAATCTACTCTCATGGCGTCACAAAGTTTTTAGATGAAGCGAAAGTAGCAGGCATAGACGGTATGATCGTTGTCGACTTACCACCAGAGGAAGACGAGGAACTTTGCATACCTGCTCAAAAGGCTGGTCTAAATTTTATACGTCTAGCTACCCCAACTACAGACAGTAAGCGTTTGCCAACAGTACTGACTAATACCTCTGGTTTTGTTTATTATGTCTCAATCAACGGGATAACTGGCGCTGCGGCGGCGGCGGCCACAAACGTTGGACCTGAAGTAGCGCGAATTAAGTCTTCTACAGATCTTCCAGTAATAGTGGGATTTGGGATTAACACACCGGAAAATGCCAAAGCTATTGCTTCGATTGCCGATGGCGCTGTGGTAGGTTCGGCAATTATAAATCAAATTGCTGCAAATAAATCTTCTAAAAAAGTTCTCAAATTTGTTAAATCTCTAGCCGACGGGGCGCATTCCGCACCATAACAGAGGAAGTGTAATGTCAGTAATTATCCGTTCACTTGAGGCTAAAGATAACGCTAAATGGTCTAGCATGTGGACCGAATATCTTAAATTTTATGATAGTGAAGTTACTATTGATATTCGCGAAATGACCTTCACAAGACTTATTGACCCAAACCAAAAGGTACAGAACTGCCTAGTTGCTGAGCGCAATGGAAATTTAATAGGCCTAGTTCATTTCATTTATCATGCGCACAACTGGAAAATTGAAGATGTGTGTTATTTACAAGACCTATTTGTTGACCCCAAAGCCCGCGGCCAAGGAGTTGGTGGCGCATTGATCGAAAAGGTTTATGCGACGGCAGACCTTAATGGTACACCATCTGTATACTGGATGACCCAAGACTTTAATGTTAATGCTCGCGTCTTATATGACCGAATTGGCAACTTAACCCCATTCATAAAATATTCGAGGTAAAACATGACAATTCATATAGGTGCAAAACCTGGAGAAATAGCAGATACAGTCTTATTGCCGGGGGACCCTTTGCGTGCAAGATGGGCAGCAGAAACATTTCTTCAAAACCCTAAATGTATTAACGAAGTGCGGGGAATGTTGGGTTATACTGGAACTTGGAACGGTAACCCGGTCACTATTCATGGATCAGGCATGGGTATGCCCAGTCTATCTATTTACGTTAATGAATTAATCAAAGACTATGATGTTAAAACATTAGTTCGCATTGGCTCTGCTGGTGGAATGAGCTCAAAAGTCAAACTACGTGATGTCGTAATAGCAATGACATCTTCAACACTCTCTACGCCTTCTTTAGGCATGTTTAAGGAAATAAACTACGCACCATGCGCGGACTATGACTTACTAGCTGCCG
>CAJWTH010000159.1 GCA_913047725.1 uncultured Planktomarina sp.
CCCTGTCAGTATAGGCTTTATATCTTTCCATACGACGCTTTCGACCACCTTTTACTGAAGTTATGGGCGGGAAGAGCCCAAAATTTACATTCATAGGTTGAAAAGTTTTAGCGTCAGCACCGCCAGTTATGTGCGTGATTAGAGCCCCAGAGGCCGTATCTGAGGAAGGCGGCTCTAAATGGCAACCTAGTATTTCAGATGCAGCCATACGGCCGGCAATCATTCCCATAGCTGCACTTTCAACATATCCCTCCACTCCCGTGATTTGACCGGCAAAACGCAAATTAGGCTTGGATTTTAACTGCATCTGAGAATTAAGAAGAGTAGGCGAGTTGATAAAAGAGTTACGATGAATGCCCCCGAGGCGTGCAAACTCCGCCCGCTCGAGGCCGGGTATCATTCCAAGCACGCGTTTTTGGGCGCCGTATTTCATCTTAGTTTGAAATCCAACTATATTATAAAGAGTTCCAAGAGCATTATCACGCCGCAGTTGTACGACTGCATAAGGTTTGATTTGTGGATCGTGTGCATTTGTTAACCCTACTGGTTTCATGGGTCCAAAACGTAGTGTCTCTCGTCCGCGCTCAGCCATAACTTCAATAGGTAAACATCCGTCAAAGTAGCCAGCAGTTTCGCCAGGCTTAAATTCCGCCTTCTCCGCTCCAAGTAATGCGTCAATAAATGCCTCATAAACATCCTTGCTCATCGGGCAATTCAAATAGGCGGTCCGTTCATCCTCACTTTCCCCCTTATCATATCGTGATTGCATCCAGGCTTGCTTCATGTCGATGCTGTCAGCATAAACTATTGGCGCAATGGCATCAAAAAACGCCAATGCGTCGACCCCTGTTTCATTTTTTATTGCTTCCGCAAGTGAACCAGAAGTAAGTGGGCCGGTAGCTATTATCCAATTTCCATCGTCTGGAAGGCTAGTAACTTCGTTGTAATTAATTTCTATTAAGTGGTGATATTTGATCGCTTTTGTTACGCTCTTGGCGTAGGGCTCACGATCGACTGCAAGTGCGCCACCAGCGGGTATACGGTGTTTATCGGCGATAGCCATAATGAGGCTATTAGATTTGCGCATTTCCCAGTGTAAAAGGCCAACAGCATTTTGATTGTCGTCGTCAGACCTGAAAGAGTTTGAGCAAACCATTTCACCTAAGTCACCCGTTTGATGTGCAAAGGTCTCTACTTTTGGGCGCATCTCATGGATGGTAACAGGCACACCTAGTTGGGCCGCTTGCCAAGCTGCTTCGCACCCAGCCATACCTCCACCGATGATATTTAATCGCTCTTTCATACTATTGGATGTAGCGTCCAAGTAAGGCAAAGGAAAGCTAAGGGTCCTGTGACCAATTTGGATCCCGTTTATCAATAAATGCTGCGATGCCTTCCTCAGTATCATTATTTAGCATATTTTCTACCATTAGGTCACCAGTGTAGGCATAAGCCTCGTTTACTGGTAATTGAATTTGCCGATAAAAAGCTGTTTTTCCTGTTTTGACAGCAGAACCCAGTTTGCTTGATATTACTTCAGCTAAAGATGAGGCCGCTGAAGACAAGTCACCTTCAGGTACCACTTTATTAATTAAACCAGCAACTTTTGCTTCTTGAGCAGTCATGAATTCGCCAGTTACTAACATTTCAAATGCCCTTTTTCGGTGTATGTTCCGCGAAAGAGCTACCATTGGTGTCGAACAAAAAAGACCGATGTTTACGCCATTTACACCAAACTTTGTTTCCTCAGAGGCGATTGCTAAATCACAGGTGGAGACAAGCTGGCACCCTGCGGCTGTTGCTATACCATGCACCTGAGCAATTACTGGTTGAGGTATTTTTTGGATTGTTTGCATAAAAGTCGCGCAGCGGTCGAATAAGTTTTTAAACACAGCTGAACCGCCATCAGGTTGCTTTCGTGCTTCAGTCATTTGTTTGAGGTCATGACCTGCACAAAAAGCTTTACCGGCACCAGCTAAAACGACAGCTCGAACGGATTTGTCAGAGTAAAAGCCGTCAAATGTGGTTTGAAGGGCCGCAATCATCTCATCTGATAAAGCGTTTAAGCGTTCAGGGGCATTGAGTGTAAGATAAGCAACTGCATTTTTGTCGCGACGTTCTAAAATTGCCATTCTACCCTCCATCTTTTACACTCTAACCATAAACTGATTGTGGAGGCTTGGACAATGGCGCCTAAAATAGACGCTGCGGAAGTAAATTACGTACTAGCAAAAGTATTTTCTGTTGTACTCGCTGGTTAAAAATTGTTCAATTTTTCTTAAAGCTATTGAAACCCAGCAGCTCAAACAAATTTAACATAGACAGTACCCCCAAATCTAACTTAGGATTTTGGGGTAATATAATACCTTAAATTTAAGTCATTAATTTTACACATTTTTATTGAAGTTTGGTGTTGACTGTACTTTTTTAAAGACTATACCACATCCAGACAATTTTAGTGGATACAAAGATATGAAAACGTTTTCTGCAACACCTGCAGACATTGATAAAAAATGGATTTTGATTGACGCAGAAGGCGTTGTTCTTGGCCGTTTGGCGTCGATTATTGCAATGCGATTACGTGGCAAGCACAAAGCGTCGTTTACACCAAGTATGGACATGGGCGATAATGTAATTGTTGTTAATGCTGAAAAAGTTCAGCTAACTGGTAACAAACGCAATAAAGAAAATTACTGGCATACTGGTTATCCGGGTGGAATTAAATCACGAACAACGGGTTCAATTCTTGAAGGTAAGTATCCTGAAAGAGTATTGACCCAAGCGGTCAAGAGAATGTTGCCAGGAAATCGTCTATCGCGTCAGGTTATGACCAACTTGCGTGTTTATGCAGGCACCGAGCATCCACATGAGGCCCAAGCTCCAGTTGAATTGGATGTAAAAGTTATGAACAAGAAAAACACACGGGTATAACAGATGTCAGAACAAATAACATCATTAGAAGACCTGGCAGCGGTAGCCGAAGGCACCCCAGCTGTGGTCGAAATTATGGCTCCACGCGAGCCTGTCCGCGATGAATTGGGTCGAACCTACGCTACTGGGAAAAGAAAAGATGCGGTAGCGCGAGTTTGGATAAAACCTGGTTCTGGCAAAGTTTCTGTAAATGGAAAAGATCAAGACGCTTATTTTGCGCGCCCAGTTTTGCGTTTAATTTTGCGGCAGCCGATGCAGATCGCTGGTGTAGAAGGCCAATTTGATGTCGTTGCCACTGTTAAAGGAGGCGGCCTTACAGGGCAGGCTGGAGCAGTAAAGCACGGCATTTCTAAAGCCTTGCAACTGTATGAGCCAAGCTTACGGAGTGCGCTAAAGGCAGCTGGGTTTCTAACACGTGATAGTCGTGTAGTTGAACGCAAAAAATATGGTAAGCGTAAAGCGCGCCGGAGTTTCCAGTTCTCGAAGCGATAATGCTTTATTTAAAAATATTAAATTATATCAAAGGGTTAGCTTTGCTAACCCTTTTTTTATTACAAAAATAATATTGAAAAATACTTGATAGAGGAACGGTTGTTTGGACTTCACTATTCGCAATACAGCAAACCAACCTATCCCATCACAAGTTCAACTGAAGATTGGCTGTCCCAACTTGGATTCCCTTAACTTTCTGACACACTTTCCGGCTTTGTAGTTTTAACGTGGCATTATACTCTTTAAATATTAAAATTTAGATCACTTAATAAAACCTAAAGACCAATTTCTTTAAAGTCAAAAGGTGTAGACTGATAGATTTCATTGATCCAATTGCCATATAATAAGTGGGCATGCGAGCGCCAACGATTTAGTGGTTTCTGGGATGGGTCATTATTTGGATAATAATGTCCTGGGATATTTATCTCTTTAGAATTTTTGATGTCTCGATCATATTCTTGTTTTAATGTAATGCTGTCATATTCAAAGTGATTGAAGATGTAGAGTGCGCGGTGTTTTGGGTCTTCGACGACGCAGGGGCCAGTAGTTTCCGAGCCCAACAAGGTTTTCATGCCTCTTGCAGCATTAATTTCCTCTTGTTTCATTTCCGTCCAGCGACTGACGGGTACAACAAAATCATCTGAGAAACCCCTGAGATAAGGTGACGCAGGGTCTAAGTTTTTGTGCCGAAAACAGCCAAACGCTTTTTTTCCTAAAACGTGCTTTTGAATTCCATAGAAATGATTGATCATCGCCATCCCCCCCCAGCATACACCAAGCGTTGAGTGGACATTGGTCTGTGTCCAATTGATTACTTCAGTCATCTCGTCCCAGTAGGTAACATC
>CAJWTH010000160.1 GCA_913047725.1 uncultured Planktomarina sp.
CGCGTTATCCGTAAAAAATTGTCAGGCTGCGGTATTACGACACATCCATGCAAACTTCGAGTAATTTTTGTCACAATAACGCGTCTCAAAGATAAATTTCGAGGTCGGTAACTTTGCTGACCCACCCAACAGAGTGCCTCAGCCATTATCCTCTCAGAGAATTCTGTAGGTATCTCTGCCAACTTTACGCGGTCGAGCAAGACATCGCCTAAATCATTTCGCATTAACTGCGGTCGAATATTTTTTAAAGCAAATGTCAAAGCTTCTCTGACATCTGACATTCGGTTTGCTGTTTTAGCAAGTCGGCTAGTACTCAAACCCAATTGATCCAGCTGGATTTGAGATTGTCGTATTTGCACTCTCTTATATTTTAAATCATCGTTGCTTGGGTCATCACACCACGCTTGATTGTTTGCCTTCAAGTACTGACGTAACTCTTCACGAGAAAGACCCAAAAAAGGTCGTGCCCATGATAAATTTTGATGGTCCCAACCCGAAGCCATAGAGGCTAAACCATCTACACCTGATCCACGACTAAGTCTCATAAGAAAGGTTTCCGCAACATCTGTCTGGCTATGCCCTAAACAAATAACGTCACAATTCTGACCCCAATTAGCTAACAAAGAATAGCGCACATCACGGGCTCGCGCTTGCAGATTTGGCCCCAGCGCAAGATTATTTGCTTTCAGTGTATTGTGGTCTACCCCCATAGTTGAACATAACTGACTAACCCACTCAGCTTCCGATGCAGCTTCAGTTCGTAAACCATGGTCAACGGTGACAGCTTTTAGATTTTTCGCTGGTATTATTTTGCATAAAGCTAAAAGTAACGCCACTGAATCTGAACCTCCAGACACAGCCACACCGACTACACTTTTTTCGTTATGGTCACAGAAAAAATCAGATATCGCTTGATCTATTTTGCACACAGATAAACCCATCACGTGCAGGCCAAGTCAGCCTCTGCCCGCAATGCATCCGCAGCTATGTCAGCGTCACTATAACGAAATTTAACTTCATCCAGTGTAAGGCAGCCCTCTTTAGCATTCCCCATCTTGTGAAAAGCGAGAGCCAAATTATATAAAGCGATTGGAGCAATTTCTGTAGTTTCATTTACTGAATAGGCCTCCAAATAGGCTCGCGCCGCAAGCCGGAACTCCTGCAGGTCCATCTGTGCGTGTCCCATCAGTAAATGTACGTTTTGTGTTAAGGGGCCAATTGGATATACTGAAATAAATTTCTTTAACATTTGAACGGCAATATCTGTATCACCGTCCGATAACATTTTTTTCGCCGCCTCGAAGTCAGATTTTTCTGTAATGGTCAGTGTTGCTTTCGGCATTGCCGCACCAAGCAAACCATTTGACATGACGCCCGGGGGCAAAGTGGCCCCAAGTTCTGTGACATTGCATCCAGGCTCCAAGGCACAGACCCTGGCTTCCAAAGTATTTATTCGCCGATAGGCATCCTGCACTACAATCGAAATCCGGTTAGCTGACTCTTCAGAAGCCCCAGTTAACCTTTGCAGCTCACTTTCAATGACTGACGTTCGCTCTAAGAGTGATCCTTCGTTTGAAAAATCTATCCCTGGAGTCGTCAACATTTCAAGTTGTAAACGGTCAGTGACAAGCAATAAGTTTGCAAGATCCTGACGAATGTCAGCTAAACTATCAGCTGATGCTGGACCTGCCAGCCCAGCGGCCAAAACTACTAGAAGACGTAATTTCATTAACTACTGCCAGAGGCCAGAATTGTTACAGCCCGTCTATTTTTACCGTAACACCGTTCCACACTACAAATCTCTACTGGCCGTTCTTTACCATAGCTTCTAGTTTTTAAACGCAAACCAGAGACACCACGCGCCACTAAGTATTCTTGTACAGATTGTGCTCGACGAAATCCAAGCGCCAAATTATACTCACGCGTGCCTCGCTCATCCGCGTGGCCCTCAATAATTATGACAAAACCTGGGTTATCAATTAACCAATTAGCCTGAACGTTTAAAGCAGTTTTAGCTGCCTCATTCAAAGTATACTCATCAACTTTAAATAAAACATGGTCTCCAATACTTTCTTTAAAGAACGTGGAAGAAGTTACATCATCTTGGCCAAAACCACTTCCTTGGGACCCATCGGCGCCAAGCGATCCATTCCCAAATCCACCTTCGGAGTCAGAACATGCCACTAGCATAAAAAGTATTGCAACGTTTAAATAAATTGATCGCATATCAGTCACCTTTCACAGAAACAGTACATAAAATTTTTACCTCAAGGCAGCACTGGGCCCCAAGATGGGTCAGATGCTGGAGCCCGTAAGTTCAGTGGGCGCAAGTTTCGTCCAGTAATATCAACAGAATAAATGCTAGGAGCACCACTTGGCCCTCGTGTCTGGCGCGAGAACATTATTACTCGCCCATTAGGAGACCAGGTAGGCCCTTCGTCCAAGAACGATGCAGACAAAAGTCGCTCTTCCGTACCATCAATACGCATCACCCCAATTCCAAAGCGACCGTTACTTTGCTTGGTGAAAGCTATTAGGTCGCCGCGTGGGCTCCACACCGGCGTCCCATAACGACCATTGCCAAACGAAATACGTTTGGGTGTACCACCAGATACAGGCAAAGTATAAAGTTGCTGTGTACCACTTCTATCACTTTCAAAAACTATTTTTCTACCGTCTGGACTAAAACTTGGGGCCGTATCGATGAAGGGGCTAGAAGTTAGACGGGCTGACCGTAAGCTCGATAGCTCCATCAAATAAATATCTATGTTACCGCGACGTTCATAAGAAAAAACTATTCGTTTATTGTTCGGTGAGAAACGTGGCGAAAACGCTACATCATTCCCAGGAGTATTTACTCTTTTACGGCGCCCAGTTTCAACGTCGAGGAGATAAATTTGAGGAAAACCTGTTTCCCAACTTGTATAAAGTACTTTTTTACCATCACTCGAAATACGCGGCGCCAGAACAATATTATCATTACCAGTAAGAAATTTCATTTTCTCACCGTCAGAATCCATTATGGCTAACCTCTTGAGCCGTTTATCTTTGGGCCCACTCTCTGAAACAAAAACTATTCTACTATCAAAGTATGCCCCCTCACCAGTAATACGCTTGTAAACTTGGTCAGCCACCTGGTGGGCCATGCGCCGCGCCGCGCCAGTACTACCACTTAGTTGAGTTCCCTTTCCAAGCTGTACTCCAGAAAAAATATCAAATATTCTAAACTTGACAGTCAACTGACCAGAACCACTTGTTTTTACAGCCGCTGTAACCAACGCCTGTGCGTTAACCGCACGCCAATCAGGAAACCGAACTGGCTCTTCAAAGGTTTTTCTCTGTGCAATAAATCTATTTTTTGGAATTTCACGAAAGAGACCACTGCTAGTCAAGTCCGCCACCACAATACTCGAAATTTCAGCAGCTATTTCTCTTGCAGCAGGATTTTCAGCTTCAAAAACTGGCACAGCAAATGAAAGCGGCTCAATCACCCCATCTGTTATCTCTATCTTCAACGGCCCATCCTGCGTTAAAGCTGCTCCAGCCAAACAACTAAAAACTAAAAAACTAAAAGAAAACAATCTTTTCATCGCACTCTCATTCTTTCTGGATTAAAAGTAATCTCGACTTTTTTCCAAGCAGAGTATTTGTCAGCCGGCAATTCAAATCCTTTTGCTCCGCAATCATTAATGGCTCGTTGTGCAGTCTCAAACGCTCGCTGGGCACTGGCATCATCACCACCCTCGTAACCAACTAAATATATGCTACTGGCCAAAGGTTTTCCTTCAATTGAAAGTTCCATACCTACCACCACCGTAGTGGACAAAGCTGCCGACGAAGACGCTCCAAGGTTCCAACACGGTGAAATCGCTAATTGCATACCACGGATTGTTCCCGGTGCCAAAGCCTCTGTGACAGTTTTTTGACTTTCTGCACTTACTTCGCTCTCACTTTCATTGGTTGACCCAGTTAATGCTTCATTTAGTGCTGCCGCAAGCGGATCAATAGTTTGTTCTGTTTGCTTAGACTGTTCTTTATCCAGCTTGATTTTAATAGAACGGCGTTTGGGCCTAACACTTTGCTCAGGTGCGAGTACAGCAACGCGCGGAAGTTTTGAGGGTTTTTCAGCCTCCGTTATAATCTCGGATGTGGACGCTTCTGGCGCAGTGGCAGTTTGAGGTTTTTTCTCAGAAGAGGACATTTCTTGGGGAGACACTGCATCTCGGGTAAAATCTCCAATATCAACCTCGGGTTCCGAGGGTGC
>CAJWTH010000161.1 GCA_913047725.1 uncultured Planktomarina sp.
CATATTTAGGTAGGCCTAAAGATTGATCTGCCCCATCCTCCCAGGCAAATTCTATTAGCGGTTTCATGCCAGGGTGCCTACAATCCGTTGAGCAAGTCGAAATGCCACTTCAGTTTTGGACAACTCCTCCCACGCCTCCACTCCATCCTTATCTAAAATTGTTACTGTATTATTTTGTCCACCTACTATTCCAGTTGAACTGGATACATCGTTAGCAACGATCCAATCACATCCCTTTCGTGAGAGTTTATTTCTTGCATTTTTAATAACATCATCTGTCTCAGCAGCAAAACCAACCACCAGCTTTGGTCTTTTAGCGTGCTGCGATACTATCGCTAAAATATCTGGATTTTCTAAAAACTTTAACTCTGGCACATCACCTGAAGTGGACTTCTTAATCTTTTTATCCTGTATGCCATCAACTCGCCAATCAGCTACTGCTGCAGCAAACACGGCTCCGTCAACTGGCAGCAACTCCTGCACAGCATCAAGCATTTCTTGAGCTGTTTCAACGTGATAAGCTGTCACCCCCAAAGGTACAGGCACATCCGTAGGTCCAGTAACAAAGCTCACCTGTGCACCCAAATCCCGAAGCGCTGCCGCAATTGCACTTCCCTGTGTGCCGGAAGATCTATTAGTGATGTAGCGGATCGGATCAATTGGCTCACGCGTTGCGCCAGAAGTCACTAGTAAGTGTTTACCCACCAACGAACCGCTGTGAAAAAACTGTTCTACAGAACCGACAATCTCTGAAACTTCAGCCATTCGCCCAAGCCCGTATTCACCACAGGCCATTTCACCCTTATTCGGACCAATAAGCTTAACTGTATCATTATCCAGCAAAGCTAAATTTCGTTGTGTAGCTGGATGATCCCACATGCGAACGTTCATGGAAGGTGCAACCATGACTGGGGTATCTGTCGCCAACAGAATAGTTGATGCAAGATCGTCCGATATTCCGCTGACCATTTTGGCTATTATGTTGGCAGTGGCTGGAGCAACAAGGATCAAATCTGCTGAGCGCGAAAGCTCAATATGCCCCATTTCAACCTCATCCTTGAGGTCAAATAGGTCTGAATAAACCTTAGAGCGTGCCAAGGCGGCAATACTTAGCGGTGTCACAAACTTTTCCGCCGCTTTTGTTAGGACTGGGGTTACCTTAAAGCCGTGCTTTGTTAACCGTCTTATTAGCTCAGGAGCCTTAACCGCGGCTATACCGCCAGTAATGATAAGAAGTATTTTTTTTACATCCATCAGCAATAGTTAAGCAGATGGGCCTCGCTTCGCAAGGCCCAGCTATTAGTGGAAAAAAGCCTGAGCTTCTGGCGCTTCAGTTTCAAGGCTAGCCCGCATCTTTTTAAATGCTGCAGCTTCAATCTGCCTGATGCGTTCTTTTGAAAGCTCCAGTTCAACTCCCAAACTCTCAAGGGTCCGAGGAACTTCAATCAATTTACGTTCTCTCACAATGTATTTTTCTCGATCATTTAGTGCACCCATTGCTTGCACGAGCCAAGCTCTCAAAGCCTCTTGATCGTGCTCAAACTCAACAGTGTCCGCCGCCTGATCGCTACTATCTTCCAGCGTATCAATCCATTCCCGGCCTTCGTCTTCCGTAGACTGAGTCGCATTCAGGGAAAAATCTGATCCAGAGAGCCGTCCATCCATCATTTCCACGTCATGTAACGGGACACCTAAATCTTGCGCTATCAATTGTTGCAACTGGTGTTTGTCCAGTGTTTGGTCTGCATTATTAGCGTCACGCTCAAGTCGCGCCTGGATTCGACGCATATTGAAAAATAATGATTTCTGAGGGCTAGTAGAGCCAGTTCTTACCATCGACCAATTACGCATCACATGCTCTTGGACAGAAGCTTTAATCCACCAAACCGCATATGTTGAAAACCTTACTCCACGGTCGGGATCAAATTTTTCAGCAGCCTTCATGAGACCAAGACCGGCCTCCTGTATTAAGTCATTCATCGGCACGCCGTACCGCTTAAATTTGGCCGCTTGGGAGATTGCCAGACGCATATATGCGTTGATTAAGCGATGCAGGCTTTGCTCACAGCGATCATCACGCCAAGCGTAGGCCAATTTTAATTCTGTTTCAGCGTCTAGCATCTCAGCCTTCATGGCTGTGCGTGGCAGGACATTGTCAGTTCGAGCATCTAAGGGCATGGAAAGCGCTCCTGTAATCATTTATATTAAAAGTCTTGTTATGGGTTAGATACGCGTCTAATTCACAATTGGATCATGTTGAGGAAAAAAACTATGAATTTGGGTAATTCAAAAGTTTGCTTGGTTCTTGGCGGCGCTCAGTCTGGCAAGTCACTTTTTGCTGAAAATTTAATAATCCAGTCCAGCAGGCCCCGCCGCTATATTGCGACAGCACAAGCTTGGGATAGTGAGATGGAAAAAAAAATTGCAGCTCACCAAGTGCAACGCGGCCTCGGATGGACCACCTGCGAGACCCCAATTGATATTGTTGACGACATTAGAGCAGCAGATCAAAGTGAAATAATACTTCTGGATTGCATCACCCTATGGTTAACAAACTTGTTGATGGCAAAACACAGTATCGAAAGACACTCCCAACTACTGCTAAACACTCTTATCAATCCGCCTTGTCCTATCGTGATAGTTAGCAATGAGGTTGGGCAAGGTATTGTCCCTGACAACTCCATGTCTCGAGCTTTTGTTAAGCACCAAGGCAATATAAATCAAAAGTTGGCTGAAATAGCCCAGCAAGTTATTTTTATTACGGCTGGACTGCCACAAATTTTAAAGGGTCCAAAATGACCGATTGGTACTGGGTCCGGCACGGGCCCACCCATGAAAAAGCCTTTGTTGGATGGCGTGATGTACCAGCAGATCTCTCAAACCAGCCATTAATTAATAGGGTTGCCAGATATTTACCCAGTAATGCCGTCGTCGTATCATCCGATTTAATACGTTCCATCACTACAGCCGACGCCCTGAGCACAGGGCGTAAACGCCTCGCACATGAGCATGGCATCCGCGAATTCAATTTTGGAGATTGGGATGGCATGCATTTCAGTGATGTCGCAAAAACTGACCCAGTACTTAGCCGCGCCTACTGGGAAAAGCCCGGCGATGTTGCCGCCCCTAATGGTGAAAGCTGGAATGTAGCTGCAGCAAGAGCGCGAATTGTAGTGGACCGTTTGTCCAAAAAACATAGTAGCATAATCGCGGTAGCACATTTTGGAATAATCTTAACCCAAGTTCAAAGAGCGTTAGGTGCCAGCGCTTATGATTGTCTTGCCAATAAAATAGATAACTTTAGCGTTACGCATCTCAAAGAAGACAACGGTGCATGGTCGCTTAACTGTATCAATTACCTGCCATGAGCGGTAAAATTGAAATTATAAAAGAAACCACTAGTTTCAATCAATTTTTAGGTACGGATTACCCGAAAAACTGCGGCCGCAGACCAACCCGCGAAAATAGCAATAGCCAAAGATAACAAGCCATATGTGGCTGGACGCTGATGAGCTAAGTTATACAACCATCGTTCAATTCCAACTTTTCGTACATCAATTTTTGTTTCCTGCTGAGCTAGCACTTTACCATCTTGCGTAAGGAAAATTCGGGCTGTGTAGGCGCCTTCAACCAGGTTTGCTGGCAAGGTAACGGATGTTGAAAATAGGGTGTTATCTTGAAGCGTGACTGCTCCAGGTAGGGTTTGATACAAACCTTGGTCTTGCCTAATTCTAATAATCGCTTTGGTGAACGCGACCGGATCATCTACTGACATAGGTGCGCCAACAGACCGTATCATTCGCTCCACTGAGATACTATGGCGCAAGTCTTCAACGGTATCTAATAACTGGCTTAAAGGTCCAGTCGTGGCAACTGCATAAAAACTGGGAGCAAGGTCAATTTCAACGGAGTCAACATTCACCCAAATCCCAAACTTTTTTTCTTTACGTCGTACCATTACGGCCTGACGGGGGCTCGCAATTGCAACCACAACTCCCAGCGGTTCATTTAAGGTTAGCTCTTCAGTCGCTTTAACCGCGCCAAACACCATTATTTCTGAACCATCGAAAAAGGCGGTAATCCCAATCTCGTTTTTAGATAATCCCATAACTATCTCTTGGCTGAATGCCGCACGCGCAAAACAGAATAGGGTAATTAAAAAATAAGTACAGACGGTCCGCATCAATGACCCCCAATACCGCTTAGATTAAAAATCTCAGACGGCTCAACTATTAGGTCAAAAGCTAACTTAGCGCACACCAA
>CAJWTH010000162.1 GCA_913047725.1 uncultured Planktomarina sp.
CTCAGGTTGAGTGTAAATAACGCTTCATGAATAGTGGCGTTTGCAAGAGTCTTTCCTAAAAATAATGCTGTAGCAATTTCGAGACTTGTGTAGTGGCTAATATTTTTTGTTTTTTTAACGTTTGGACTTATTAGTTCACCAATGTTTATGACAAAATCATTGAACTTTGTTACAGTGAGTTGGTTTGTATTGTTGTCAAAACTTTGGATCAAACCATCGATCAGGACCAGACGTGGCCCATTTTCAGCCTTTACTAGAAATGCTTTTGATGCGGTATAAGTTAGATTTGTTTTGCCGTTGGATGTGTCATTCAAAAAAACAGATTCAAGTTGCCCATCGGAATTTATTTCTTTTAAATAAAAAGTAATACCGTCACTCGGTGTTAAAAACTTACCCTCAGTCAGCAGTCGAGCTGTCAAATTTTCGGCTACCTCTAATTGGCGCCCGTGTAATTGGTGCTGGCTAATAGGAACTAGAATATTACTCAATACAAGGTTCATTGTAGCCATTAAAATTGCAAATATCCAAACAGGCAATGATATTGCTTGTGCCGATTGACCAGAATTTTTTAAAATTATGAGTTCGCCGTCGGACGATAACCTATTTATTACATAAACGGCTGCCGCAAAACCTGCCGCTGGGGTAATTATAGAAATCATCCAAGGAAGAGTTAGTGACGTGAATTCCAAAAATACTATTGCTGACTGTCCATTTGCAATTAATTCATCAAACAATGTGACTGCTCTATTAATCCAGTATACTAACACTAAAACCAAAGCAAAAAAGCCAAACAATACCAGCAACTGCCTTAAGATGTAGGTGTTGATCTGCGACATCATTTCTCCAAGTGAATTGTTGATGTAACACTAAAGGAATTTGATCAAAACAAAAATAGAAATCTGGTCAACAATATGAACAAAGGTTAGGGTCTGCCAATGAGATTTAAAAAGGAAACGTAAATGACACCGCTACCAAAACTTTCAGTTATAGAAGTGAATTTTGATGCTGTAGTAGATTATGACGGCAGGCTTGTAATTTTGGTTGATGAGAATGGAAAGTTGGAAACTTTGGGTGGCCGAATTAATAAACTCATGAAGGGTGCTCTTGATAGAGTTCTGGCTTCAGGCGACTTTCAAAGTCTAGCGTTAGGGAAAGTACTTTCGCTTCCATATCCCGTAGGTCTAAAGGCCCAAGGCCTCACTATTGTAAAATTAAATCAAAACTCTGGAGTTGAAGAAGCGAGCGCCTGTGGCGTAGAAATTGCAAAAGCCATTGAATGTAAAGATATTTTAATTTTGTGTGGTGAATTCAAGAAATCCGCTAATTTGGTGGAGGGACTTATCCTGCGCAACTATAATTATCTCGATCAGAAGACAAACACCAAGAGTACGGCTTTTAATTTACAAGTTATGGTTCAATCCGTTGAAGAGCACGTCGACAAAATAAACGAAAAACTTGCGGTTATTGATGGAGTATTTTTTACCCGGGACCTTATAAATGCGCCCGCAAATGTCCTTACAACATCTTCTTTTGCTGAACAGTTATCAGCACTCTCTGACCTTGGTATCAAAGTTGAAGTGTTGGATGAACCAGAATTGATGAAATTAGGGATGCGAACTTTGCTCTGTGTGGGGCAAGGCTCGGATAGTCCCTCTAAGGTTGTAGTCATGCATTGGAATGGTGGAGGGAAGGAAGCTCCGTTTGCCTTTGTAGGTAAAGGTGTAGTGTTCGATACGGGTGGGATTTCCTTAAAGCCTGCGGCGGGCATGGAAGATATGACAATGGATATGGGGGGTGCTGGCGTTGTCGCGGGCACAATGAAGGCGCTTGCTCTTCGCAAGGCGAAAGCCAACGTAGTTGGTGTGGTGGGCCTTGTAGAAAATATGCCATCTGGCAACGCCACTAGGCCAGGTGATGTGATCAAATCAATGAAAGGTGATACTGTTGAGGTGATTAATACCGACGCTGAGGGCAGGCTCGTCCTAGCTGATATTTTATGGTACACTCAGGAGCGGTTTATGCCTTCTGGAATGATCGATCTCGCTACATTAACGGGAGCAATTATTATTGGTCTAGGTCATGAGATGGCGGGCGTGTTTTCCAACAATGACAAGTTATCTAATCAATTTATTGACGCGGCTACAGCTGAAGGAGAGGGGGCTTGGCGAATGCCCTTGACGCAAGCTTATGATAAACAGTTGAAGTCGCGTATTGCAGATATGAAAAATGTTGGTGGTCGGGCGGCTGGTTCTATAACGGCGGGTCAGTTTCTAAAGCGTTTTGTAAAAGATGATATGCCCTGGGCTCACCTGGATATTGCAGGTGTTGCCTCAATAGCCCAAGAAAGTGCTTTTTCACCTAAAGGTGCTACCGGTTGGGGCGTGCGCGCACTGAACCGAATGATCGCAGATAACTACGAAGGTGTGGAGGATGAACCTGGTGGGTGAAGTCTATTTCTATCATCTCACACGCCAATCAATAAACGAAGCATTAGTGCCACTGTTGAATAAATGTCTGGATAATAATTGGCGGGTTGTGGTGCGGGGGACAGATTTAAAGTTGCTAGAGGCGCTGGATGAAAAGCTTTGGGAGGGGCCCGGTAATGAATTTCTACCACATGGCTTGTGGGGGGGAGCTCATGATTTGGATCAACCAGTATTGCTTGTTCCTGAAGGCCAGGTGGTAACACCACATGATTGTTTGATTTGTATTTCTAACGCCAGTGTGACGAGCGAGGAAGTATCTCTTGCCAAGCGTGTTTGTATTATTTTTCAGGATGATAGTCCAAGTGATGTCGAGCATGCCCGCAATCAGTGGAAAAAGTTTTTGGATGTAGGCTTATCCGCAAAGTATTGGGATCAGTCATCGGGGAGTTGGGAGCTTAAAGCAGAAACCCTGCCAAAATGATACTTTCTTTGTTATCTATATAGCTTGAGGCTATCTGCCGACATTTCAATTCGTTGGTATCGATCTAAATAACTCATACCCAGAAGGCTTTTGTTCATCTTACTGCTGTTCACAGCAGCTGACACCGATTTATCTATATATTCCTCTAATTGAACCTCTTGGAGCCTTACATATGCTATTGGAACAGCTCCATTTGCAGTTTTTGCACTATTTAAAAACGCAAGATTTTCAAAATCAAGCCCCACATTGATTGCGTCTTGTGGTGAAAGTACCAAGTCGGTAGCCCCAGTATCAACTAAAAACTCAATATCAATTTTGTTGACTTGTAAGGTTAGGTAAAAGTGTCCATCGCTTGATCTTTGAACTAAAATTACCCCGTCTTCACTAATATTTTGAGCTTCATTCGAGCTGGTTATATCTTGCCAGAGACCATAAATTGCCATCCCACCTAAAAAAATCATCCCCCAAACTAATGCCATTTGTAACGATTTGCCGATTGAGGGGCGGTTGCTTGCAGCAAACCAGCCAGCTAACGCTAACAGCAATAGCCCTAAGTAAATTAGTCGTACTGTTATGTCAGCCATACAGATCTCTCCAAATACTTATCTATATTTGATCTGGTTGAAAAATCATACATTACTATTTTTGTTTTATGTGCTGCTTTCCAGTCTCTCTACCTTCTCAATTGCGGTTAGCCATAATTTTTCCGCACGCAGTAAAGCAGTTTCGACTTCATGAAACTTTTTTTGCCAAACTACAAGATCAGTAGCATTGTGGTCTTCATATAGCTTTGGGTCAGCCAGCTTATCCTGTAATTTAGTGTTCATTGAGTTTAATTTTTCTAAGCGCTCTTCATTGCGACTTACTTCAGCTTTAGCGGCAATCAGATGTTCGCGATTGGATTTTTTAGGTTTCGATTTTTCAGATTTATTTTTTGCAGGGGGGGTGCCTAATAGAAATGACCTATATGCTGCGAGATCTTGTTCAAAGGGGACGACTTGACCATTAGAAATCAACCACAGTCTATCTGCTACTAAAGACAGTAAATGCATGTCATGGCTGACCAAGACAACAGCGCCCGAATATGTGGTCAAAGCCCGAACAAGAGCTTCCCGGCTTTCTATATCCAGGTGATTTGTAGGCTCATCCAAGATTAATAGATGTGGCGCGTCTAAAGTTGCTAACAATAAAGATAAGCGCGCTTTTTGACCCCCAGATAATTTTTGTACAATTGTATCTACTTGGTCTGGTCCTAAACCAAAACCAGCCATTAAGGCACGCAACT
>CAJWTH010000163.1 GCA_913047725.1 uncultured Planktomarina sp.
GCTCGCAAATCTGGTGAGAAACATGCCTGGGAAGCACAAACAATGCATCTTTTACAATCTGCCTGTACTCGGGGTAGCTATGAGATGTGGAAAAACTATTCTGCAAAACTTCAAGCAAACCCACCCATTCATTTAAGAGACTTATTAGAGATCAAACCCCTGGGTAAAGCTATTTCTGTTGATGAAGTTGAAAGTATAACTTCTATTAGGCAACGTTTTGTAACCCCTGGAATGTCTTTAGGGGCTTTGAGCCCAGAGGCACACAAAACACTTAATGTCGCCATGAACCGCATTGGGGCGAAGTCTGATAGTGGGGAGGGTGGTGAGGATCCAGCACATTTCGTTCCAGAGCCAAATGGGGACAACCCATCTGCAAAGATCAAGCAGGTAGCGTCTGGCCGCTTTGGCGTCACAGCAGAATATCTTAACCACTGCGAAGAGTTAGAAATCAAAGTCGCGCAAGGAGCTAAGCCTGGTGAGGGTGGGCAATTGCCTGGTATCAAAGTGACTGATCTAATTGCACGATTGCGTCACTCGACCAAAGGCGTTACTTTGATTAGTCCGCCACCTCACCATGACATTTATTCAATCGAAGATTTAGCGCAACTAATTTATGATCTAAAACAAATTAATCCACGCTGTAAAGTAACGGTGAAATTGGTGGCGGCCTCTGGAGTAGGTACTATCGCTGCCGGCGTGGCTAAAGCTGATGCTGATATTATTTTGATATCTGGGCATAATGGTGGAACTGGGGCATCCCCTGCCACGTCTATTAAGTTTGCTGGTCTACCTTGGGAGATGGGTCTCACGGAAGCTCATCAAGTTTTAGCTATGAACAATTTGCGTGGGAGGGTTACTTTACGTACTGATGGTGGGCTACGAACTGGGCGGGATATTGTCATGGCAGCCATGCTGGGTGCGGAGGAATATGGAATAGGAACAGCAGCTTTGATAGCAATGGGTTGTATAATGGTACGCCAGTGCCAATCGAATACGTGTCCTGTCGGCGTTTGCACCCAAGATGAAGGGCTTAGAGAAAAATTTACTGGCTCGGCGGACAAAGTGGTTAATTTAATTACGTTTTATGCCCAAGAAGTTCGTGAAATTTTAGCAAGCATTGGCGCTCGTTCCATGAATGACGTAATTGGGCGAGCAGATTTGCTAAGCCAAGTTTCGCGAGGTTCAGCACATCTTGACGATTTGGACCTTAACCCACTTTTGATTACAGTAGATGGTGCTGATCAGATTTCATATGATCGTAACAAACCACGTAATTCTGTGCCTGATACATTGGATGCTAAGATTGTTGTGGATGCCGCAAGGTTTTTGCGAGAAGGCGAAAAAATGCAGCTGCAGTATGCGGTTAAAAATACATCTCGTACCATTGGGACTCGTATTTCAAGCCACATTGTTACAAAATTTGGTATGAATAATGACCTACAATCTGACCATTTGACTATAAAGCTGCAAGGTTCGGCTGGACAAGCATTAGGTGCTTTTGCTGCGCCGGGACTCAAATTAGAAGTAGCCGGTGAGGCGAACGATTATGTTGGTAAAGGTCTGTCTGGCGGCTTAATTGTGGTCCGCCCTGCGCAAATAAGTCCTTTAGTAGCGTCAGAAAATACGATTATTGGAAATACAGTTTTATATGGTGCAACAAATGGACATTTATTTGCTTCGGGGCGTGCGGGCGAACGCTTTAGCGTCAGAAATTCAGGGGCAAAAACTGTAGTTGAAGGCTGTGGATCCAACGGATGTGAATATATGACAGGTGGCATAGCTGTTATTTTAGGTACTATTGGCGCAAATTTTGGTGCTGGAATGACTGGTGGTATGGCATACCTTTATGATCCAGAGGGAAAGACTGATCTGATGATGAATATGGAAACATTGGTCACTTGCCGTGTCACAGTTGATCACTGGGAAAAGGAATTGAAGGCTTTGGTTCAGCGTCATGCCAATGAAACTGGTTCGATTAAAGCTACAAAAATCCTGCAGCAGTGGGATCAAGAAATTGAAAGCTTTGTTCAGGTATGTCCAAAGGAAATGTTAGTCCATTTACCTGAACCATTGACAGCAGACATAGCACAATCATTGCCGGCGGAATAAATTTTTAAGGATCGTGGGTCAATTGGTTGTATAACATGAATGTTGACGATGGATGCCTGTTGTGGTGTGGCTGATTTATGGAAAATGAATCTCCTAAACAAGAAACTAGTTTATGTGATACGCCTGCAACCCCACCAGAGCCTTCGAAATTGTGGTTTATATTAGCGTTGATACGTCGCTGGGGTTTCCGCAGTATTTTACTAATTATTAGTATTTTAGCCATTTGGGGCCTTATGTATCGGTGGGTAAACCCACCCACTACGTTGTACATGATACAAGAAAGCTGGCGCCTTGGTGAAGTCAAACAAGACTGGGTGGATATTGAGGATGTTTCACCAGTTATGGTGCGGGCTTTAGTAGCTGCTGAAGACGCTAATTTTTGTGATCATTGGGGAATAGATAGTGCGGCGGTTCGTAAGGCCCTAAAGCAAGGAGCAATGCGAGGTGGGTCTACAATTAGTCAACAGGTTGTTAAAAACGCGTTTTTATGGCCAGGTCGTAATTGGTTGCGAAAGGCTATTGAAGCATTGATGACACCTTATGTTGAACTGCTTTGGAACAAACGTCGTATGCTAGAAATTTATTTAAACATTGCTGAATTTGATACAGGTATTTTTGGTATTCAGGCTGCTGCCCAGCATCACTTTGGCGTTAACGCAAAAAACTTGAACAGGGTGCAGGCTGGACGATTAGCCGTTGTATTGCCGGACCCCAAAGAACGTAGTGCCATAGCGCCAAGTAAAAGCCTTCGAAAACGTGCTGCTTCAGTGATTGCAGGCACTGATATGATAAGGCGTGATGGTCGTTCCAAGTGTTTTGAGGATTGATAACCACTATAAATAGTGGTTATCAAAAAGGATCTGAATAAAGTGATTTTTTATGAATATTTTGTATCATGTTCCGTTGTCGCCATTTTGCCGCAAGGTTCGTCTCAGCTTAGCTGAAAAAAGAATTGAAGTGCAGTTGGTGGAAGAACGGTATTGGGAACAGGATGCAGACTTTCTTCGTCGTAACCCGGCTGGTAAAGTTCCAGTATTAAAAATGGATGGAAAGATTTTTACAGAATCTGCGGCGATTTGTGAATATCTCGAAGAAAAGTATCCAGAACCCAGTTTGATGCCAACTGATCCAGAAATAAAGTTTGAGGTTAGAAGGCTTGTTTGTTGGTTTGATGATAAGTTTCATCACGAGGTGACGGTAAATTTACTATACGAACAGGTAAATCGCAAAATTCAGAATATGCCTGAAAAGAGGGGTTCTGGGCCTATCGCATCGAACGTGCAGGCTGGGTTGAAAGCAATCAAGCTACATCTTTATTATCTTAATTGGTTTCTTGATAACCGGCGCTGGTTAGCGGGCAACGCAATGAGCCTTGCTGATTTTGCAGCTGCCGCACAGTTATCAACAATCGACTATATTGGTCATTTACCACCTGAAGTGTGGAATAAATATCCAGCATTGAAAAACTGGTACGCTACCATGAAATCACGCCCAGCGTTTAGGTCTATTCTCTCTGATAATGTTCCTGGTTTTCCTCAACCAAACCATTATTCTGATTTTGACTTCTGATCTCAAAGAGCGACTTCTGGCGCAGGCCCGTGTTGAGGGCTTTAGTAATGCTAGAATAACAAAACCAGAAAGTATTCCAGAGGTACCCGATCGCCTAGAGGCTTTCTTGAAATCAGGGCTTCATGGTCAAATGAAATGGATGGAAAACCGACAGGCCTGGAGAGGAGCACCAAAAACTCTTTGGCCGGAGGTGCAATCAGTATTAATGTTAGCGGAAAGCTATTCGCCAAAAGACGATCCACTCCAAAACCTAAAAGACCACAATATTGGTAACATTAGTGTCTATGCACGAGGTAAAGATTATCATGATGTGGTTAAAAAAAGGTTAAAGAGGTTGGCAAGGTGGCTTGTTGCTGAAGGCGGTGGCGCTGTTAAAGTTTTCGTAGATACTGCACCAGTTGCAGAAAAGCCCTTGGCCCAGGCTGCTGGATTGGGTTGGCAAGGAAAACATACTAATTTAGTTAGTAAGGAAACAGGTAATTGGATGTTTTTAGGCTCAATTTTTACAAC
>CAJWTH010000164.1 GCA_913047725.1 uncultured Planktomarina sp.
TTGTCTTGGGCTGGTTTTGCCAAAAGCAGCTGGTGCAAGGCCTCACTTTTGGAGCGGTAAAATAATGTCTATAAATGCTGCTCCCACAGATTTAACTGGAAAAACTTGTATCGTCACCGGTGCTAATGGTGGCATCGGCCAATCAACCATTGTACATTTTTTGGCGCAAGGAGCACAGGTTTTTGCAACAGATATCGCTGCTTTATATGCCGGAACCGCGGATGCGGATCTAACCTACGCGCAGTTTGACCTACTAGACGATAATAGTTTGAGAGAGGCTACACGATGGGTGCAGGCTTGTCAGCCAGATGTATTTTTCAATAATGCGGCTGTGTTTGACATGGGTTCGGTACTTGAAGCAGATTTGAAACAAATGGATCGTTTGTTTGGTGTTAATGTGCGTGCTTTTTATGCACTATTACAAGCCGCTTCCAAATCTATGGTGGCCACTACAACCAAGGGCTCCATTATCAACATGGCGAGCCAAGCTGGCCACCGAGGTGAGGCTTTAGTTGCCCATTACTGTGCCACCAAAGCTGCAGTGATAAGCTATACGCAATCAGCAGCCTTGGCTCTTGCGCCTCATGGTATTCGGGTAAATGCAATTTCACCAGGTGTAATTGATACGCCGATGTGGAAAACAGTTGATGGATTGTTTGCTAAGTTTGAAGGTAAAGAGCTGGGGCAAAAAAAAAGGGAAGTAGGTGAATCTGTGCCTTTGGGTTACATGGGTTCGCCGGAAGATATTGCGCGTGTAGCCGTGTTTTTGGCTAGCCAGCAAGCAGAATATATAACGGCTCAAACCATCTGTGTAGATGGTGGAAATGTCCTGAGGTAACCCATGTCAATTATCAGTCCAGAAATCGAGTTTATTGATCGGAGCACCCGCAGCATCCGATACCTGGAACATGGTTGGCCGACGGATCTATGTCGCTGGCATAGCCATGACGAATATGAGTTGCATTTTATTGTTCAGACACGTGGCAAAGCTTTTGTTGGCGACTTCATTGGAGATTTCAGCCCAGGAACTTTGTACCTGACTGGGCCAAATCTGCCGCATAATTGGGTCACGGATGAGGTCTGGAAGCGTGAGGTGGAAACTCGTGATATGTTGGTGCAATTTAGCCAATCTAGCTTAGACTCTTTGAGAATTGCTTTTCCCGAATTTTCTGAAATGCGCCAGATGTTAACTTTGGCTCAATCTGGGATTGAGTTTGTTGGTTTTAATCCTACGTTCGCTCGCGGTCATATGGAAGCAATTCGCGATGCACGGGGCCCTGAGCGCATTGTCGCATTCTTAAGACTCATGGTGCGGGTGAATGAGCATGCAGAAAAGAAAGCCCTATCTGTCAGTAAGATGGTTCAAATCGATGGTAACGGCAAGCAGGCCAGAATTGGCGAGGTTATCGACTTCGTTGTAAATAACTTTGCCGAAGAAATACCCGTTGAGCGTGCGGCTGAGATTGCCCGCATGTCTCCCACAGCATTTTCCCGTAATTTTCAGTCGACCACCGGTCATAAGTTCGTGGAGTTCGTCAACCGCATTCGGGTGGGCCAGGCTTGTGGGATGCTATATGCAACCGACGCACAGGTTTCTACAATTTGTTTCGATGTTGGGTTTCAAAACTTGGCCAACTTTAACCGCCATTTTTTAAAGATGAAAAATATGACCCCAACAGAATATAGACATACAGCTCAAGTTGACTTAGCGCCAAGCGGGGGTATTGGCCGATGAAACACGTACCCCACCCATTACTGTTTGAAACGTCATATGATCCTGCCGCCTGCGATATTGGGATAGTGCATCTTGGGTTTGGTGCGTTTCATCGGGCTCATCAGGCGCTCTATGTTGATGATTATATGGACCAAACTAATGATCTTCGGTGGGGCATTGCAGCAGTTAACTTAAGGGCTGCTGAGTCTGCTACTTTTGCAGGCTTGAAGGATGCACAACCTGGCTATGTGGTTAAATCTATGTCGAGTAGTGGTGGGGTGAATTTTCGCCGAGTGCGCTCACATGTGCATTTTGTAGATTGGACGCAAAGTCCCAATACAGCAGAGGCTTTGCTGGGTCTACCTAGTGTTCATATGGTGACGATCACGGTGACTGAAAGTGGCTATTATCTTGATGAGTTTGGGGCTCTAAACCCAGAAGATCCAGCGATTAAAGCTGAATTAAGTGGTACCACTCCAACAACTATTTATGGTTATTTGACCCATGCTTTAGCTTTTCGCAAAGCTACCAATTTGGGTGGTATTTCAATCTTGTGCTGTGATAACATCCGTCAAAATGGCAAAATGTTGCGACAAAACCTCCTGTCTTACCTTAAGATTCAAGGCGCCTCAGAGCTGGCGAACTGGGTTAAATCTTTTGTCACGTTTCCATGCTCAATGGTGGACCGTATCACGCCGCGCTCCACGGATATGCTGAAACGTGACGTTGAATTGCTCTTTGGTACCTCAACTTACCTGCCGGTTATGGCAGAAGATTTTCTGCAATGGGTTGTTGAGGATAATTTTGCGGCTGACAGACCTAACCTATCAGATGTCGGCGTTACATTTACTAAAAATGTGGATTCTTATGAAGAGGCAAAAATTCGTATTCTGAATGGTGGTCACACCTGCCTCACTTATCTTGGTGCGTTGGCTGGACATCATACTTTCGATCAAGCCATGGCTGACCCCTTACTTTTCGCACATTTTGAGGAGTATGAGCGCAAAGAGGTTTTGCCTGCGCTCACAGAGGCGTTGCCGTTTGATAAAAGCCTGTACTTGGATCAAATCATTGGTCGTTTTAAAAACTCTTCAATTGGTGATACGGTCGAAAGAATATGTGCAGATGGCTTTTTGAAGTTTCCAATCTTCATTCGGCCCACCCTGCAAGGCTGCTTGTCGCAAGGAATTCTACCGCGCGCTGGGATACGCTCGATCGCTAGCTGGTTTGTATTTTGCAAGCATATTAAAGCTAAAAAATTACCCATTAAATATGTTGAGCCCTATTGGGATAATATATGTGCTTTGTTGAGTGATGATCAGATTGAAGCTTTTGCCGGCTCGGTTTCGCTGTGGGGAGAGATCCCCCAAAAACATCCTGAATTTACGCCAGCGTTAATGTCTGAAATTAGAGAAATGGATATGAAATGGCCAGTGTAAAAATCCGTGGTGTCAAAAAGTCTTATGGTGACCTTCAGGTCATGCATGGAATTGACTTAGATGTGAATGAGGGCGAGTTCGTTGTCTTCGTTGGACCGTCAGGCTGTGGAAAATCCACATTGCTGCGTATGATTGCGGGTCTTGAAGAAATCTCCTCTGGGGAGATTTCAATTGGTGATCAAGTAGTCAACGAGGTGGCGCCGTCAAAGCGGGGAGTAGCGATGGTGTTTCAATCTTATGCTTTGTATCCGCATATGACTGTTTTTAATAATATGGCTTTTGGCTTAAAACAGGTTAAAACTGTGCCTGAAGAAATAGACCGCCGGGTGCGTGAGGCTGCTGAGATCTTGCAAATCACTGACTATCTAGATCGTAGTCCCCGCAACTTGTCGGGTGGTCAACGTCAGCGGGTGGCGATTGGCCGCGCAATTGTGCGTGATCCAGAAGTATTTTTGTTTGATGAACCTCTGTCTAATCTGGATGCAGCGTTGCGGGTGCAAACTCGGCTTGAAATTGCGCGTCTGCATGAGCGCCTGAAATCTACTATGATCTATGTGACCCATGACCAAGTGGAAGCTATGACATTGGCTGATAAAATAGTTGTTCTGCGTGATGGCCGCATCGAGCAGATTGGCTCACCGATTGACCTCTATAAACGTCCCACAAATGCTTTTGTTGCTCAGTTCATTGGCAGTCCTAAGATGAATTTTTTTACAACAACTGAAATTGCAAAAAATGCTAGCAAAAAGCTACCGGCTGCGGCAGCAGACGCAAATATCGGCATTAGACCCGAGCACCTGATCGTCAGCCTAGAAAAAGATGCCATGATTGGTGGGGCGTTGGATTTGGTTGAGCAATTGGGTGAATATGCTCTGGTGCATTTGAACACAGCTTCAGGCGAATCTTTTGTTGCTAAAATGGACGCCCCTCCTGAAATCGCCAAGGGTGAGCAGATGTGGTTCACAGCCAATCCAGAGTTGGTGCACTTGTTTAATCAAACCTCTGGTCTTCGGATCGCTTTCTGAGCCTGAACT
>CAJWTH010000165.1 GCA_913047725.1 uncultured Planktomarina sp.
TTACTCTAAGTATCTTGGAAACGATTTAAGCACACCCCGAAAAGAATTTGGGTTTCCTGGGATAAACCCAGGGGACAGCTGGTGTCTTTGTGCTGGTCGGTTTTTACAGGCCCATGAGGAGGCCTGCGCGCCCAAAGTGAACTTATCGGCTACTCACCAAAAGGCCTTAGAAATTGTTCCAATTGAAATTCTTCAACTCTATGCAACTTAATAAGTTAAATACGTGAGTCTTAATTTGATATCGCGCGATCGGCACTAATTACGCTGATCATGCACCAGTATTTATCTGGACACCAAGTGCCGCCGCCACCGTAAAAATATCTTTATCACCCCTGCCACACATATTCATACAGATCAGATGATCAGACGGTAATGTGGGAGCAATTTTCATTACATGCGCCAGTGCGTGACTTGGTTCCAATGCGGGAATAATTCCCTCAAGCTCACATGAAATTTTAAAGGCCTCGAGTGCTTCGATATCAGTTATTGAAACGTATTTAGCTCTCCCAATTTCATGTAACCATGCATGCTCAGGGCCTATGCCAGGGTAGTCCAAGCCTGCTGAAATCGAAAACCCTTCAAGGATTTGGCCATCATCATCTTGCAGTAAATAGGTACGGTTTCCGTGCAATACACCAGGTCGGCCACCAGTTAGAGAGGCACAATGCTCCATTTTTGAGTTTACACCTTTGCCTCCAGCCTCAACACCAATAATGTTGACATCCTTATCATCCAAAAATGGAAAGAATAATCCCATAGCGTTTGAGCCGCCACCGATAGCTGCTATCAAAGTATCTGGCAGTCGACCCTCTTTCGCTAACATTTGACTTTTAGTTTCTTTGCCAATTATGGCTTGAAAATCACGAACCATAGCTGGATATGGATGTGGTCCCGCTACAGTACCAATACAATAAAATGTATCTTGCACATTGGTAACCCAATCACGCAGAGCATCATTCATCGCATCTTTCAGAGTACCTCGACCAGATGTAACAGGTATAACCTCAGCACCTAGCAGCTTCATTCTAAACACATTTGGAGCCTGTCGCTCAACGTCATGTGCGCCCATATACACAATGCACCGCAAACCAAACTTAGCACAGACAGTAGCCGTTGCCACGCCGTGTTGTCCGGCCCCTGTTTCAGCAATAATACGACTTTTTCCCATCCGGCGAGCCAAAATGATTTGGCCTAAAACATTATTAATTTTATGGGCACCAGTGTGGTTCAGTTCATCTCTTTTGAGATACACTTTTGCACCACCAAGATGTTTTGTTAACCGGTCAGCATAATAAAGTGGGCTTGGACGACCGACATAATTCTCCCACAAATCTTCCATTTCCATCCAGAAACTATCGTCTGTTTTTGCGTGCTCATATTTTTCTTCAAGATCTAATATTAATGGCATCAGAGTTTCAGAAACAAACCGACCGCCAAAATCACCAAAACGGCCTTGTTCATCAGGTCCTGTCATAAAGCTATTAAAAAGATCATCGTGCATTAAATTCTCCATTCTCAACATTATTTAGAGTTTGCTTAACAATCAACAAGGCGAATATTACAAAATCATCGTAAAGCTTTAGACATTAGCTTGCATCACAAATTCAGACATTAATTTCGCATTATTTATGCCCGGTGAAGTCTCAATACCAGAACTTACATCGACCTGCTGAGCACCTGATAATTTTACAGCAGACGCAACATTATTTGGCTTCAGCCCACCCGCGAGCATCCAAGGTACTTTCCATGAACTACCAGCCAAAAGATTCCAATCAAAAGCAATACCGTTGCCTCCAGGCAAATCTGATGCAGAATTAGGTTTAGCATCTAATAACAACTGGTCAGCCACTTCGCCGAACTGATGGGCGTCTTGCACGTCCCTTAAATTAGAAATTCCAACCGCTTTCATTACTGACAGGCCGTAGCGTGCCTTAACTTCAGCAACCCGCTGGAAAGATTCGTCACCATGTAATTGGAGCATATCCAAGCTAACAGATGACGTGAGCTTATCAAGAAAATCATTGTCCGCATCAACTACAAGCCCCACTTTTGTTACGTAGTTTGGAGTTGCTGCCACTAGTAAGTTCGCTGCTTGGATCGCCAAATTGCGTGGAGATCCTAAAAAAAATACAAAACCAACATAGGACGCATCTGCCCGAACAGCAGCACTTATATCGTCTAAAGTCGTGAGGCCACAGAGCTTACATCTAATACTCATTTTTTAAGAAACCTTTTCGATGAGTTCCAAGACATCATCTTGATCCACATTACCAACAGGTTTTAGTTCAATGATTTCTTTAGAGAGGCGTGCGACCTCCCGTCTATATGACCTCAAAGATAAACGCTGTTTAGTTGTCCGGAGCCATTCCCAAAACGAGCCAAGAATTAAGCCAACAACAACACACGAAAAGATCACTATGAATAATGGGAGTTCTAGGTTAATTTGAAACCCAAGGGCATCCGCCAAAATTGGGGGCAAGAAAGAAAGTCCAACCAATTCACGGTTGGCTAATGAAACACTAATTAATCCGACAGCAACTAATATTAAAAGTAGGTACCTGAAATACCTCATTTTTATTTTCCGTTTAAGCGATCTCGTAAAAGTTTCCCAGTTTTGAAAAATGGTACATGCTTTTCGTCAACAGAAACTGGTTCACCAGTACGCGGATTTCTTCCCTTCCGTGAACCACGTTTTTTTACAGAAAACGCACCAAAGCCTCGCAGTTCAACTCTATCACCGTTAGACATTGTGGTTATTATTTCTTCAAAAATTGTGCTAATGACGCGTTCTACATCACGTTGAGTTAGATGGGGATTCTCATCCATAAGTTTCTGAACCAATTCTGAACGTATCATATTTTCCCCTTAATACTTACTGGCTGTGAGGCGCGCAGGTAGTTGCACAACGCTATATGAAAACTAACCTTGCTGGGAACCCAATGTCTAACAATATCAATCAAATTTCAAAATATTTCTATTTTTAGCGCAAAAATACCTTACCGGCTGTCAAAAACAGCATTGGTATCCATTAAAATATACAATTTCTTAAGCTATCGATTCGAAAATGAGCCCCACAACAGCGGGACCCATCAAAATATATAATTAATGCTTCGTTTATCAATCGTCAGTCTTAAGTGCGGCTCCTAAAATATCACCAAGAGAAGCACCAGAATCAGATGAACCGTATTGTTCTACGGCCTCTTTCTCTTCAGCTATTTCGCGCGCCTTTACAGAAAGTCCAAGCCGACGGGTTTTGCTATCAATGTTAGTAACGCGAACATCAACTTTATCACCCAATCCGAACCGGTCAGGACGTTGCTCAGCACGATCCCGCGATAAGTCAGAACGGCGAATGAATGATTTCATTCCTTCGTATTGCACTTCGATCCCACCGTCTTCTATTGACGTAACTTCAACGGTAACTATTGATCCGCGTTTAACCCCATCAATGGCATCGGCAAACTTATCTCCACCCATTGCTTTAACTGAAAGGCTAATGCGTTCCTTTTCAACATCAACCTCAGAAACCACGGCCTGTACCAGGTCACCTTTCCGATAGTCGCTGATTACATCTTCTCCACGACCATCCCAAGTTAAGTCCGACAAGTGAACCATACCATCAATATCGCCCTCTAATCCAATGAACAAACCAAATTCGGTAATATTTTTAACTTCACCTTCAACTTGGGTACCTTCAGGGTTCTGCTCTGCAAATAGTTCCCATGGATTACGCTGTGTTTGTTTCAAGCCAAGTGATACCCTACGTTTAACACCATCGATTTCTAAAACTATCACGTCGACTTCTTGGCTCGTCGACACTATTTTGCCAGGGTGCACGTTTTTCTTGGTCCAAGACATCTCGGAAACATGTACCAAGCCTTCAACGCCAGCTTCAAGTTCAACAAAGGCTCCATAGTCAGTAATATTTGTCACACGACCTTTATGCAGCGACTCTAAAGGATACTTTGCTGAAACAATTTCCCAAGGATCGTCCATCAACTGCTTCATCCCAAGGCTGATGCGATGCGTCTCCTTGTTAATTTTAACAACCTGAACTTTGACTGTCTCACCAATTGTAAGGATCTCTGATGGATGATTCACGCGGCGCCATGCCATATCAGTAACGTGAAGCAGTCCGTCTACGCCTCCCAAGTCAACG
>CAJWTH010000166.1 GCA_913047725.1 uncultured Planktomarina sp.
CTAGATTGTGCAATACATCTGTTCGACTTGCCTGTTTGCCCATGGATGGTTAGGATTGGTGAGGCAATGCTCGATCCCATTTGTGGCGCAGATCATTTCGAACCGCGTATGTATTTAATGTTTAATGATCCAATTGCGTGGTTGCTCACAAAACTGAATGCCGTTGCACATTCGGATCTGCTGAGTTTGATATGGAACCCACTTCCAATACTGTCACAAAAAACTCTCAGAACGTGTTAGAATTCGCTTTATCTACAAGCTGTGTCACAGCCGATTAACTGGTACTGTCAATAGCGATAAATAAAGATAGGTTACCTTCAATTGTGCGTAATGCGACAATTTCAGTATGGAAATATCCAATAAGGTTGCGCTTGAAGTTTTACCATTTGGGCTTGTCATCACCCATCTCGCGCATTCGCTATATCCCATGCCGTAGCAAGCAGCGGTATAGGTAGGGTCGCATCAGATGTGGAGGGCTATAAAGCATACAAACAATCATCTAGGGGCTGGAGGCTATTGCGTCGAAAATGCAACGACCATCACGTCTTTGTCCACTCTCAGAACTGTGGAATTGGGGTGCATTGAATCCGGTTTGCGATCTTCAACTGTCTCGCGCTTGCGCCATTTGGCGATCACTTTGACAATGATACTGGGTTCCCATTTAAGCGCCGCAGTTGTAGCTTGCGATCGACATATAATTGTTCTGATGCCCTGCGTAGTCTTGACGCAGGCGTGACGAACCTTTCCCATGATACGTTTCTCCATCCTAAGAATAGATCGCAATACTAAACCGCGAAATCAAACAGCTATGAATAATGATGTGGTGCTTTTGACTATGGTATGGTTGTATCGCAGCCTGAAATTGTATACGGTATTGAAAATTTTTGGATTTGGTGAGAAATGTTATCGTTAATAAAACGGAAGAATGAAGCAACGCAAGCTGCCGCTGATTTAGAACTTGTTTTTAGACAGGGTTGTGAACAAAAAATTAAAGATTTTAAGGTTTTACCTAATAATTTTTATGATAATACGTTTATAGTGGGCTTTATTGCAGGTGTTCTTGAAGCTTTGATAGATTTGCAGTGCCTGAAAGGTAATGCGCTGTGGGCAATGAACTCACAAAAATGGCCTGATAAGTTAAAGTTAAATTTTCAAATTAACTTTATTCAAAATCTCGACGGGTACGGTACAAGCCTCTACCACAGAAGTTTACTGGACGCAGCCATTGCCGACAAGCTGGAGCAGATGGCCGATTTTCAGGATGCTAAGCGGTATGGGTTCTTGTACTGTGCATTAGTTTACAACCTTTTGCCCAAAAATTCGGATGATCAGAATACGAAAGAACAAACTGAAACTATGAAAAAAGCCCGGGACTTGGCCCAAATGAGTAATAATGCCTATGATGTCAAGACTTCGTTCTTGAGCCTGACCCTTTGGGAACACATCAATAAAAATTGGGGAGAGGACAAACTCGCAAATGTTGTGGCAAAAGCATATAATAAAGCCAACTAACCTTTAGTCTCAAAATGTGTTATGAATTTAAGCGGTCATTTAATGATTGTTATTTGGATATTTGTAAACTTAGGTGCATTTATTAAAAAACCTATGCCAACCAATGTGTTTGTTTTACAACACAGCTTGGGGTCATGCTTTCCCTTACCCCAGACCGACTTAGCCAACAGCGAAAGTTCTGGGAATACCAAGAGCGGTGAACCCGTTGAGGATTGCAGCATGTATTTGGCTTTCCGCGATCGGCCGATGGAAGTCACGCGCTGAGAGGCGTTGACCAAGCAGGTTAAAACAATGCCTTTTTGTCTCAATGCGGGTTCGGCAGCGATATCCGGTTAACTGCCTCCACAAGCCTTGGCCTAAATATTTTGAGGCTTCGAAGGCTTCGTTTCACGCCATCGCACCGGGTGTATCAGGCTTCAAAAGCTGAACATTTTTACGGGGTGAAATGCCCGCATGTGCATTGCGAGCCACAATGGCATCGTGGCATTTGCGTGTATCGTATGCACCGTCCGCTGTGACGCTTATGATCTCCTCGTCAGGTGGAGTTTGGTTGAATAAGTCAGGGAATATAGGCGCATCGCCAATGTTGCTGTTCATCGCCTCTATTGTGTGAATTTCAAGTGTTTGCTCGTCAATACCAATATGTGTCTTGCGCCAGAGGTGACGTTTTAATCCGCCATACTTGCGGGTATTCCACTCGCCTTCACCCTCCCCTTTGGTGCAGTACTGTCTGTCAGAAGGTGCAGCGGTTCCCCTGCTCCTTGATATGGAATGGCAACAGACAACGTCTTTTGACGCCGACACAAGGTACTGAAGTCAGGTACCGGCCAATTCAGCCAGATCAGTTTCAACAGGCTTTCCACAAGACCTGTGGCTTGCCTCAACAGCACACAGAACAACACTTTGATTGTGAAGCATGCTTGTATGGCCACATTTCTATAGACTTTTCGAAGGCCCTGTTTATCTGAAAGCGCGGCATCAAACCAAAGCAAAAGTGATCCGCGTTGCTTCAAGGCCCGATTGAAGGTTGCCCAGTTTTTGGTCGTGTAACCCGTCGGCGTCCAGCTGCTCATAAACGCCAACTATCAAGCTGGACTAACAACATGAATCCACTCAGACAATTTGTGCAGCAAAGCCCAATTTCGCCTTTTATTTTTATATTTTCTTGTTAGGGGTCTTATCATCGCTCTCCGCTAGAAATTGGAAATAAAATGGCAGAAAAAAATATCTCTAAAAAAATTGAACCCAGTTCAAAAAAATCAGAACTGCCAAAAAAAACGGCTCCCAAATCTGAAGTGAATAAATCCGAGACCTCTAAACCTGAAGCGTCAAAGGCTGAAACTTCACCTGCAGAAAGCACAAAGATAGACAAAGCAGAAACTACTGTTGATGCTTCGCCGAAATCAACTTCGCAAGCATCTATCAGCCATTTCTCAAGCGTGTCCACACCCGAATACCGCTCTGGATGGAATAAGATATTTAATGATGGCCAAGACACTGAAAAGGTAAATAATACTGAAAACATACTTCCAAATAGGATTGAAATATCAGATGAGGATATTGATATAGGTTTACGTCAAATCTTAAATCAACAAATTGAGAACCTTCTTAAAGAACAGGGCTACGAACTATCCGAAGCGAAAAATTCAGTTTTTCTTGAGTATGATATAGGCTGCACCATTAACTATAAATAAAAAGTTTCAGTTATATGAAGGAGCCCGGTAAATTCAGACAGCGTGTTAAGATTTACCCAATACGAGTAAATAGATACAAGAATGACAAAACGGGGGAAACCATTCAGATACGTTTAAGGCTGCTGTAGCGCGTGAGGTGCTGCGCGAAGACAAGCCGGTCCAAGAGATTGCGACCAAGCGCCCACCTCGCCCAACGCAGGTCGGCACAAGAAAACAACAAGCGGTTGAAGGCATGGCTGATGTTTTTGGCAAGGTTAAGAAGGCTGGTAACAAGGACGGCGAGACCAAAGAGCTTCACGCGAGGATCGGCCAGTTCGCAGTGTAAAATAATTTTTTCACCACAAGGGTGGAAGCGCTGAGCTCGGCTGAACGCCGCGAGATGGTCCGCGAACAGAACGCGGAATTGGGCCTAACGCGTCGGTCCAAGCTGCTCAAGATTAACCACTCCTTGATCTATTACAAGCCGGATGGTCTTGATCCGGCCGCGGTTGATCTGATGCATGAGATAAAGCGGATATTTACTAAGTATCCGTTCTTTGGCAGCCACCAGATCGTGGCATTTTTATTCCAATCAGGTTTCTCAGCAGGGTGACACCGCGTGCGTCGCCTGATGGGCATTATGGGATTTTAGGCCACCTACAAGGGGCAGAACACCAGCAGGAAGCCCCGCCCACACAAGATCTGGCCCTGCTTGCTGAGAAAGCTGGCAATCACGCGACCCAATCCTGTTTAGCGCAGCAACATTACTTACACCGCCGTCAAGAACAGCTTTCTGGAGCTGGACAATAACACAGCCGAACGGTCCAGGCGCGGCATCGCCATAGGCCACAAAAACTACATGTTCGTGGGGTCCAAGCGTGGCGGCAAATCCGCCGCCATCATCTTTACCTTGATTGAGACCGCCAAGCTCAACGGCGTCAATACAC
>CAJWTH010000167.1 GCA_913047725.1 uncultured Planktomarina sp.
ATACCTGCACACATACCCTGCCCCATAAAAGGAGGGGTCAGGTGTGCCGCATCGCCCGCTATAAATAAGCGATCCTTACGCCATTTTTTTGCTACGACAGATTGGAAGGTATAGACTGCAGTCCGCTCCAATTCAGCATCCTCAGCAGTAATCCAGGGTGTAAGGAACTTCCAGATTGTGTCACTGCGGGTGACCTCCTCATCAGTTTCTCCCTCTAACATAGTGATTTCCCACCTCCGCCGTTTGGCAGGGTTACGGCAGTAAGTCATCGGGCGAACAGGATCACAGAATTGAATTGAGTAGTCGCCCAGATCAGGCCGCTCTCTTTTCAATAGCAAATCCACAACAAGCCACCGCTCATTAAATCCCAAATCATCCAAATCAGATCCAATAGTACCTCTCACTAAAGAGTTAGCACCATCACATCCCACTAAATATTTGGCATTCAGTAACTGCTCATGCCCATTGATAATGTCGCGGCAAAGGACCCTTACATTTTCACCATGCTGCTCAATATTTATAACTTCGGTACCTTTCAAAACTACTGCATTTGAGTAGTCAGAAAGCTTATCACGCAACAGTTGCTCCAAATCTGGTTGGTGCAAACGATAACTGGCATGCCAACCTTGGAGCCCAACTTCTTGTGGGCGCGGCCACTCTAAGATCACGGATTTTTGGTGATCTACAAAACGCATGCCTGGATTTACCCGGATTTTTTCTCTTAGTGGATCAGCAACGCCAACCGTTTGAAAAATTCGCATAGTTTCGTCATCAAAATGTACCGCCCGTGGCAAGTGATACATCGCTACATTCCGCTCAACAACAACTACACTCACGCCACACTGCGCAAACAAATTTGCGAGAGTTGCGCCGGTTGGCCCATAACCAACAATGGCAACATCAAAAAGCTGAGTTCTGGCCTCTTCCATCAACCACGCCTGCGTAGTTCATAAAGCCATGGACAATCTACAATGGGTGGCGCACGCAATCCGTCTGCAGCAGCTTTTAGCCGCATGTCAACAAAAGCCTTTCGCTCTTCTTCTGGCAAATAAAGTCGATCATGACCCCAGAAACTGGGGCCTACTGTAGTCTCATGAGGCTCCCAAGTTGTAGGATCTATCAGCCGGCCGCCCCAACCATTTTCAACAAAAAAACCTGAGGGAGTATTCGCATAGAAACTAGTAATATGGTCATTTGTATGACGCCCCAGACTATAGGCAATACCGTCTTTTTGTTGACTTGCAAGATCATAGCCTTGCCCCATGTCATCAAGGTTTTCATACTCAACCATGAAGTGGTGAAACCCAGACTTCCCTGAGCCCACTAAGGCAAAGCTATGGTGGCGGCCATTAACATGAAAAAAATAAAGAGGCACCGGCTTAAGCCCGTAATCACTAACAGCAAAACCTAGTATATCGCAGTAGAACGGCAAAAGAGATTCTGCGTCTGGAACATGCAAAACTGCATGCCCCATCCCTAGTGGACCTGTTTTAAATCCGTCGATTGGACGTCCTGGGGTAAAGGGTTCTTCTGCTTTCTGGGGGTTCCAAACCAGTTCAATTCGATTTCCAGCAGGATCACTGCACACAAGTAAGTCTTCGACAAATCGACGATCAGCTAGGTCCCTATCTCCTTGTCTTACTTTATGTCCTGCATTATCTAATTTTGTAGCAAAATATTGAAGGTCAGACTTTTGTGACACCTCCCAACCAATAAAAGCTAGCGTCTCACCGGGCTCATCAGATACAACAAGACGTTGCACGAGATCATCCATGCGAAAAGAAAGCTGGCGCCCGCCATAGTCTGCCAGCTCCATAGCCAGCACTTTGTTAGCAAAGTATTTCCAATCATCTACCCTGTCAGACCGCACTCCCAGATAGCCTAAAGATTTAATTGGCATTTGAATAACTTTCCTATTTTTTACTCAAACTACCAAGCAAATAATAGTCTAAGAACCACTTCCCAACTTGAAGTCCATCAGATGGACATTTTTTAAAATGCGGAATTGACTAACTAATAATAGTTGATTGATGCTCAGTTTGAGCTCAAAAATTGACCATTGCCTTTCAACAAATGAAATTCATGTGCTTGACGCCTGAATGGCAAAAGCGCTCAGAATACCACCAGAGCAGAACGCAGTTTATCCTCTAAATAGGGGGAAATAAATATATTTATCTAAAATCTACAATTAGCTACAATAAACATACTACGTACCAAGGTGTTCTGCTAAAACATCGTTGATGGTGCTGATGGTGGGCATGATGTGTCTGAGGTATGCGGCCCAAAATCCCAGTCCTTTATCCTTTGGTTTTATGGATAGGACTAATTAAACCCTAACGGAGTTAATCACCTATCTGCACACAGGTACCGCACAATTTTATGGAGAAAACACGGTTACTAATTTAGATAAGATATGAGTGCAAAGGCATCTAAGAACACCAAATCGCACAAATTTGTGTGGTATTTGGCCTCCATATGTCCCCCACAGAGCAATTTAGGCGACAACATTATTATAAAATGAATTTAAGTAATTAATTTAATTTATATATCACAAATACTACTTTAATTTAATAATCTAACGTAAAGACATAGACATAACCGACAACAGAGAATTGACCATTCGTAGATGTCTGACAAAAGGGGTGCAATGGCAAAGGAATGAAGTACTCGGTACCTTTTCTGTTCATTAACTTTGAAAAGGTGAACTAAGACATAATTGTTCTTCTGGTTGTTGCGTTATCGATTTTCAGTCACACTAATTATAGATAAAAAGGGGACCATGATGACCGCTGAGTTTGATTTGCAAAATGTATCTGATGGCTATCTTGCAGATCCATATGGTGTTCTCGCGAAACTTCGTGCAAAATCCCCTGTTTACCGAAACCCTGACGGAACATTTGTCCTAACGGGGTATGACGACATTGTTCAAACATATCGAGACCCAATGGTTTGGTCATCTGACAAAAGGGCGACTTTCAGACCAAAATTTGGGAACACGCCTCTTTTTGAGCACCACACAAACAGTGTCGTTTTTATCGACCCACCAAATCACACGCGTATTCGTCGCCTGTTTCAATCTGCTTTCACTCGTAAGGCATTGGAGGCCTTTGTACCGCGGATAACCAGCTTGGTGGATTACTATCTGGACCGCCTAGAGGATCAGGGTCAGATGGAAGTGGTGGAAGAGTTTTCATTTTGCCTTCCAATCGAGGTAGTCTGCGATCTTTTAGGCGTTCCACGTCAAGATCGTAAATTTATCCGAGGATGGGCAAACGCAATTCTCACCGCGTTAGAGCCAACATTGACCCAAAAACAGTTTGATAGCGGCAATCAGGCAGTTGGCGATTTCAAACAATATTTGCGGGATCTCATTGCCCATAGGCGAGCGTACCCGGATGACGCACAGGACACTGAAGTTCTCACCGTCCTGGCAGATGCGAAAACCGATGGTGAACGCCTGACGGAAATGGAATTACTGCATCAATGTATTTTTATGCTCAACGCGGGGCACGAAACATCCACGAATATGATCACACATGGTATTCATGAGATGTTGCAGAACCCAGATCAAATCAACAGTCTTTCAGAAAATCCAAATCTTATTGAGCCGATGGTAGAAGAGGTACTGCGCTATCAGGCGCCAATCCAAATCAACAACCGTAGGGCAACCTCAGATCAAATATTGTCGGGCGTTACTATACCAGAAAATACGACTGTGCATATGATGATTAATGCCGCCAATCGTGATCCAGCCCAATTTCCAGATCCAGATCTTTTTGATATCACGCGTCGTCCAAACCGGCATTTGTCCTTTGGTTTAGGCATCCATATTTGTGCGGGCAATGCTTTGGCCCGAATTGAGGCACAAATGGCGTTTCAGAGATTATTCCGTCGGTTCCCAAAGCTCGCATTGAAAAGTTCTGCGATCATTGCCCCAAGGGTGAGGTTCCGTGAGATTTCGTCCATGCATATCTCTGTAACTTAGGGCTTAGACTAGTTGCTGATTACACGAGCGGCTTTACCTTTTGGATTTCCTACAAAGCTTATCCACTTTACCTTAATGAAATTTAGGTAACCTAAAAATATAAAATAATATTTTTAGGTACGTGGGGCCGCTAT
>CAJWTH010000168.1 GCA_913047725.1 uncultured Planktomarina sp.
GATTGCACGTAATTATAGAAACTAATGCTGGGCTTGAAGCGGCCTTTGATATTGCGCAATGCTCTAAACGAATTGATGCGATTTTTTTTGGCGGTGTAGATATGGCCGCTGAACTTCGTTGTCAAAATGCATGGGAGCCATTGTTGTTTGCAAGGTCTCGAGTTGTTCATGCGGCGGCCAGCGCGGAGTGTGATGCTATAGACGTACCTTATCTCGATTTGAATGATCCTGAAGGCATGCGCATTGCCGCCATGCAGGCGAGGGACTTGGGGTTTGCAGGTAAAGGCTGTGTGCATCCTAAACAAATTGGCGCGCTGAACGAGGTGTTTACCCCACCTGCTGATCAGATTGCTCGTGCACGACGGGTTATAAAAGAGTTTGAAGCTGCTGACACTGGCTTATTAGTAGTCGACGGTAAGTTGATCGAAAAACCTGTGTTACGGGATATGAAACGTATTGTCGCGATTGCTGATAGGATGGGCATTTAGGAGTAGGTATAAATGTGTTATTGGAAAACTCGGAATTTCTTTTGACAAACCAAGGAAAACCCAGTCTTGAGGCCCTTAAAATATTATCAGAGAGCCCACAAGCTGAAGTGGATCGCTCGGCTGAGAAGTTGCCAGAACTACGTGCAAAAACAAAGTCCTCTATTGAGCCAGCAGTTGAGCGCGCAATAATTGCAACTCAGGTCTCAATAAAAACAGTTAGCATCGCAGGGGTGGAGTGCCTCGAAGTTTTACCAAATGGGCCAGCGGCAGATTGGACGATATTGTACTGCTTTGGTGGTGGTTTTGTACAAGGAAGTCCATTTGAAGACCTAACCATTGCCGCACCACTATGTGCCGTGACTGGCGCAAAAATAATAATACCAAATTACCGACTTGCACCTGAACACCCATGGCCTGCCGCTGTAGATGATGGGTTCTCTGTCTACCAAGAATTATCTAAGCAACCGTTTGCGCTTGTGGGTGAGTCAGCTGGTGGGAATCTTGCATTATCGCTTATGTTACGTGCTAATGAAGGCCGGCTAAACTTACCACACGCTGCCGCCCTTCTTTCACCTTGGTGTGATCTCAGCAATTCAGGTGATAGTCAGGAATTTAATAATGGACGTGACCCTACGCTGACCACTCAAGGGTCGAAGGCTGCCGCACGGCATTATGTGGGGGACAATGACCCACATGACCCCTTAATTTCGCCTATAAATGGAACTTTTTCTGAAGGCTTTCCGCCATGCATGATTACAACAGGTACGCGTGATTTACTTCTTAGCCAGGCGGTCAGACTTGCGGCTGTGTTACGTAACGCAGGCGTCCAAGTCGATCTACATGTTTGGGAAGGTTTGTGGCATGTATTTGAATGGGATGACCGTCTTCCTGAAGCCAAAAAATCTATTGGTGAGATAGCATTGTTTTTAAATGACAATTTAAGCGCTGGGAGAGAGTAATATACACAAGTATATATCTGTGTTTTGCAAGTTTGTTATGCCATACGATATTTTGATGCTCGAAACGCCAAAATCAGGGCAGTTGCTACAAAACAGGACACGCCGGCCAATAGAAACGCTGGCACGTATGTAATAAAAAAGTCCCGCGATACACCGGCGCCATATGCGGCAAAAGCTGCTCCCCCTTGGTGTGCTGCAAAGATCCAAGCAAACATTAATGGACCATTTACTGTACCAAAATATTGTCCTGTCAATCTGACTGTGGGTGGTACTGTGGCTATAAAGTCTAACCCGAAGAATATGGCCCAAAGCGTCAGCTCGTACATACTAAAGTTGCCATAGGGGAGATACAGAAGTGAGATGCCGCGGAACCCGTAATAAATAGCAAGCAGTTTATAATTATCATACCGGTCGGAAAGCCATCCTGAAGTCGTTGTACCTATAAAATTAAAAACCCCCATAATTGCCAAATACGAAGACGCAACAACAATGCCTACATTGTTGTCTGCGCAGAAGGGAATGAAATGTTGTCCAACAATACCTGTAGACGTCAGACCACAAATGAAAAATGTAATTGCCAAAATCCAAAAAGCTGGGTGTTTGATCCCTTCGTATAATGCAGTGAATGTCATTCTTAAAACATTTGATACATCCCCTACTGGGGGTTCAAAGATTTTTTCATCTCCGTATGCTGGTAAATCTAATTCAGACGGCCAATCTTTTGAGAGTAAAATAAATAAAACGCCACACAGTGACGCCCCAATTAACCCGGGAAGTATTGCTAATCGCCAATCATAGCTGGTCGTTATCCAAGCCATAAATGGTATAAAAATTAATTGGCCGGCCGCGAAGGCCGAGGTGAGAATGCCTATTACTAAGCCCCGTCTAGCAGTAAACCAACGCGTGGCGACCGTTGCCGCCAAGCTCAAGCCGATGATGCCTGATGCAATACCCAAAAGTAACCCCACACTGAACAATATGTGCCACTTTTCGTAGGCAAAAACTGTGAATAATAATCCCAAAACTTCTAATGAAACGGCGATGTAAACAATTTTTGATACGCCAAACTTTAACATCAGTGAGGCCCCAAAAGGACACATGATAGCGATGACGAAGTACATAAGGCCGGTGGCCAACGAAAAGTCTGAAATTTCCCATCCGTATGCCTGCGTCATTGGAAGGATAAGGATTTGTGGTACGCTTCCAACAGCTGGTGCAACGATAGAGAATAAAAACGCTATTGTGCCCATAACCCAAGCGTAGTGGATGCCTAGACGTTCAAGATACTTGTTAAGGGAATTAGCTAACATTTCTTCACCATTTAATGTTTATGCTGTTGTTATAATTATTTGTTTACGGATGTATATTATTTATTTATGATGAAGTGGTAAGGAAATAAGTAGGTTTCAACCACCTAGCTGACTGCGCATAGCCTGATATGCAACCGCTGTAGCAACATTTGCTAAGTTAAGAGATTTGACAAGTTTGCTTCTCATTGGAACGTTAAATAGTCTATCATCCATGCCCTTTAATATAGTGCTTGGCAGACCTTTTGATTCACATCCAAAAACTAAATATCCATCCTGTCTGTAGTCAGGCTCATAAAAGTTTTGTGAGCCATGTTCTTCAAAAAAATATAAGCTTTGGCGTACTGGTCTGCGATCATCGATAAAAGTTCCCCAATTGTCGTACTCAGTGAGATGAATATGCCTCCAGTAGCGTGTTCCTGCTCGCGCTACTGTCGTTTCATTAATAGCAAATCCGTAAGGCTTGATCAGGATGAGTTCCAAATCTAACGCAACACATGTTCGCCCGATAGCACCTGTATTATGAGGTATTTCAGGCGTCACTAACACTATTTTTATGCGCGGTTCAGACATGTTATGCGTAAACTCCAAAACTATTTGCGTTTAAAATTAATTTTTCATAATTTTGTTTGTAAGAAAAATTTACTCATTTTCTAGAAGCCCATAGTTCTGGCCCTGAAGCTCTATTGGAGTTCACAGCAGTGGTTACTCTGCGTAGTTTAAGAACACTATCAGCAACTGGTTGCATGAGTTTAGCTGCACCCTTTCCAGCTTCGCCTAACCAAAGGGGCCAGTCCTCTGGTGCAAGTATGACAGGGAGCCTATGGTGAATTTTCTGCATCTTAGTATTTGCAGCTGTTGTCACAATGGCGCAGCTCGTTATCACTTGGCCGCCCACTTCCCAATTCTGCCATACTCCCGCCATTGCCATGGGTTGTTTATCAGCTCGTGTAACACGATAAGGAGTAGGTTTCTCCTCACCTTTACGCGCCCATTCATAAAATCCATCGGCTGGTATCAAACAGCGTCGATGACGACAGGCATCATGAAAGGCTGGTTTTTTGTCAATAGTCTCTGATCGCGCATTAATTAGTAGAGGGCCGTCTGTCATTGATTTATACCAATTAGGCAGAAATCCCCATCGCATAGCTTTAATGTGTCGGGTATTTTCGTCAGATACTATCGCGTGAATTTTGTCAGTAGGGCAAACATTGTAGTTTGGTAGCACCGGCAAGTCATTTGCTGGTACTGCGTTAAACAATTGTGTCATTGCCTCTGTAGGCAGTGTTATGGCCATACGTCCGCACATGATATTAGTTA
>CAJWTH010000169.1 GCA_913047725.1 uncultured Planktomarina sp.
CGATATACATCCCTGGGCGTTTACGTACGGGTTCCAGACCTTCTAGTACCTCGATCGAAGATGCGTCATAAGTGTCGTCACGGGCTGCAGATAATAGATCAGTCGCCATTTAGTTGCTCTTTCATTGATTAAAGACATTCATGGCAGAAATTGTACCCTAAGAAAAGGGTTCCGCTATATGTTGAGTAATAATATATTGGAAACCCTGTTCACAGATTAGGAATTTTAATTTTTTATTTATCTCTGGTCATGCGCTAAACGACTAAGTAAAACCTGTTTGTGGGGCAATTAAATACTATTAAACAGGAGGCACGGTCACTCCTTATTCTTGGTCTGCCCCTGGTAGGCAGCCAAGTTGCACAATTTGCTGTCCACACAACTGATACTCTGATGTTGGGTTGGTATTCAGTTTTAGCATTGGCACAGGTTACCCTTGGTTCGCAGGTTCTATTTGTTGCTTACATAGCTATCTCTGGTTTCGCTTATGCCGTACTGCCTATGGTAGCGAAATCCACTGCGGAAGGTGATCCACAGAGTGCGCGACGAGCAACACGCATGGGGCTATGGCTCTCGACGGTTGTGGCTGCAATACTATTTCTGCCAATGTGGTTCTCTTCGCCTATTTTGGAGGCAATGGGACAGGATCCGGAGGTTGCAAAGGGTGCCCAAGATTATCTTCGTATCGCGGGGTTTGGCCTTTGGCCTGCAATCTGGGGGCTTGTTTTGCGGAGTTACTTGTCAGCACTTGAGCATACTGGGATAGTGTTATGGTTGGCTGTTGGTATTTTGATCATTAATGCCTTTGTCAACTATGGCTTAATATTTGGATCCTGGGGTCTGCCAGAATTGGGTTTACAGGGAGCTGCAATCGCCTCGGTGATTGCAATGAGCCTAGCACTGATAGGCTTTGTAATTTACATTCAAATGTATTTTGAAGAACAAAAAATGTTCACTCGGTTTTGGCGGTTTGACCGAGTAGCAACACTAGCTGTTGGTAGACTAGCAATACCAATATCGGCTTCTGCTTTAGCGGAAAGTGGGTTGTTTGCTGCGTCAGCCTTTATGATGGGTTGGTTAGGGAAATTAGAATTGGCTGCTCATGGAATCGTGCTCCAATTAGCGGCCATGAGTTTTATGGTACATATGGGTTTATCACAGGCTGGAACAGTGAGAGTTGGCAAAGCTTTTGCGCGAAAAGATTGGGTTTCTGTAAGGCGTACCGCGGGTGTGGCGATGGGACTATCAACGATCGCAGCGGTAGTAGCTATATTTTTCTTTTTAGTAACGCCTCACATGCTGATTGGTGCGTTTATAGAACTACGAGATCCCTTGAGACCAGAAATATTGCGCATTGGAACAACACTTCTGATATTAGCTGCCATGTTTCAGTTTGTTGATGCCGCGCAGGTTATGGCTTTAAGTTTACTTCGAGGTTTGCAAGATACTCGCGTTCCTATGGTGATTACGGTAATATCCTATTGGTTGATTGGTATCCCTATTAGCTATATCTTAGGTTTTGTCTTTGATTTTAGAGGGATTGGTATTTGGCTTGGCCTGGTAGTTGGCCTTGCCATAGTAGCATTACTACTTTGGTCGCGTTTCAACTTGCTGACCCGTAGTGATCGAGTGGAGCCGTATTTGGTTTAAAACTATTTAGCTGATTAAAAAATTTTGGCTTAAAATTTACATCCAAAATAACGTATGGCATAAAACATAAAACAAAGAGGAATTTTTCAGCAAAATCTAAATTAAATCTGCACAGAAAATTTGGATCCGCTTGCAAGCATCTTTTAAGTTTTCGTCTGATGTTGCATAGCTTACCCGAAAGTTTGGTGACAACCCAAAGGCGGCTCCAAATACTACCGCTACACCCTTATCTTCCAAAAGTGCTGTGGCAAAAATCTCATCGTCTTTTATTACAATGCCCTTTGGCGTAGTCCTTCCAATCAGTTGAGAAATAGATGGGTATACGTAGAATGCTCCCTCAGGATTGGGGCAGCTTATACCGTTTGCAGCATTTAGCATACTCACCACTAAGTCTCTTCGTCGTGAAAATATAGAATTATTAGATTTTAAAAACTCTTGTGGTCCATTCAGCGCCTCAATTGCGGCCCATTGGCTTATTGAGCAGGGGTTTGAGGTGGATTGTGACTGGATCTTTCGCATCGCTGCGATCAAAGCTTGTGGCCCACCGGCATAACCAATTCTCCACCCGGTCATTGCATAAGCCTTTGATACCCCGTTACAAGTCAGGGTGCGATCGTAGAGTTTGGGTTCAACCTGAGCTGGGGTGCAAAATTTGAAACCATCGTAGGCAAGATGTTCGTACATGTCATCTGTCATGATCCAAACTTGAGGGTGTCTAAGTAGTACGTCAGTAAGTTCTTTTAACTCTTTCCAGCTATACCCAGCACCAGTGGGGTTTGATGGTGAATTAAAAATCAACCACTTAGTTTTTGGCGTGATTGCTGATTCAAGCTGTTGTGCGGTCAACTTATAATTAGTGGCAATCGAAGTTTCAGCTACAATTGGAGTTCCACCTGCGAGAAGGACCATGTCTGGATAAGACACCCAGTAGGGGGCTGGGATCACAACCTCATCTCCGGGGTTCAAGGTAGCAACAAGGGCGTTGTATAAAATTTGTTTTCCACCTGCGCCAACACTTACCTGCGCTGGTGAGTAAATTAGTTCATTGTCCCGTAAGAACTTGGCGCAGATAGCTTCCTTAAGTTCAGGAACTCCATCTGGCGCGGTATATTTGGTTTTACCATTTGCAATAGCGCGAACTGCTGCTGACTTTATATTCTCTGGAGTATCAAAATCTGGCTCGCCGGCGCCAAGCCCTATAACATCTTGGCCTGCTGCCTTTAATTCTGCAGCTTTAGTTGATACTGCGATGGTAGGTGATGGTTTGACGCGGTTCAGTGTCGTGGATAGGAAAGACATGGCAACCTCAAGGTTTGAGTTGGACTATTCATGTCTTAGAACTCTGGCCAAACAGCTGCAAGTATAACTAATAGAAAAGAGGTGCCCCATGGCAGAAAAAGTTAAGACTGAGGACTTTGACTGGTTTGGCCCTGATGCCGCTACCTTTGGTGATAGAGTAGTAGGTGCTAGAGAAAATTCCAATATGACCCAAGGACAATTATCACGTCGACTAGGTATTAAGCTGACAACTCTTCAAGCTTGGGAGGAAGATAGATCGGAACCGCGTGCAAATAAACTCCAGATGTTATCTGGTATGTTGAATGTCTCCCTGCCCTGGCTGTTAAGCGGACAGGGTATTGGTCCAGATGAACCAATTCAGGAGCCAGTCCAGAACGACATAAGTATTATTTTGTTAGAAATGCGCTCCATTAAAACGCAAATGAACCAAACTGCTGACCGCCTAAGCCGTTTGGAAAAGCAGTTGAGACTGGCACAGAAATGAGCGAAGAGCGGCTGCACAAGATAAAACGATTAAAAATGCGCTCAATGAGGCGTGGTATTAAAGAGATGGATATAATTTTAAGCCATTTTGCGAGCAACCGCTTGGAAGATATGACTTTGGACCAGCTATCCAACTATGATTTACTTACTTTAGAAAATGATCACGACCTTTATTCTTGGGTGACAGGCACCGCGAAACCGCCTCAGAAATTTTCTTACTTGATCAATGAGATTTTGGAGAATCTGGGGACCTTGCAAGACTAAATTTTAACTGTCTGAAACTTAGATGCTCTAAATAAAGTTTTTATGATTTAACTTAAAAGAAATTCACCAATGACCGATGTTATCCATAGATTTCCAAGGGTCTGAAATGGGAAGGCTCTCCCCAACCTGGAGGAGTTCAATTGAAATATTGTCTGGACTTCTTACAAAAGCCATGCGGCCATCTCGTGGCGGCCTACTTATAACGATTCCGTGATCGATAAGGTGTTGGCAAGAGGCATAAATATCTTTTACTTCGTAGGCGAGGTGTCCGAAGTGGCGGCTGTCGGATGGCAGACCATCATCACCGTCCCAGTTATAAGTCAGTTCAACTGGACATTCGT
>CAJWTH010000170.1 GCA_913047725.1 uncultured Planktomarina sp.
TTTGGCTTGCATCAGTTGCAATTCAGCCAGTTCAGCTTCACCAAAAACACCAATGAAATTTGCTAAGATACTACCTGCAGGGGTCAAATTACCTTTCACATCAAAGTAACCATAGTGCTGTCCGTATTTGATGGCGACTTCGTGATTGAACGAGCCTATTTTGGCAATGCAGTGCGACAACACTGTTTCATGTTCTAAACGCTCATTTAAGGCTATCGGGCAGGCACATAAATCAAACAAATCTTCACTCCCTCATTTGTCGTTGAAATATAGTTACGCACTAATCAGCAGATTGGATCACATTATGACTCACGCAAAGAAAACATATACCGAAAAAAGACAGCTTTTTAGAAGTCCTGATGGGTGAAGCCAGAGGCGACATCAGTACTGCAATGAATATTACTGGCTATGAACGCGGCTAAAGCAGCGATTGGCATTTTAAAAGTCTTGATGACTTGTCATTGGCAGATGCGGAGAACTCATCCAACACGTGCCAGTGCAGGGGTGGTAATCATCAGTCTCATGGCAAGAACCTATACGTCGAAACATACAATTCATACATAATTGTTATTTGATTCTCATTAGCACTGCGCCGAAACCGCTTTGGTAGCAAGTTTAAAGACGTCCACAGAATCTGTGGATAAGTCAGGGAATAACTTTGTCAGGTTTATAAACTTTTGTTACATTTGAACATCCAATATAGTTTTGCCTAAAAAATAGGTATAATTATAACCCTTTGATATTAATCAATATTATTATATTCTGGCACAAACATCTGAAAACATTGGGTTTTAACTTTTCTTTTTCTAAAGCTTTAGTAAGGGTTGAGTAGGAAGTGCATAACTCTCGCTCTCAAAATTCTTTTTTGGGGTAATTATCAATCTGATGGCAGAGATGCCTGTTTTGTAGCTGTATTAGGCATAGCCTCCCCAGAACCCCCAACAAATACAATTCTGCCCTCTGCCATATTTTTCTCCCAACACTTACTGCACCTTGCTTTGGCCACGACTTCATCGAGAGTAGCTTCCAGCCTAAATTCCTCAATGAACGCCTCTAAAGCGGCCTTCAGCACCGTAAAAGTCCTGAATGACCCCTCATCGCTAAATGCAAAAAACGCCATACCAGCCAACTGTAAAGAGCTAGATTGATCTGGCGTGGTGAACAAAGAACAGATTAAAGTCACATACACAGGCGGCGAAATGATTATATTACCTACCAGAACCGTAAGTGGAACATAATTTTAAATGATTTTGTCACTTGTGAATTAGCAACCTTATTTAGTACTAATGAGTTTCAAAATATAGCGGTTAAAATGGAGAAATAACAATGCCCAGTATTCTAGTTACAGTAAAAATTTCAAAAGGGTTTAAAATCTGGACAGAAATGGCGAAGTCATTTGAAGATGAAATGCCAGCCGAAGGGGCCAAAATAATCTGGGCCGCTGCTAACCCCGATGAAACTGAAATCTATTGTATGATGGACGTACCAGACCCAGACTTTATGAAAACATTTGGTGAGCGTCCTGATGTTAGAAAAAGACGCGAGGACGCTGGTGCAGATGTCTCCACAACCACGGTTATAACTCAGATTGGCGATTACTGGGTGGGATAAACTCCGACAAATTAGCAGTAGGCCATTACAGCCTGCTGCCTAAACTTAAGTTATTGCTGATAAAGGCGAGGGAGTGTTCATACTGCCTCCCAAAAGCGTAAACGATTATACGGCCATGTAACCATACTATTTTAGCAGGACTAATGGATGGCAGGATGGATCTTAGTTATAAAGTTTCTATTACTTCTCCATTAATAACCATTACGTCACCATGCTTGCCGAGAAGCCCAAAGAAACTGGGGGCATCTGACCATGATCCAGCAGCATCCATATGTTGACCGATGCCCTCTGGGTAAACGTAAACCTCGTTGATAGAAAAGAGCACGTTGCCAGTGGTTCCCTCCTCAGGATTAGCAAAGTTAACCAACTCATCAGATTTTGAGACATAGTAATGGACTAGCTGTATTTTGCTATTGTCATAACTGTGAGTATCACGCATCCATAATGCGTGTTTTTTAATTTCAGCTTCAACGTTTGCGGCCTCAGCAGCAGACACTTTCAGGTTTAAATTGAATGTTCTTTGTCCGTCTTTGATCATTTTACTTATCCTTAGTTAAAAATGTTTGTGCGTTTTAATACCAGTAAGTTTGTATCTTTCAACCCAGACTATGAGACACAGGCGCGATCAACACAAATGTGGCAAAATATAATCAGATCCAACAAAACGACCGAAGTTCCATATGCTTATACCCCTAGCGAAGACGATCCATTGGTTCTTGTCCCTGATCCTAAAATGGCAAGGTGGGTGGAAGAGGCGATGAACGGTGTAGATGTCAGCCACAGCAGCGGCCAGTTGTAAGCTCGGCTAACGGAGAGAATTGGTTAGAAAATCATTCATTATTAGCGACCAATATTTGGGAAATTTATTTTGTTGTGTAGTATCCACATGCATAGCGGGAGTGTGCAGCCTTTAACTTTATTAACCCCTATCATCACTGAAACGCTGCAGCGGCACCTGATATGTGATCAATTTCTAAACCTTTTAACTGAACGAATTGGCGTTATCATCCACCGTGAAACGGGAAAATACAGCAAAAACTGTTAACCACTTTCAGCACATAAGCAACACAACCTATAATTGCTATCTGTGGTTAACCACCGAAAGATTAGGCGCATCCCTGATATTTGGGCAGTTTTAAATACTAATTTGATATAAATAGAACGACCCTTTGGGCAAATCTTAACCTGCAACAGGCATCTGACCGGTGTTCCATTGCAAAAATTAGCACAGACCAGTTACGTGATTAACCAGATGCAGCGTTTCTGTAATCATGGTCAGAAAAGGTTGCACCAGAAAATGCCAAAGTAGCTTTCACAAGCACGTCCAAGGCATCCACGATTGGCACCGGCGCTGAAAGCTTAGAACTGATAAGCGAGAATTCAGTACAGCCAATCAGAATGGCAGCAGCACCTCTATCGACCAAATCGTCAGTTGCTTTTTGTAGTAAAGCAAGATCATCGGCTGTTGGACCTATTGTCTTGATCTTCTGGATTGTCGCCAAGACTATGTCTTCATCATTTGGCCAAAGTGTGCTCAGACCTTCATCTGAAAGAAGATCTTGGAACAGGCCGGTCTGGTTGGTAGCAGGGGAAGCTAGGATTCCAATATGAGAGCCAGATAAGACAAGCCCCGCCAGAGCATCACACGTCATTTGAGGCATGTTCAAAAACGGAATAGCCACGCGATCAGTAATGAAACCCGCATAATGATGGGCCGTGTTGCAAGGCAGGATCAAAGCCTCGGCACCCGCTGTTTCCAAACGCGCAGCCATGTCCGCAATGACAGGTCCCGGACTGGGACCAGTCTTTTCAATCAAATGTTTGATGCGTGACGGAACTTGCGGGTTCAAATCAACCAAAAGCGGCACATGGTCGGCGTCATCGCGGGCAAGTATAGCCCCCTGCACGCGCTGTAAAAGGGCAACAGTCGCCTCTGGCCCCATACCCCCCAAAACACCTATGCGTCGCAATTTGGTCATTTTTTAAAAAATCCTTCTTAAGTTCAGCATTCTTTGCGCAAGGGCGAGCTCGCAGAGCTTTTCAAAGGTTTGGCTGAGGCCACGCATTAATTTCTCCTAATCACGTTTGCCAAATAAATCGCCACGCAGGTGGAGAAAAATTTACACGAAGAAAAAACTATAGCAGGTGATCGGAAAATCGACCACCTTTTATACTTTAATTGGCAAAAATCCATAACTTAATAAATTTTGACTAAAATGCTATTTCCTTGCTGAACCGCTCCTATTTCTCAAACAGGGCACACAACTCCATAGATAGAGGCTAGCGGTCCTCCACAGCGTCCTTGGCTTCACCATCGGCACTGATATCGAACTAATATTTACAGTGAGCTTTCAAATTTGGATGAACGAGTTATTGTCAAATCTGGTGTTTGAG
>CAJWTH010000171.1 GCA_913047725.1 uncultured Planktomarina sp.
CTTCATCAATCTGACTTACTTATTTTGGCTGGACGGCCCTCAATGGGCAAAACATCTTTAGCAACAAATATAGCTTTCAATATCGCTCGAGCATATAAAAAGGGTATAACGGCGTCTGGTGAAGAAGGGGCAATCGATGGTGGCGTGGTTGGGTTTTTTAGTCTTGAGATGTCCGCTGAGCAATTGGCAACACGAATTTTATCAGAAGTTGCAGAAATCCCATCAAACCAGATCAGACGTGGCGATTTCACCGAAAATGAATTCCGGCGTATTGTCGATGCAGCTAAAGAGTTAGAGGCGGCACCACTATTTATAGATGACACACCCGCCCTGCCCATTAGCCAGCTCGCAGCTCGCGCGCGTCGACTAAAACGCACGCATGGCCTAGACGCGTTATTCGTTGATTACCTACAATTAGTACGAGGCGCCGGTCGTACAGAAAACCGAGTAAATGAAATATCAGAAATAACTATGGGTTTAAAAGCAATTGCAAAAGAATTGAATATTCCGGTGATTGCGCTGTCCCAGCTATCGCGGCAAGTAGAAAACCGGGAAGACAAGCGCCCCCAACTTTCTGATCTTCGTGAGTCTGGTTCGATCGAGCAAGACTCTGATGTGGTGATGTTTGTATTTCGTGAGGAATATTATAAAGAACGTGAAAAGCCAGGAGACAATGAACTTGACAAGATGGTGATCTGGCAGGAAGAAATGGAGCGGCTTCATGGCAGGGCCGAAGTTGTTATAGGAAAGCAGCGGCATGGTCCCATTGGAAGCGTTGAGCTCAGTTTTGAGGGCCAATTTACCCGTTTTGGAAATATAGCAAAGCCGTGGCAACAAGAAAAAGACAATCAATTCTGATGACAACTTTTTTTAAAATTTTGTAAGAATATCTTATAATTTGCTTGACCCACCACTAGAAGCGAGATCACAAGTTGAGATGAGCACCGGTAACCTTACAATCAACCTTAAAGGTATTTCAAACAATTGGACTGCCCTAGATCAACTAAGCGCAATCAACGTAGAAACCGCAGCGGTAGTCAAGGCAGATGGATACGGCTTAGATGCAGCCCGAGTGGCACATGCGCTTTATCATGCAGGTGTTCGGCAGTTTTTTGTGGCTGCGGCTGAAGAAGCCGCCGCGATCCGGATGGAGCTAACAGACGATGTGAATATTTTCGTATTTTCAGGTCATATGCGTGGAGACACAGAGATAATCCATGACCTGAATTTGATACCATTGTTGAATTCATTTACTCAGCTTACGCGCCACGTTGAGACCCTACCCGGTCATCCATTTGGCATACAGCTTGATACTGGAATGAACAGATTGGGCATGGAGCCATTAGAGTGGGAGGCTGTCCGCGAAATGGTGCTCACACTAAAACCTGAATTAGTGATAAGTCACCTAGCATGTGCCGACCAGCCAGATCACCCGATGAACAAAAAACAACTTAAAATTTTTCAATCCATGACTGATGGTTTAAACCTGAAACGCTCTCTCTCTGCAACGGGTGGAATTCTATTGGGTCCCGAGTATCATTTTGATATGACACGCCCTGGAATAGGCCTTTACGGTGGTGCGCCATTCTCAGACGCAGGCCAAGTAGTACAATTATCCCTGCCAATCATTCAAATACGCGATGTAGAAATTGGCGAAACAGTGGGATATGGTTGCACATGGCAAGCTGAAGTTCCCTCGCGTATCGCAACCGTAGCGGCAGGCTATGCTGACGGACTAATGCGATCAATTTCGCCAAACGGAAGTCTTTGGGCAGGCGATAATATTTGCAAGATAGTTGGTCGCATCTCTATGGACATGGTCGGGGTAGACATAACAAATTTAGACTATGAGCCAAATGATCTGGAGATAATTGGCAAACATCAAAATATCGATGACCTTGCAGGGATGGCAGGAACCATTGGCTACGAAATACTTACTTCCTTGGGCTCACGCTATAACCGGCTATATGTGAGCAAATAAAAATGACGTTAGCAAAAATAGTGTCTGAATTAGGAAGGTTTTTAATACAGTTTTTAGTATCTACTGGGAAAGTTTCTATATTTGCTGGTCAGGCGCTTTCTTATATTTTTCGTCCACCTTTCTATCTACGTGAAATTATCTCAAATGTATTTAATATTGGTTATCTATCCATTCCTGTGGTCGGCCTCACAGCTACTTTTACTGGGGCAGCATTGGCGTTGCAGATTTACTCAGGAGGTTCACGTTTTAATGCTACTGAAGTTGTTCCTCAAATAGTAGCAATTGGCATGGTAAGAGAATTAGGTCCAGTTTTGGTTGGGCTAATGATTGCTGCACGCGTTACAAGCTCAATAGCAGCTGAACTTGCAACAATGAAGGTAACCGAACAATTAGATGCGCTCATCACACTTTCCACAAACCCAATGAAATATCTAGTGATGCCAAGAGTATTAGCAGGAATTATAACTGGTCCAATTTTAGTTCTTGTGGCTGATAGTCTTGGTGTTTTTGGTGGTTTTTTGGTTTCCACCCAAAGCCTTGGATTTAACCCTAACAATTACATCCTCAGTACAGTGCACTTCTTAACTGCCGCAGACATATTGTCATCTTTGGTAAAGGGAGCTTCTTTTGGCTTAATAGCCACACTAATGGGTTGTTATTATGGGTTAAACTCTAACCACGGCGCTCAAGGCGTTGGCAGCGCTACTAAATCATCGGTGCAAGCAGCTGCGGTGTTAATTTTAGCAATAAATTTTTTACTTACAGCATTATTGTTTACTGCATGATACATTTTAAAAATATAAAAAAATCTTTTGATAACAATCACGTATTACGTGATGTTAATTTAGAAGTAGCCCGTGGCCAAAGCATGGCAATAATCGGCGGTTCGGGCACTGGAAAATCTGTACTGATTAAAACTGTACTCGGTCTAATCAAACCCGATAGCGGCATAATAATTGTTGACGGGATCGATGTTAACAAAAGCACACATGATCAGTTTTTAGAGCGTTTTGGGATGCTGTTCCAGGGCGGTGCGTTATTTGACTCATTACCCGTATGGAAAAACGTAGCATTTAGATTACAGCGTGGCAGCCAAAAGCGATCAAAAGATGAAGCCCGGGAAATTTCTATAAAAAAGTTACGCCGTGTTGGCTTAGGTCCCGAAATTGCGGATAAGTATCCAGCAGAGTTGTCAGGTGGTATGCAAAAAAGAGTTAGTTTGGCTCGTGCAATTGCTACAGACCCTGAAATTATATTTTTTGACGAACCAACCACTGGGCTAGATCCCATAATGTCCAGCGTAATAAATGAATTAATAAGAGAAATAGTAGTTGAACTAGGCGTCACAGCAATGACTATAACGCACGACATGACCTCCGTAATGGCGATAGCTGACCAAGTAGCAATGCTGCATGACGGTAAAATTCAATGGTGTGGATCACGCTCCAAACTTAAAGATAGTGGGAACTCCTACGTAAATCAATTTATTCATGGCACTGCAAAGGGCCCCATCAAAACACTCCGCTAGTAAATTTTATTGGACGATAAGAACGCACATAAGAACTAATATAAAAATGTTTTTAAAAAAAAGATGTAGGGCCATTAATGCCAAAACTTACGTACTCATGTACAAAATGTGGCGCTGGACACAGCAAATGGTCAGGCCAATGCGATAGCTGTGGATCATGGAATACCCTAACTGACGAAGGACCCCTGGCTAGCGGACCAAGCAAAACGCTTGGGGGTAAAAGGGGCAACCTTATCACTTTGACCGATTTAGCGACAAAAGAAACCCCACCAGTACGAACAAAATCAGGTGTAGCAGAACTGGACCAAGTCCTTGGGGGTGGTTTAGTTGATGCCAGCGCAGTGTTGGTGGGAGGCGATCCAGGCATTGGTAAATCAACATTACTTTTACAGGCTGCCGCTCGGTTTGCTCGAAATGGTCTAAAGGTTATTTATATTTCCGGTGAAGAGGCTACTGCACAAGTTCGAATGCG
>CAJWTH010000172.1 GCA_913047725.1 uncultured Planktomarina sp.
CAAATTGGCTTCGCTGCAAGTAGTGGGGGAAGTTCGTCATCCTCATCAAGTTCGAGTTCGTCGAGCTCATCAGGATCAAGTTCATCAGGATCGGGTTCATATTCACATTCAGATGACGGTGGCAATCAACCCGCAGACCCGTTTGCCAAAGCCTATCAACTTATAAATACAGAGGACTTTAGCAAAGCACACGAAGAACTTAAGACAGTGAATGCTGGAGGAAGGGGCGCTGACAAATATAATCTTTTAGGTTTTACAGCGCGAAAATCAGGAGACCTTGTAAGTGCATCAAAATATTATGAAAAGGCATTAGAACTAAATGCAAAACACATTGGGGCATTGCAGTATCAGGGTGAGTTATTCATCACACTAGGCGAAATTGAAAATGCAAAGAAAAATTTAGTAAAAATAGAAAAAATTTGTTGGCTTTTCTCGTGCAATGAGCAGAAGCTATTAAAAACTGCGATAGAAGAAGCTGTGGGTAGCTAACGTATTCATGGGGACGGTATTATGATGAACAAGACAAACATCCAGTCACTCGGCGTTAGCCTACTACGAATTCATTTTGGAATTATTCTTTTAGCCCACGGCTGGTTGAAAGTGTATGTCTTTTCGGTTGCTGGAACGGTAGGTTATTTTTCTAGCATCGGTTTGCCATCAATCATAGCTTACTTAGTAATTTTTGGTGAATTAGTTGGTGGATTAGCTCTAGTGTTAGGCATACAGACAAAACTAGCCGCTGCCCTAGCGGTTCCCATCGTGTTTGGCGCCGCAGTAATGAATAGCGGCAATGGGTGGTTGCATTCTGCCAGTGGTGGGGGTTGGGAATATGCAGCGTCTTTAACCGTAATAGCTATTTCCCTAGCATTTACGGGTTCAGGGCAGAACCTCAGCCTAAACATGAACCCATTGAATAGGTTTCTGCCTTCAGTAATCCAAGACTAAACCCATTTCGGATGCCGAGCACCAAAACAGCAGCCCGTAAATAGTAATGGCAGGGCTACCCACGCCAAATAACCATTAAGACAACAAACCTTGTCAAAGGTCAGGCTTGATCCAAGCGTAAATTGGGACTTGGTTCTAAGTCCGTAACAATACCTTTATCAATATAATCCCAGGCCGCCATTGCTATCATACCGGCATTGTCCGTAGACCATTTTATTGGTGGCAAGCATAATGTGACGCTAGTCTCATCACAAATGCCCTGCATGCGCGCGCGCATCTGCGGGCTTGCAGCAACTCCTCCCACCACCGCCAGTATTTTGGGTTTTTTATCCAAAATTGCATTCAAAACTTTGCTTGATAGAACATCAACACAAGCCTCCACAAAAGAAGCTGCTACGTCATTTACATCCCAATCTTTGTGGGTCTCAACATGCCTCGAAACGCTTGATTTCAAACCAGAGAATGAAAATTCATAACCTGATTTTATCATTGGTCTTGGAAACTTGATCTTAGGCTCTCCAGTTGCAGCCAAGCGATCAATGGCCGGTCCACCGGGCATGCCAAGTCCTAAAGTGCGGGCGACTTTATCATAGCACTCACCCACTGAGTCATCTCTCGTGGTTCCCATTAATTCGTATGTCTCTTTATTTGTCATATGAGCTAGCAAGGTATGGCCGCCTGATATCAATAGAACAATTGCCGGATAATCCAGGCGCTTTACCTCTAGATCAACACTACAGATATGACCCCGTAAGTGGTTAACTCCATAAACGGGAACACTCCATGCCATACCCAACGCCTGTGCTGTCGATAGGCCTACTAAGAGAGATCCCATAAGCCCCGGACCACGCGTCACACCAATCCCTGCAAGTTCTAATGGCGTTATTTTTGCCTTCGCCATGACACTTTCGATTATGGGTAATATGGCCTCTAAATGCGCCCGGCTGGCAAGCTCAGGATAGACACCACCAAATTCTGAGTGGATGGCATATTGTGAAACAGTCTCAATCGCCTCAACATTACCCCTCCTATCAACTAGCGCAATTGAAGTATCATCACATGAAGTTTCGATTCCCAGCACAAAGTTACCCACTTTGCACCTCGACCCATTTTGATAACTCAACAATAGGTATTGCACCTACACGGTCAACGGTAACCACAGTTGTAGAACAGTTAACCAAAGTTGATGGTGTGTTAGTAAGAGCCTTACCACTCACTACCAAATCCGGCGCGCCATTTAGCTGGCTTAGTACACCTGGGGTAGTTGTGGGCGTTTTATTTCCTGCCAAATTTGCACTTGTGACCAGGGCTGGCCCCGTCTTTTCCAAGACATTTAACAGGAGCTCAGAGTTTGGAATGCGAAATGCAATTTCGCTCCTATCCTGAAGCCACTTCGGAGAAGTTTGAGGATTTAACCTAGCAACAATAGTGAGCCCACCTGGAACCAATGGGCTATTCAGTAACTTTTCCACATTAGGTGTTACGATGACCCCCAGATCCTCAACCTGCTTTAGGTTAGCCACCATAATAGGTAGTGCCTTAGATCTCAGTCTAGCTTTTAATGCATAAAGCTTCTGAACAGAAGCTTGACAATCAGGCAAGACTGCAAGCCCCAGAACAGTGTCAGTGGGTAGTAAAACAACACCGCCTACCTGCAGACTGGACACTACATCCGAAACCACTTCTCGGCTAAACTTGGATAGAGATTCAGACACTGTGCATTTACCTTTAGACTAGGAGTAACTAATTCTTTTGCTCCCGATCCACAAGGAAGGGTGTTCAGCTGATAATTGGTACTTAAAGACTATTAATTTTCCTAGACTAAACTGGAGAACAACTGAATCCTTTTAACGGACATTTCCAATTGAAGATTCAGTGACTGGAAAAACCCGCATCGTCCAATTTCCTAATTGATATTTTTTTAATGCAACTTGTAAAAAAGATGCCATTGAAGCTACATTTGCAATTGGCAATGGCCAGGGCTCTTCTAGCTCACTTTCGTCAGTTCTAAAGGAGAACTTTCCAGCAAATGCTGCAGTATTTTGATGTCTCCTTATGAAGACTTGGACATCTTGGGTATCAGCATAACTAAAATCAGTTAGATTTTGACCCTCATATAGACCCAGGTAGTGGTTGGGACGTGCCGCTGGACGTATGCAAACAACCGGTTTTTGTTCTAAATGACCGACGTGGTATCCTATTAATTCAAACGCATTAATTCCAATAACTGGAATCTTTTTGGCAAAGCCAAGCGCATTAGCAAATGCTACAGTCGTTCGCGTTGCGCCAAGTCCGCCCGGGCCAATATCCACAAATATACAGCCCAAATCAGCAACAGCTTTGTCAGAGTTCAAAAGAGCAGCTTTTACATATAACTCAACATTGCGAGAACCAGCCAGATTAATATCAGACATACTATCAAAAAGTAATTTTTCACCATGAGCAACGCCTACAGACATCACACCAGAAGAATTTTGTAGTAGAAGTGATACCATGTTCATACTGACTGGCATCTTGTTTTTAAGCTCTGCAAAAGTACAGTTGCCCGTGAGCCATGCGAAGTCATAACAAACACTCTCTTATCGATATTTTTTGCGTTTAGTTTTATTGAAATTTTAAGAAAATCATCAAAGGCCTCTTGTATGCGTGACCCCCACTCAATCATGCAAATTGAACCCTCAACTTCCAATTCAAGGCCAAGGTTATAAAAGTCTTTATCATTTTCCAAACGATAGGCGTCTACGTGTAGTACATCAATTGAAGGGCACTTATATATGTTAGCAATTGCGTAAGTGGGACTGGATATTTCATCCTCAGTGCCCAAAGCTTCCACCAATTTCCGCACGAAGAACGTTTTTCCAGAGGCTAAAACACCATCCAAAAGAACAATATCACCC
>CAJWTH010000173.1 GCA_913047725.1 uncultured Planktomarina sp.
CCTCTTTGGAAACATAAGAAAAGCCATCTGCTCCTATCACCACGCCCGGCTGTGCGACAAAACGTTGGCCAATAATAACATTTTGACCAATTTTGACACCATCCAATAATGTAGGGTCATCACCAACAAAACTGCCATTCCCAAGGGTAACATGGGTACCCAACCAGGCATTTTTTCCTAGAACCACTCCAGCGCCAATATATGAAAATGCACCTATACGTGCGCCAGAAGCTATTTTTGACGTTGGATCAATGACTGCACTAGGGTGAATAAAAGCTTTACCCTGCCTCCAGTTATTGTCTAATTTTAACGTCAACCCCGCCAATGCGTAACGAGGTCGATCTACGAAAATAGCTGCCTCCAAATTAAGTGACCGCCAATCCACCCCGTTGGCGAGCAAAGCAACCTTAGCTTTTCCTTCGCCTAACCTAGCAACGAATGGCTCAGAGGTAGCGACAGCCAATAAACCGGCTTGCGCATCCTGCGGTTCAGCAGCACCCGTTATGCTAATATCGAGGTTTCCTACCGCCTCAGCCGACAGGGCATGTGCCAATTCTTTTACTGTAATGCTATCCATAAAAAGGCTGCCTTAAAATTTAATTAACTCTTAGCCGGTCACAGAACCTAAAACTACCCCTTCAGCTCGGAGGGCGTTCCAAATGTTGGCATCTCTGCCATAGATGTCTTTTCTGAACTGGAGGCCACCACCAGCTTTGGTAATCGCTGTTCGATAAATGAGATGAATGGGAATGGGCTTTTTTAACTCAATTTTTACTTCTTTATTAGAGCCTAAGGCAAAGTGGAAAAGTGATATAGGGTCGTCAGATTGTACGGCAAGCAAGGCATAAGCAAAACCAAATGGATTACTCAGACGAATGCATCCATGACTAAAGGCCCTAACGTCAAGTTCGAATAGGTTCTTTGACGGCGTGTCATGCAAATAGATATTATTTTTATTTGGAAACATAAATTTTACTAGGCCTAATGCATTACTCACACCAGGCGGCTGACGCATGCTATACGGAAATGTTTCCTGATCAAAATTAGAAAAGTCAACTTCATCAGGTTGAATAATATTACCAATATTATCTCTTAATTCCAAAAAACTTACCGCATTACTATTCGCCTTAAGCATCGGTAGATACTCTTGCACTGCGATGGATCGAGGCACATACCAACTCGGGTTTACCACCATAAATTCTAAAATATCTGAAAACTCAGGACTTCGACGATTTAAGTCATCAAATCCTATTATAGCCTTGGTCTCGAATATGACCTTGCCACTATCCACTATTTTTGCAGTGAAATCAGTTAAGTTGACCACTACATGTCGGTCTTTGTGAAGTGTCCGAGACCACCGTTCCCGTTCCATGGCTACAAGTACAGATTTCAGTCGTTCTTCCACATTCACATTGATTAGATTCAAAGTACTTTGGTTGGCGGATCCATCTGAAGCGATACCATTATCAGATTGAAACTCCTTTACTGCTTTTACTAATGGCAGATCATAGGAAGAAGAGTATGTTGGTGATAAATACCCCATTGAAATCAGTCTATTGCGCAGCAAGACTACATCACCTCCCTGCTCCCCAACCAATAATTTGTCAGCGGTTATCAGTGCCCCCCAACCACCACTAGCAAGAAGTCTCTCTAACCGATGTTTTTCTTTCATTAACCGTTTGTACTCAGGGCTAGGTGGAAATAAATTTTTAAAAAACCTAAATGGATCTGACTGCTCCAACTCACTTAGAAAGTCAAAATTCTCATTAAAAGAGTTTACTCGCTCAATTTGCTTGTCTATTTTTTTTGGTTTTAAAATTCCATTTGCCATAACACTAGCATATTTAATAAAAACTAAAGTTAGCTTTACATCTAAATGCCCTAATTCTTTGTTAGAGTTCACATTGGAAATTTCAGAAAGGAGTCTTTTTGAACTAAATTTAGAGCTGGGCAATCCATGCATGGATGCATCCGCGAGAGCAAAGGTAAATGCTTTCAACCGAGCTGAGTTATCTCCAGTATTTCCTAACCAGAATAATTTATAATTGCGGTTCTTATAAAACTGAAACACATAATCCTGCTGGAAGCTGGCCTTAGCAATAAATTGTTTGACGGAAATTGGGTCAGCAGATGCAGCATTAGTACTCAAAAAAACTATTAAAATGAAATTAGCCATCGCTATTGCGGTTAACAGTCGTCGAAAGAGAGCTACTAAACAAAAATTTAATAAAGTAATAAAAAAACTTCGCATTTAAAAATCACAGTGCATTAAATATTATAAGAATAAAAATAGTTTCTAGAAATAAAAAGATCTGTTTTCCAAACTTATAATTGTAGCCATTTATATTTTATTATAATTTAAAAGGGTGCTAAAAAATCTAAATTTTGTCCGTTAAGTTATATAGAGAGCTTTTTAATATCTGAGATGTGTTTTAGTTAATTTTTTTGAACAAGTAATTTGTCCAGTTGTAAATAAATCTAAGAAAATAACAAATATGAAATATGAAACCTCATTAATTTCTCGCCGCCACCTGCTGCGGTCTTTCGCTGCAATCCCTGCTCTTTCAGCACCTAATTACTTGAATGCAAGTACTTTTCTCAACGGGCCTAATAATATTCGTCGTATAAAAATGTACTCTTTAAGAAGTGGTGAATCGATAGATATGATTTACTGGATAGAAGGTAAATATATTAAAGACGCTTTAACAGAGATCGACTGGTTCATGAGGGATTTGAGGAAAAATAAAAGTTACGAGATCGACACACGTACTATTGATATAATTTCTGCTACACACCGTGTCCTTGACACTCAATCACCTTTACATTTGCTTTCTGGATATCGCACCAAAAGTACAAATAAACTTCTACGGTCACGCTTGGGCGGTGGTGTTGCAAAAAAATCTTTGCATCTAATAGGTCAAGCAGCGGATATAAGCATGCCAGGACGTACGGTAAATCAGGTAGCGCGGGCCGCAGCAAAGTGTGCTGGCGGTGGCGTAGGCAGATATTCTGGGTCTCAGTTTGTTCATATAGATTGTGGTGAAATTCGCGTTTGGGGCGCATGAGCTTTTCTCAACATTACCCATCAAAGTAAAGTCATGGGTACGTTGATATTGTTTAGACAATAATATTGTAGAATAATCATCACTGTTTCAGACAAAATATAAAGTATACTGTCGGGGCCATACATTGTCTTAGGTTTCTAATTTGAAGATTTTTATTAAAAAACATAAGAAGCTGATCATGCTTTCATTTTTATTTAGCTTAATGATTGCTTTACTAATTGGCACAATTATTACGGTTACCTCTAAATACTTGGAAAATGAGCAAGCACAGCGAGACAATAGCACTAAGTGTAAGTCCTACCGAGCTTTAGTTGAAATCGCAGCAGCTTATTATGAAAATGATCCAGACGGCAGCAGCTGGTTGCTGAAGAGTCGCGAAGCAGATTTGAGGCGAAAGCAATATGGATGTACAGAATATTTTCATTAACACTTGAATCTTACGATTTGTTCGGTATGCAATTTTCTTAATAAATACTGAAGCTTTGTGATTGTTGATTTTCTTTTTACTAATTTTGGTATTTTTATAATTTTATATTATTTGCTTTTAAGTTTTAGTAAGTGGTTTAACGAAGAAACATTTTAAGGCTGGAAATCAGAGCCAAAATAGTCTGAGCGCAAGCCAGATCAGCACCCGTAGCTCAGCTGGATAGAGCGCTGCCCTCCGAAGGCAGAGGTCACAGGTTCGAATCCTGTCGGGTGCACCATTAACATCGGACTTAAGCAGTCTACTGGTAGATAACCTACTGATAACATTCTCATAAAC
>CAJWTH010000174.1 GCA_913047725.1 uncultured Planktomarina sp.
TGGATCAATCTCGGTAGCGCTTCTAGCTGGAGAGCCTTTTGGAATTCGTGAGGTGGTTGGGATCATTCTAATTGCTGGTGCAAGCCTTTTGGAGCCCATTGCATCACTGGTTAAAAGGTCAGAAAAGTTAGTTTAATTGATTGCGTAGTGGGACAAATTCAATTGGTCCGATAAGACCGTTCTTTAAATGCCTTGGAGCCAAGTACTATTTTAGCAATTCCTTCAATTTTTTTGCGAGCATTGTGGTGTTTCGCTGCACTAACTTCGTCAAAGGGAACGAGCTTAGAAAGTGCAAATTCGATATCTGAGATAGCCGCGCTGCTTTCAACTGGTTCAACTGAAAGGCCGCCACGCATCCAAAGACCATCAATCAAAATTCCTAATTGTTTGGAGGCAGACTTGGCTTCTTCAGGGTCTAGTAAGTGTTTCAATTCATGTCTAAGATTACTACCAATCCTATTATTACATGCAATTTGAATACGCTGGCACTCGTGATTATGCGGAACTTCTGAAATTAGTGACACCCAAGCTTGGCAAACCCTGTGGTTAAAAATCGATTCAAAAAAATTCGCTACAATTATAGCCCATAAGCGTTCGTAGGGAGTTTCGGCATATTTGTATAATTCCATAACAGATTCACTCAATAGGGAGTTTGACCTCCGAAATACTGCTGCAAGTAATGCACTTTTATCTTTAAAATGGTGAAGCACTACTCCTTTAGAAAGACCTGCTTTATTACCCACTTTGTCTAGAGTGGTTCTACGCAATCCGTATTCGATAACGGCCTCAAAAGCTGCTACCGATAGTTCCGCTCGTCTAATATTTCTTATCGAACTAGATCGCATTTGGCGTGTACCTAATTGCTAATTATCTTTTACTCACTGTTATTCATAAAGCGTTGAAAGTCTATTAATCAACCGTTGACTCAAAAAACTTTCTAAAGGTAAGTATTTTCATTAGTGAATTAAAAATAAAAAAAGCTAAAGTTAGTCGGGCCTCAAGAGAGCCAAATTATTGGAGATTATAATGGCAGATGCGTTTAAGTTTCGTGACCTTGAGTCTGCCCCTGATAAGCTTCCTCTAACAAGTTCCCACTGGGGTACATATCGGGCAAAAGTTAATAATGGCCGCGTTCAAGAGTTGTTAGCCTTTGAGCGTGACACTGATCCCTCTGCAATAGGACAGGGCATTCTTGATGTGCAGGATGGGCCCACGCGCATTGACGCGCCAATGGTGCGCAAAAGCTGGTTAGAGGGTGGTCCTGGATGTCGACCCCAGCTTCGTGGTGTTGATCCATTTGTGGAAGTTAGTTGGGATAAGGCTCATAAATTGGTATCCAGCGAACTTGAGCGTGTTCGTACCCAATATGGTAACCAATCTATTTTTGGAGGGTCTTATGGCTGGGCTAGTGCTGGGCGGTTTCATCATGCCCAAAGTCAATTGCATCGGTTTCTGAATTGTATAGGTGGCTATACCCGCTCAAAATTTACTTACAGCTTTGCGGCAGCCGAAGCGATGGTCCCTCACATTTTGGGTAGCTTTCGTGCTTTCCTGGATACCTGCACAAGCTGGGAGTCAATCCGTGAAAATACTAAATTGGTTGTCGCTTTTGGTGGCATGCCTATAAAAAATGGACAAATTAGTCAGGGTGGTACAGGTAACCATGTGCAACGTGACGGTTTGCTTGGTGCGGCTGCAGCAAAAATACACTTTGTAAATATTAGCCCACTCCGCTCTGATTTATTGGAGGAGGTTGGTGGCGACTGGTTAGCGTTGCGGCCCAATACGGATGTGGCGCTTATTTTGGGACTAGCCCATACTTTGGAGGTTGAGGGGCTCAGTGATCGAGACTTCCTAAATCGCTATACAGAAGGCTTTGACAAGTTCCTGCCTTATTTAATGGGCCAGAGTGACGGAGTTGCGAAAACTGCTGACTGGGCTGCAGAGATTAGTGAAATCCCTTCTGAGACGATCCGACAGCTGGCTCGACGTATGGCAGCAGAACGTACGATGATTTCTGTGAGTTGGTCGCTGACCCGCCAAGACCATGGCGAACAACCGTTTTGGGCAGCTATTATGCTAGCGTCGATGCTTGGGCAGATTGGACTGCCAGGGGGAGGGTTTGGATTTGGCTACAGCGCCATGAATTATGTGGGAAGTCAGCATACAATCATCCCGGGCGCGTCATTTCCGCAAGGACATAATGCAATCGAAAACTTGATACCTGTTGCTCGAATTTCAGACCTTCTGTTACGTGGAGGTGAGCACTTTGATTTTAACGGAATTAGGTATCAATACCCCAAAACCAAGCTGGTCTATTGGGCAGGTGGCAATCCGTTTCACCATCATCAAGATCTCAACTTATTGATGAAAGCGTGGCAAAAGCCTGACACTATTATTGCCCATGAATGGTGTTGGAATTCGTTGGCAAAGCGGGCTGATATCGTATTGCCTTGTACGACCACATTGGAGCGCCAAGATATCGCAATGACACCGCGTGATCCCTACGTGGTATCAATGTCAAAGTTAATAGAACCAAATGAGCAGGCTCGCGATGATTACGATATTTTTGCAGGTATTGCCAAAGAGATGGGTGTAGGGGATGCCTTCACTGAGGGGCGCAGCAAGCTAGACTGGCAGCGTTGGATTTATGAACAAACTCAGGATCGGGCACAAGCTGCGAAGATAGATATGCCTAACTATGAAACATTTCTCAAAGACGGTTGGTTCAAACTTAATGACCCTGTGAAGCCTACTGTTATGCTTGAAAGTTTTCGGGAAGACCCTGTAGCTAATCCCTTGGATACGCCCAGTGGACGAATTGAAATTTTTAGCAAAACGGTGGCTGATTTTAGATACGATGATTGTCCCGGGCATCCGGCATGGCAAGAGCCTTATGAATGGTTAGGGCGCTTTGACCCCCGTTGGCCGTTACATTTAATTTCGAACCAGCCTAAAGATAAATTACACTCACAATTTGATCATGGCCAAGTCAGCAGAGCGAAAAAGGTAAACTCCCGGGAACCTATCCATATTAACCCACGCGATGCTGCTGAACGTCATTTAAAAAATGGTGATGTCGTTCAGATAAAAAACGCTCGTGGAGCATGTTTAGCAGGTGTTGTAATCGATAAGGCACTACGTGAAGGCGTTGTTCAGATGAGTACGGGAGCCTGGTATGACCCTGAAGATCCTTCAAAACCAAATTCCATTTGCAAGCATGGAAATCCCAACGTCCTTACCCGGGATAAAGGTACCTCAAAGTTGGGACAAGGCCCAACAGCACATACCTGTATGGTTCAAGTTGATCTCTATCAAAAATTGCCACCCAGCGTGACGGCCCATGAACCACCTGAGATTTTGCGAATAGAAACAACAAAACATAAAGAGAAATAAAAATGAGTAACTTACAGGAAGCCTCCGATTTAAAAAATAATGTATCCATCAGTGCGCGTCGGTTTGAGGATTCTCCATATTTGGCCCGTACGGATAGTCCAAAGATGGTGCGTGGCGTCTATGCTGGTCGCTATTTTCCAATTTATTTGGGTGAGGATCCGATAGATAAATATT
>CAJWTH010000175.1 GCA_913047725.1 uncultured Planktomarina sp.
GTCGTAACTCATGATGAACTTAGCCAAGTCTCTGGAATGAAAAACAAACTACCAGGCACGCCAGTCCGGGGAGCAGAGGCAGGCGAATACGCCCATTATTTACTAGGCGGTGACAATCTGGCGCGCGACGTTTTTAGTCGTGCAATAAAAGGGTCAGCAATAGTCATCATAATAGCACCCGCAGCCACCTTATTTGCTTTTATGGTGGGCATCACACTGGGATTACCAGCTGGATATTATGAATCTGCTCCTCTGAAGTTCAAAACTAGGGGTTTTTATTTAACATCTGGTGTAGTTTTAGTTTTCTCTGTTCTAATGTTTGCTGTCGCTCCAATTGACATAGCAATTCTTCTGACAATTCTTTCTTTATTACTTATCTGGATGTTATTGAGGACAGCCGTTGATACTGTCATCAGTTTTCTTGCTAATTTAATACTCGCATTCCCTGTTATTTTGTTGTTTTTCCTTCTGGTGACACCAGAAATTGTGAAAACAGGTCTGCCAAACTATATGGCAATGATACTGTTTATTTTCCCCGTAATCTTTTTTGGGGTACTCCTGAACGCGCGCTTTCATACGCGACCAGATATCCGGTGGTGGATTGTAGGGGGCGTAACACTAATATTATTTTGGTTCTATCTTTCTATGATTTCCGAGATAGGCTCTCCTGTATATATTCTGCCGTACTTTCTTGATGCAATTTCATTGCCATCAGAAATATTAGTGGTGTTTGTCTCAGTCGTGTTCGTCAACTCACCAACAGTCTTTAGAATTGTTAGAGGTCTTACTCTCGATATAAAATCCCGCGACTATGTTGCCGCAGCCCAAACCCGTGGCGAAGGCTCATGGTATATAATGCTTTGGGAAATTTTACCAAATGTCCGTGGCCCACTTATTGTCGATTTCTGCCTACGTATTGGCTACACTACAATCCTACTTGGTACACTTGGTTTCTTTGGTTTGGGTTTAGAATCTGAATCACCTGACTGGGGAACTACAATTAATGCTGGACGTCGATTGCTCTCGGTAGCTCCCGTCCCTGCCCTTGTACCAGCACTAGCCTTAATGAGCTTGGTACTGGGACTAAACCTGCTGGCTGATGGCCTGCGCGAAGAAAGCTTAAAGGACTAACGTCATGGCTAACACAGACTATGCCGGACCAATTTTAGAGATAGAAGGACTTTCTATTTCCTTTTTTACGCGTCTCCGGGAAATACCAGCAGTAATGGACTTTAGCTGTAGCATACAACCTGGTGAGGCAATGGGACTGGTTGGCGAATCCGGCTGTGGAAAGTCCACTGTTGCACTGGGGGTTATGCAAGACTTGGGAGTGAACGGTCGTATTGTTGGGGGCTCTATAAAGTTTAAGGGTAGAGATCTAAACAATATGAGTAGCAACGAATTACAGAAAATTCGTGGCTCTGAGGTAGCAATGATTTACCAGGAACCCATGGCATCACTCAATCCAGCCATGAAAATTGGTCGCCAACTTATGGAAGTGCCAATGATACATGAAGGAGTATCAGAAGCTGAAGCACGCGGACGGGCACTGGAAGTCGTGACCGATGTTAAACTTCCCGACCCTGAAAGAATATTAAAATCTTTCCCTCACCAACTTTCTGGCGGTCAGCAACAACGTATTGTTATTGCGATGGCTTTAATGTCAAAGCCCAGCCTGCTTATATTAGATGAACCCACTACCGCCCTCGATGTTACAGTTGAGGCTGCAGTAGTGGAATTGGTTAAAGACCTTGGCAAGAAGTATGGAACTTCAATGCTTTTCATCTCCCATAACCTTGGCTTAATTTTAGAAACCTGTGACCGGATTTGCGTCATGTATTCTGGAGAAGCCGTTGAAACTGGCCTAATTGAAGATGTGTTTGATAAAATGCAGCATCCCTACACACAGGCTCTATTTAGGTCCATACCCTTGCCTGGTGCTAATAAAAATGCTCGGCCATTGATTGCAATTCCAGGAAACTTTCCTCTCCCGCATGAGCGGCCAAGCGGTTGTAATTTTGGTCCGCGCTGCGATTATTTTAGTGCTGGCCAATGTGACCAAGCAGAGATTTCAATGGAAACAGTACCACATGGAGACAGGCATGGCTCACGTTGTTTAAAGTGGGCGGAAATTGATTGGGCGGCAGACGCTGTTCTTGCAGAAAAAAAGATCAAGTCTGAGCCAGGCGATGTTGTTCTTAAAATAGAAAACCTAAAAAAATACTATGAAGTTGCCGCAAATGCATTGTTTGGTGGAGGAAATAAAAAGGTAGTAAAAGCGAACGAAACTCTGACGTTTGAAGCCAGGGAATCTGAAACCCTTGCAATAGTGGGTGAATCTGGTTGCGGTAAATCGACCTTCGCAAAAGTTTTGATGGGACTAGAAACCGCAACAGACGGCAAAATACTGTTGGAAGGCAGAGATGTTGCATCTACATCAATCGAAAAACGTGAAACAAAAACAGTGTCTGACGTACAAATGGTTTTTCAGAACCCCTTTGACACGCTCAACCCATCAATGACAGTTGGCAGCCAAATTGTGAGGGCACTAGAAATTTTTAAAATAGGCAACAGTGATTCAGCCCGACAAAAAAGGATGTTAGAACTACTCGATCTAGTTAAATTACCACGAGAATTTGCGGGACGCATGCCACGTCAACTTTCAGGAGGGCAAAAACAGCGAGTTGGGATAGCAAGAGCCTTTGCTGGGGATGCTAAAATTGTTGTGGCTGACGAACCGGTATCAGCTTTAGATGTATCAGTGCAGGCTGCTGTAACTGACCTTCTGATGGAAATTCAGCGCGAACATAAGACTACTCTTTTGTTTATAAGCCATGACCTCTCAATTGTGCGGTACCTTTCAGACCGTGTGATGGTGATGTATCTTGGCCATGTGGTAGAAATGGGAACTACAGAGCAAGTGTTTCAACCACCTTACCATCCATATACGGAAGCTCTTTTGAGCGCTGTACCAATAGCAGATACCTCAATCCAGAAAAAACACATTGTATTGGAAGGTGATATTCCGTCAGCTATGAACCCACCAACAGGTTGTCCGTTCCAAACTCGTTGTAATTGGAAATCACAAGTTACAGATGGACTTTGTGATATTAAAATTCCGCCGATACGTCAAATGAAGGATGGCCACCAAATGAAATGTCACCTGCCCGACGATGTTCTAGAAAAAATGGAACCAGTTATAAAAATTGCCGCAGAATAGAAAACTATAAATTTTTACTTAATGTGCTGGAATTAATTTTGCGTAACTGTAATACATGGCAGCAGATGTAGGACCAACTTAATTAACTAATATTGAGTAACTTTTGTAAATAGTAGCGAAGGGCGATGGAGATGGCAGGATCAGTAAATAAGGTAATTATTATAGGAAATCTTGGCCAAGATCCCGAAGTTCGTAATTTTCCTAGCGGTGGGAAGGTATGTAACTTTTCTGTTGCAACTTCGGAAAACTGGAAAGACAGAAACACTGGTGAACGCCGGGAGCGTACTGAATGGCACCGAGTTTCTATTACCTCCGAGCCTTTAGTTAGAATTGCGGA
>CAJWTH010000176.1 GCA_913047725.1 uncultured Planktomarina sp.
TTGAATTCAGGGAAAGCGTCCTTTTCGAAGAGCACGACCATGACGACCACAGCGACAAAGACCATGCCGAAACAGAAGACCAAGACCACGATGAGCACGCGCATGGGGCACATGATCCTCACGCCTGGCTTTCACCAAAAAATGCCAAAATTTGGCTGAACCTGATTGCAGCTCAGCTTTCAACTGCAGATCCAGACAATGCGAGCACCTATTTCGTTAATGCCGCAGCTGCGGTGACAGAGATTGATACACTCATGGCAGATGTCAGTACCATGCTTGATCCAATCAGAGGCAATAGTTTCATTGTTTTCCACGATGCTTATCAATATTTTGAAACGGTCTTTGAATTTCCGGCCTCGGGCGCAATCTCACTTGGTGACGCAACCGATCCAAGCCCGGCGCGCATTGCTAGAGTTCAAGATAGAATTCAGGAACAAAAAATACAATGCGTGCTTGCGGAGCCGCAGTTCAAGAAGGGACTTGTCGTAACAGTTCTTGAGGGAACAGATGCAAAAACAAGCATTATTGACCCGCTCGGAGACGCACTGGAGCCGGGTCCAGCACTATATCCACAGCTGATCCGCAACATGGCGAAAACTTTGGTCGATTGTTTTTAAGACCCGCTTGCACCAACCAAAAGACCTTAGCCTCCAGCCCTGTAAAGGGTGCTGAGGTTAAGGTTTTGGCGCAATTCACGCGTCTGTACTCAGGAAAATGTCCGGCGAAAGTAGCCTGTGCATATCAGGGTCATGTTTCATCTAAACCCGCGTAAACCGGGCTCAAAAACAATCGAATATAACCCGCAATAGGACCAGTGCCAGCGCCACAAGTGCTGGAACAGGATTTGGGTGTTCGTCGATTATGAAATCGCTGACTGACCAGTGCCTCGAAATCAACAAGTTTTGGGAGCATACACTTTATCTTGAAGCCCACCATAATGAATTTTTTAAAGATAAAAACCATGAGTGATGCGGTCTGAACGACTGCACGAACGCAAAAGGGCATGCCGTGCCGCCACGACTGAACGATCGATTGGGCGCAAGTGTCCATCGGCCGTGTCAGTGCCTAAGCTGGGCCAGAATGTTGGACAAAAACCTGCCAGACGACAAATTATGAGTAAACAATATTAACCACAGCCTGAATTGGTTATGCGAATTCCTTTCAAAAAACAAAATCTCTGCAGCCACACAGCCGCCGCGCACCAAAACTAGAAAAGCCAATACAGCTTTAACCTCAAACCCCACTCTCAATGATGCGCCAATGGATTAAGACGCCATTATGTCAATCACTTGGAATAACCGGGCAGCCCCAATCCAGTGCCTTTGGCAGTCGGTCCCGGCAGACCCAAACCAGAGCCTTTTGCCGAACTTTCAGGTTTCAACACCACGGCGTAGAACGCAAGGCCAATGACCAACGCACCTATTGCACCTAGAGCTATTATTTTACCCATTTGCTTCCTCAAAAATTGTGGATTATGCCCTTGATTAATTACTTTGATTTCGTCTCAGTTTTTTGATTGGGCGTTGAGCCTGCCCCAAACTTATTTGAGGAATTGGCTTTAGGCCCGCGCTGTTCATCTGATTTGCTTGCGGCCCCCTGCCCCATTTTATTTCCAACCTTGGTGTCACAGACAGCTTTGGTTTTACTATTATGGCCAATACTTTTACTGTTTTCACGCTCCAAACTGGCAATATCAGAGTTGTCAGTTAAACCGTAACGGCCCTTTTTCACCGTTGCTTCCCTCACCGATATTGCGTTTCCCAACCGCTCTTTTTCAGCTCCTCACGCTTAGCCTCATAGCGTTCTTTTACCTTTCTTATGCGCTTGTTTATATGCTCTTGATCGTCTTCAGATAGCCGTTCCAAACGCTCAAAATTACCATCACCATTTTTATCCACCCTAGTATCAGCGCGTATCACTGAATAATCACTTGATAAGTCCAATTTAGTTTGTTGCTGCCCCTTCATCGCCAGCAGTGATTTTCCGCCAAAAATTGACGAAATTAAAACGAAATCAGTATGGCCTTCCAACATTAACTCACGTGCCAGATCAACCACTGCGGGATCCGTATATTTGGAAACGTCTCCAAAGCTAATTTTATTTTGAATGTCCGGCTTTTCGAAAACTCTATCGCGCCCGTCAAGTTCAATACCATTTTTGAATTCAACTGTATTTCGCGTCGCCACATTTTGATCGTATTCAATTAAGGTTCCGGTAAAAATCTCCCACTCGCCAGCAGATGCAGTGGTAAAAATAAGCGACAAGAAAAAGGGCGCTACTATTTTTTGTATGATCGAAATCCACATTCACACCATTCCAATGTACATAGTAATATGCCCCAAGCAAATCGCCATCCCTATAACATGCCGGTGACCAGCATTTCGTTCAAGTTATTTCTTGATATTTCAATGTAAAACCTGATTGCCAGTGATCAGATCAGATTGGTTATAAAAGTAAAGAGTTATGCAATGGATCTGCACAATTCCGCACGGACTCTTCGCGAGTATTTACGCCGATGAACGAATAAACGATGAGCCACGGACGACTTAAAAACTCCACAAAGTTACGTTGCTTATGGACCCTATTAATTAACGAAAAGACCATAAGCTGCCCATGAATTAGATGCGCAGTTATTTTTGAATAAATTGGAATAAAGCGTCAATGTGACGACCTGAACTCAGGTTCGTACAAAGATATCGATAGAAAACATTAAGAGCGCTCAAAAAAGTAATGTTTTGACAGCTGCCTGAAGAAAGAGAAATGTTAAGACGCCCGCCATCCACTGACGCTCAACACTTTGTCACGAGAAATTTCCTCGCACGTCAAGTATGGTGCATATCAATTGCCCCACCCTAAACCTAAACCTAAACGCCTGTTTGGTCTTGCGACGATTTATTTCCGGTCTCTTTCGAGCAATGTTTGCCATGAAGGAGAGAATGGATGGCAAAGAGATATACACACGCGTTTTGGCGGGATGCAGTGCGCGTCGCGCTCAGTAGCGGTTTGCCGCGGCTGCAGGTTTCACCAGATTTGGGTGTGGGGCTTTCGACGCTGAACAAATGGGTCCAGCGGCATCAACAAGATGACCTGATGTAGGGGCTGCATGAGGATGTCGACAAAGACAATACCCACCTTCGCAAGGAAGTCCGACTTTTGCGCGAGGAGAGGGAAGTGTTAAAAAAAAGAAGGCAATCCAGTGACCGTCAGCACATTGCACAGCAATGTCCCGAGAGATTTATTTGCAGGCCAAAGCTGGTTAGATTTTCTTGCATCGACGCCTGAAAAGAAGTTTGGCCCGTGGAACTTCTCTGCCGTATCAGGCAGGTCACGTCTCGTGGGTTCCGTGCTTGGCGGATACGTCCAA
>CAJWTH010000177.1 GCA_913047725.1 uncultured Planktomarina sp.
GCAGACTTTAGATACCGAGCTAAAGACACGTTTTTTAGGTTCAGTTCGAGAAACACTGGATGTTGTGTTGAAATTCATTATGGCGTTTGGCGTTTGTTTCCAACTGCCGGTTCTGCTTACCCTGATGGGCAAGGCAGGGCTTGTGTCCGCTGCAGGTCTTCGTAACGTACGCAAGTACGCCGTTGTGGGTATTTTGATTTTGGCGGGTATCGTAACCCCACCCGACGTGGTTACTCAAGTAATTTTGTTTGTAGTCGTTTATGGATTGTATGAGGTTTCAATTTGGCTCGTTGTCTATGTTGAACGTAAACGTAACACCTTTTTAAAAGAGCAGGGCTTATCAGACGATGATTTATTCAAACCTGAAAATGACACGGACGACGTGTGATGGATCAAAATTTTTTAAAGAGAATTGCTGATGCGCTTGATCGTCTTTCGCCAATACCTCTCGAGATGCCTGTGTTGGAAGAGCATGATGTATTTTTATGGCATGCAAACCCTGATCACCTTGAGCCAATAACTAATGTAGCAAGCGTTGACATGCAGTTATTAGTTGGAATTGATAGTGCAAAAGCTAGCTTGCTGAAAAACACTATTCAATTTGCAGAAGGAATGTCCGCGAATAATGCTTTGTTATGGGGGTCCCGTGGTATGGGGAAATCTTCCTTAGTTAAGGCGGTACATACCACAGTGGTTCAGAAGGGCTTGCCATTAAAGATAGTTGAGTTGCAGCGTGATGATTTATCATCAGTTACGCGCCTATTAGCATTGTTGCGAAACTCTGGGCATCGTTTCATCCTTTTTTGTGATGATCTATCGTTTTCGTACGATGATCAAAACTACAAGTCACTCAAAGCAGTTTTGGATGGTGGAGTTGCAGGGTCACCTAGAAATGTAATTTTTTATGCTACTTCTAATCGAAGACATTTGATGCCACGTGATATGATTGAGAATGAGCGTTCAAGTGGCATAAATCCCAGTGAAGCTGCGGAAGAAAAAATAAGTTTATCAGATCGTTTTGGCTTGTGGCTTGGCTTTCATCCTTGTGATCAAGACCAATATCTTGAAATGATTTCTGGCTACTGTGAGAAATATGGTTTGGCTATCGAAACTGATACTTTAATAGCAGAGTCTATTGAATGGCAGGCAACGCGTGGTGCACGTTCAGGTCGCGTGGCATGGCAGTTTTTTGTCGACCTAGCTGGAAGAAACGGCTTGTCGATATAATTTTGATATATTTTTCAGAGATTAGATATAATCATCTGGATCCACTGACTCTAGACCCTTTCGTACTTCGAAGTGAAGAAACTCTGGTGACCCTTTGTTAACTTCAGCAATCTTTTGACCGCGAGCAACGCTGTCCCCCTTTTTAACAATGAGCTTATCGATATTCGTATAGACGGTGAGTAATCCCTCATCATGTTTGATTACTAAAATAGAAACTCCATTTGTATCTTTTGTGACAGCTGCGATGGTTCCCTTTTCAGCTGATAAAACGTCTGAGCCAGCCTTGGCGCCAATATCAATACCTTCGTTAGTACCCTTATTATAAGCCCGAATAATATTTCCAGCGGCTGGCCGAACAAATCTCGTATTATTTATTAGTGTGGATGTGCTTTTCTCAACTTTGGTAATAGAGACATCAGTTACTAATTCGGTTTTATTTGACTTCTCGTCAATTTCTGGTTCAGGCTTGTTACCGCTTGGTGGAGCAGGGGTAATGGTACCCTCGCCGGGAGCGCTAATTTCATCTAATTTTTTGAGGTTTGTTGGTATTAGTAGAAATTGCCCTATTCGAATATTTTTTTGTGGGCCAAGTCCATTCCAATTTGAAAGTGCGGATACAGATACATCGTATAAGCTGGCGATTGTCGTTGCATTTTCTCCAATTTGCACTTTGTGCCTTACAGGTTCTAAGCCTTCAGTCGCTTTAGAGCCCGTCACTTGTCTATCGTCGAGCTCACTTACACTCACGACGATTGGTTTAAGAGGTGTCGTTGCATTGCTAATTGTTATAATATCGCGCGGTAAGGCTACTATTTCACCATTTCGTAAAACCGCATCAGGCGTAATCCCATTATAGCGCGCTAGTAAATTAGAATTTATGCCAATACGATCAGCAATATCTGCTATGCGGTCACCATGCTTTGCAACTGCAACTTGGTAACTTAAAAATTTTATTATGCCTCGTCCATCTGGAGCTGGACGGACTGATAATGCGTTACGTGCCGCTGCCGAGGTGTCAAGTATACCACCGAGATTACTTCGCAAGTCCAGATCAAGGGTTTGATCACATCCCCCAAGACCGCCCACTACAATTAAAGGTAAGAGGGCACTCGTGAAAATTTTCTTCTTCATTTAGCTATCTCTTTTTCATTACTCAACTTGAATTTAAATCTGTATACTCTAGCCATACGTTTTTCCAAGACCCTCGATAAGAGGCACAAATCGTACTGTTCGAAGTTCTTGGTGCTCCAAGCCTTGGTCTGTTTTTTTTATTTTGACTAATGTTTGCATTGTATCAGATTGGCCAACTGGCAGAACCATAATGCCGCCAGGGCGTAATTGGGCTAGTAACGTGCTTGGTGTGTCTTCACTTGCTGCGGTAACTATTATGCGATCAAATGGCTCTTGGTCAGGTAATCCCTTGCTTCCGTCAGCGGTGAATGCAGTAATGTTGGGTATATCTTGGTTCTCAAATACTTTTCGAGCTGCCATTGTAAGTTGGCTGTGACGGTCGACAGTATATACTCGCCGAGCTAATTGGCTTAAAATAGCCGCCTGATAGCCTGAACCAGTACCTATTTCTAAAACTTTATCACGTGCCTGCACGTCAAGTGCTTCAGTCATTATTGCTACGATTGAGGGCTGAGAAATAGTTTGACCACAGCCAATTGGAAGTGGCGTATCTTCGTAAGCATTATCTGCAAAGGTATCGCTAATATAGTTTCTACGATCGATATTTTCCATGGCCGTGAGTACACGTTTGTTAGTTACTCCGCATGATCTTAAGGAAAATAAGAATTGCATTTTTTGTTCGGCTGAACTGATCATTAGTTAAACTAAGACTTTTGCTAGATTGGCTAGTTGATCATGAGCTGTTAGGTCTGCTCTCATTGGGGTTATTGAGATAAATCCAGCCAGGTTTGCTGCGGCATCAGTGCCAGCCTGTGTTGGAACATGCTGAGACTGGCCTTGCATAAATAAAAATTTACGACCGTTTGGAGCCTTTCTTGCTTGGGCATTGAAAGCGCCATCCCCACGATATCCTTGAGATACAGATTTCATGCCTAAAACCTTAGCCGCTGGAACGGGAGGAAAGTTGATATTATAAAATAG
>CAJWTH010000178.1 GCA_913047725.1 uncultured Planktomarina sp.
TTATTTAAAACATTTGGAGTACTTACCACCAATGTATATTGCACTAAAATAGCAAGTCGCTTAATTCGCACATATACAGACAAACATGGATTAAAAAACTTGCTACAAGAACTTCTAGCAATAGACATATCCAAGCAACAGCAATCCTCTGACTGGGGATCCAAAATACTGTCCAAGGCTCAAATTGAATATGCGGCATCAGATGTTTTATATTTACACCAACTGCGCGATATACTGACCCAAAAGCTTGAACGTGAAGACCGAATGAGAGTGGCACAGTCCTGTTTTGACTTTTTACCAATAAGGGCGAAGCTAGACATTCAGGGCTGGCCAGACACTGACATTTTTTCTCACTCTTAAAAACAATTTTAGACACGAGGCTAATGAAATTTTTGTTTGACGATAGCTATTCTTTTTTTATTACGTGGATAAAGACGCTGCTCCCAATTGCTGCTCTCGGCATGCTTTCAACCATTTTTCTTTTTTCTGGAAAAGTTGATGTGACACAATCGCTGCCTTATGCCGAGTTAAATGTAGAAGACATTATTCGCGAGCAACGCATAACGAAACCATATTTTACCGGCATCAGTGAAAGTGGAATTGAATTTGCACTATCAGCAGCTTATGCCACCCCAAATGCCAGCCAGCCAAGTATTTTGGATGTTTCAGAGCTAAGGGTGGAATTCAAAACACCGCAGGGTAACACTGCAGAGATAACAGCCGGCTTAGGTGTAATGAACGCAGAAACTAAGAGCGCTAAAATATCACAGGGTGTCCGCTTAGCTTCGAAACTAAACTTTTGGATCACAACTGAAACACTCGATATTGATTTCAATGACAGCTATGCAAGCACAAACGGACCTTTCAAAGGCGTCTTCTCTCTCGGGAGCATAGAGTCAGGTAATATGGTCTTAAAAATGATTTCTGGCGATCAGCAAATTCTTTTCACAAATCGAGTTCGGATGTTATATAACCCAAAAGCAAACCAATCGAGGTAAAATGTGCGAACAACTATTCTTGTAGGTACAATTATTATTTCTACATTCCTTTTTGCAATGCAGGGCGTTGCACAAACAAGTCTACTACTGGGTGGTTTTGACCCAGATTCAGACGCTCCCGTAGAAATGACAGCAGACAAGCTAACAATAAGCCAAGAAAATGGATCTGCTCAATTTGAGGGAAATGTAATAATTGGCCAAGGCGATATCCGGATCGCCGCCAACCTTGTTGTAGTGACATATTTAGAAACAGGGGAAATAGATAAATTGAGTGCTAGCGGTGGTGTGACGGTGGCTTCTGCTGACGAAAGTGCCAAATCTGATTCCGTTGAATACTCTTTGAAAAACCGTACCTTAATGATGAACGGAAATGTACTTTTTAGCCAAGGAAAAATTTTAATGTCAGCCAAATCTTTGCAGATTGATCTGAACACTGGTGCCGCAACTGTGGAGGGTCAGGTGAAAACGATACTGTCAACTGGATCAAATTAATGGTGCAACACTCTTTCGAAGTATCTGAGGGCCAAGGCGGCTTAGGAATAATATCTTTAAGAAAAAGCTACCGCAAACGTTTAGTAATTCGTGACGTGAGCATACATTTGAATCCAGGTGAAATTGTTGCTCTTTTGGGACCAAATGGGTCAGGAAAAACAACTTGCTTTTACTCAATTGCAGGGCTCGTGATGCCTGAAGGCGGCCAAGTAGTGCTCAATGGTCGCGATGTGACACGCCTACCAATGTATCGACGCGCCAGGCTTGGTATTGGCTATTTGCCTCAAGAAAGTTCAATCTTTCGCGGAATGAATGTTGAAAAAAACATTCTGGCCGTTCTGGAGCTTACTAAGTTAGACAAGAAAAGCCGCTATGACCGTCTGGAAGAACTTCTCAGTGAGTTTTCTATTGATCACTTGAGGCAGACACCCGCGCTAGCATTGTCAGGCGGCGAGCGGCGACGCGTGGAAATTGCGCGGTGTTTAGCGGCTAATCCAAAATATTTACTTTTAGATGAACCATTTGCGGGTATTGATCCAGTAGCTGTGGGTGAGATTAGGGAGTTGGTTTCGGCACTAAAAAAACGTGGAATAGGTGTGTTAATTACAGATCACAATGTTCGCGAAACTTTAGAAATTGTGGATAGAGCATATATTCTCCATGACGGTAAAGTTCTTATGAGTGGCACAACGAACGAAATCGTCAACGACGAAAATGTTAGACGTGTGTATCTTGGTGAAAATTTTCAGGTAATATAAATTAAAAGTTGACATATGGCACTTGGGTTTGTCCAAATGATGATATGCCGAGTGTCCATTTTTTTCAAAAAACAGCGATGGCCCGTTTATGAGGGTGGTGGCTGAACATGTACATTTGGTTATTATCTCAATTTATTCGGGCGGAGTAAAAACTTAACAACAGCTTTTGGATTGGAGAACAAATGTTTTATCAAATCACTGGAAAAAAAATAGATACAGGCGAAGCATTAAATAACCACGTTAAGTCATCCTTAGACAATGTAATTACAAAATATGCACAACGACCGATTGATGCCACAGTAATTTTTTCAAAAAACGCTGACCAATACGTATGCGAAGCAATAATGCACCTCTCCACTGGTTTAACCGCACAGTCTAAAACAAGTGCACATGAAATTTATGCCGCCTTTGATGCTACTTCCAAGAAATTAGGAACCCAGTTACGTAGATATAAAAGAAGGTTAAAGGACCATATTCAGGTTAGATCACAACCCGTTGAACTTTCAGAGACACCCTCGTATAGACACAAAATAGAGGCGTTAAATGATTCTGATCGAAAAACAGGGCAGCCCTTAACTGTTGCGGAGACAGATCAAGACCTCGATTATTTATCAGTTAGCCAAGCTGTAATGCAAATGGAACTAGCCGGCGCGCCGGTCCTTGTCTTCAGGAACGAAGGCCACAATGGAGTAAATGTTGTATACCGTCGTAAAGACGGCAACGTAGGGTGGGTTGATCCGGCCTAGAAAAAATACAACTAAGAGAAAATGGACCTTATAGAAATATTAATACCAGAAGCAGTTCGTAACACGCAATCCGTTGGGAGCAAGAAGCGTCTGTTTCAAGACTTAGCGACAATTGCGGAACAAAATTATGGGATTAACCCTGATATTGCTATCGAAGCACTTTTAGAACGAGAGATTTTGGGCCCAACTGGCGTTGGGCGCGGAGTAGCCTTACCTCATGCACGCATAGCAGACCTCGATCGAATTGTTGGCTGCTTTATAAAATTAGATCGGCCAATAGAATTTGATGCCGTAGACCGCCAGCCAGTTGATCTAGCCTTTGCACTATTTGCTCC
>CAJWTH010000179.1 GCA_913047725.1 uncultured Planktomarina sp.
TAATGAGAACCTGTGTCTCATATATGGGATTCACATTCTCTATGGCTGAGCACTTTCTCTTATGTGGAATCTTTCAGAGGGTGTCATCAGACTTTCTAGATAGGTTAAAGGTCGCCCTAAACTTTGCGTTTTATAAAATTATTAACAACCAATGGGACATTAAGTTTATCTATTAATACCATTTCACTTATCAGTTTGAGTAACTAGAACTTTAGATTAAGTACCAAATTAGCTTTTAACAGAGATCTTATATTTCAAATAATATTGGACTAATATTTAATTTCAGCAATTTTATTGTTTATTTTATGAAAAAAATACAATATGTGACTTAAAAAAAAATAAAAGTAAATTATTGAGAACCTGTGTCTCAAATATGGGATACACAAATTGGATCGTTTACCAAACCTCACTCATATACAATCATTCCATGCTGTTGCTCACGAAGGATCTATTTCGTCGGCCACATCTGCAGGAGCGGGCACTCGGGCTACATTGAGCCGGCACATAGCATCACTTGAAAGTGAAATGGGAGTTACTTTGTTTAAAAGAGTTGGTGATGGCCTTACGCTGACACTTTCGGGTGAAGAATTGTTTCAGCTTGCACGTGAGATCAATTTAGCCGCGAGGGGATGGGTGACGGCTGCATCTTCTCAACAAGAGTTAGTAAAAGGTCCAGTAAGGCTTATAGCTAGTAGCGGCATAGCTAGCAGGATCCTACCAACAATTATTTCAAAGCTTGCTACACTCGAACCAGCCATAGAAGTAGAATTGGTTGTTGATGGTGGTAGTAAAAACATGTCGATGCACAAAGCTGACATATCAATCCACACATTTCCTCCAATACAAATGAATTTACTAACGCGCAAATTAGGTGAAATGGAGTTTGGGGCTTATGCATCAGTTGACTACCTTGAAAGACGTGGAACGCCACTAACAATATCAGACTTAGAAAGTCACGACCTCGTTGGTGAAGATCAGCTGATTACATTCCAAGATCAGCTGCAAGCATACGGTATCGACTTGCAAAAAAAGATGGTCCGTTTTCGTTGTGATAACCCTGTGATCTCTTGGAGTTTGATTGCTTCAGGATGTGGAATTGGCGTTGGACAATTGCGATATGGAGATGCAGACCCACGTGTTAAGCGCATTTTTCCAGAACTCCCAGCACTCAATCTTCCAATTTGGATGTCCTCTCATAGTGAACTTAAGACAAGTCCGCGTGTGAGATTTACATTTGATTTAATTGCGGAAGAGTTTTGTAAATATCTTTAGGTAGTCAAATCAATAGTGGGTATAATAGCAATCAAATTAAATCATAAAAACCGTGTGCGAGGTTGGGTAATGTTCGATTGGGCAACTCAACCCTTTTACACGCTTGGTTTAACTTTTATTTTTGCTCCTTATTTTGTCAGTGTTGCAGTCGAATATTTTTTTAATATTGGCCAAAATCAGGCAAGTGCCGAAGTTAGCGCACAAAGTATGTGGGCTTGGGGTCAAACAATCGCAGGCCTAATTGTAGCATTTCTTGGGCTTTTAGCTGGTGCGTATGCTGATAGCATGGGACGTCGGATGCCATGGCTTTGGGCAACCTCTATAGTTTTTATAATCTGTACCTGGTTGCTTTGGTACATGTTGCCAGATGGATCCAATATGTGGTCTTCGCTGATATTATTCTCCATCGCTTTTGTAGCAGCAGAGTTGGCATTAGTGTTCACAAACGCCATCCTACCTAGCCTTGGAGGTCGTAAAATGGTGGGTCAAATCTCAGCTAACGGAGTGGCCCTGGGTAATTTAGGTGGAATTTTAAGCCTATTCATCATGTTATTTTTCTTCTTTGATGAAGGAGGGAAAACCTTCCTGATTGGCCTTGAACCAGGATTAGGACTACTGGATCCAGAATCCCGTGAGGGGACGCGCGCGGTAGGGCCTTTAATTTCCATATGGTTTACGGTCTTTATCATACCTTATTTCATATTGGTACGTGAAAAAAAAATACCTAACAGTAAAGGCAACTTTCGCCAATCCATGAGTCAGCTGAAGCAAACACTCCAAGGCGTGATCAAACGTCCTAGTCTCTTTGCCTTTATGGGTGCGCAAATGTTTTACCGAGATGCATTAAATGCATTATATGCATTTGGCGGTATTTATGCAGTTTTAGTTCTCGATTGGGAGCAAACCCAGCTTGGGGTGTTTGGAATTCTTGGCAGCATGTCAGCAGCTCTTTGTTGTTGGGTCTCAGGGAAATACGATCGGAAGTTAGGGCCATTACCTGTGATTTACTTTCATTTAGCTGTGTTGATCATTGTATCAATATCTATCATTGGAATGTCACGCTCAAGCTTTTTTGGGCTTGAATTGGCAGAAGGGTCATCATTTCCAGATATCTTGTTCTACATCTTTGGGGCCGCCATTGGTGGATCTGGAGGAGGGATTTACGCAGCAAGCCGTTCCATGATGGTGCGCCATACAAACCCCAAACGCCCTACTGAGGCATTTGGCTTATTTTCATTGAGTGGCAAGGTCTCTGCCTTTTTTGCACCGTTACTTATTGGAATATTTACATATTGGCTGAATGACATTCGTTTGGGTTTCACACCAATTGTGGGTCTGTTTATTTTAGGATGGGTCCTGCTCCGCTGGGTTAAACCAGATGGAGATCAAACTGCGCAAAACACATCCTCTAAAATTGTATATTAGTAAATAGCTAAGCACCTGATGCGCTAAGGTTAGAAATATTATTGATGTAGTCTTGAGTGCATACCCAAAACTTTTCAAGCCTTACTTATCTGTGTTCTTACTCTGACGCTATTTAATCAAAGTAAGAACATATTAGTTTTTTGATATTACTTAGCCATCGGTATCACAAAGCTAGCAGGATAAGTTCTGTGCTTGTCTGTAATTGAATCAACAATACCTAGGTCTAAAAATACTGCACTAGCTACAATTTTAGCACCCATTGAACTTGGAATTCCACCAGTAGCTTTACCACCCTTAAAGGATTTGCAATTATATTGAAGGTTGTCATCAGATCGGCGAACCATAGTTGTAGAGGGTATATCAACATTAAGAGTTACACGCTTGTTTTGCAGTGTGCAGGTTCCATTACTTCCATTACTAAACGATAATGCAACTGGTACATTTTCATCATTAGTAATTGTAGCACATGCACTTAATGCACAAATCATAGTTAGGGGGATTAAAATACGCATCTTATTTTTCCTTATATAAATAAATTTTTCATTGTAATCATAATTTTTTTATTGCTCTATCTACTGCTAGTTGTGCTCACCTTAGAACG
>CAJWTH010000180.1 GCA_913047725.1 uncultured Planktomarina sp.
AAAATTATTGCTAATCCAATAATCAGCGGGGTAAATGCTATATTAAAAAACGGAGGGCCAACAGAAAGCTTTCGATCCGAAATTAACTCCGCAACCAAAGGCCATACTGTACCTACAAAAACAACAAAGCAGCTGACAACTAATAAAAGATTATTAACTACCAAAGCGGATTCCCGACTTACAGTGGCAAACACTCCCTTACTTTCCATCGAGCCCGCACGAAAAGCAAATAGAAGTAAAGATCCACCCACAAATATTACTAAAATCAATAGAATAAAAACACCCCGTTCAGGGTCGTTGGCAAAGGCGTGCACCGATGTGAGAACCCCAGACCGAACAATAAAAGTACCTATAAGAGAAAAGCCAAAGGCTAAAATAGCCAACAATATTGTCCAAGCTTTCAATGCATCTCTTTTTTCAACAACTATGGCAGAGTGCAACAAAGCTACTGAAATTAGCCATGGCATTAAGCTAGCATTTTCTACAGGATCCCAAAACCAGAACCCCCCCCAACCCAACTCATAATAAGCCCACCAACTACCCAGACCAATACCAACTGTTAAAAAAACCCAAGCAGACAAAGTCCATGGGCGCACCCAACGCGCCCACGAAGCGTCAACTTTACCTTCGAGAAGCGCAGCTATAGCGAAAGAAAACGTAACAGATAAACCTACATAACCTAAATACAAGAATGGCGGATGAAAAGCTAAACCTGGATCTTGAAGTAGTGGGTTTAAACCCTGCCCATTAAATGGTGGAAAATCAACGCGGCTAAATGGATTTGAAGTGAAGAGTAAAAATGATAAAAAAGTTGCGCTTATAGCGCTCTGAACGCCTAATACTCGCGCTAAAAGGCTTGGAGGTAGATTTTTTGCAAACCAAGCAACGCATGCCGCAAACAAAGTCAGGATTAGTACCCACAAGAGTAAAGACCCCTCATGGTTTCCCCAAACACCTGCAATCTTATAAATTGTCGGTTTGAGTGTGTGCGAATTGAAAAGTACTACGCTCAAAGAAAAATCTGATTTTATAAAAGCTAGGGTAAGTGTCATAAAGGCAAAGGCAACTAGCAAAAATTGAAGGACAGTCAGTACTGGCGCCAATCGCATCCAATACAGATAGTTAAGTCTAGCTGCCACTAGTGGGATCACTGTCCCCAGTAAAGCAATTACTAGAGCAACTGTGAGTCCGAGGTGTGCTAATTCGTTAAGCATCTCTTTGGTATAGAGTGCTGGATGAGCTTAGCAAGAAACACCTGCCATTTATGCCTGCGCAAATAGTCACAACCTTTAAAATTATCTAATAATATTTTTGAAATTTGAAGTGTCAATTATCAGGGTCTTGATAGACACCTTGTTTTTTTAGAGCGTCTATGACCTCCTTAGGCATATAGGTCTCGTCATGCTTGGCCAAAATTTCGTTTGCGTGGAAAATACCATCCACGAGCCTGCCTTTTGCAATCGTTCCTTGACCTGCTTCAAAAAGATCAGGTCTAAGGTCAGTCCCCACATAATTCACACTTAACGTATTGCCACCATCTGTCACATCAAATGTAAATGGTATGCCCATAGCCGGCTGGATACTGCCCTCAACGACCAGTCCACCTATTCTAAAGATTTCACTAGCTTTTGGTGGATTAGCTACAACCTCCGTTGGTGACATAAAAAAATTTATCCCCTTTCGAAGCGAAAATCCGATTAGTACCGTGGCTAAAGTTAAACAAACCATAGAGATTAAAAGCACTTGGACCCTGCGTTGTTTCTTGAGGCCACGCATTATGGAAAAATTGGAGCCATCAATAGACCAGATGTTTCCGGACATCCAAGCATCAAATTGGCATTTTGTAACGCTTGGCCCGAAGAGCCTTTGGTTAAATTATCAAGTGCTGCAATTACAATTGTACGTCCAGAAACACGGTCATTAACAACACCAATATGACAATAATTGGATCCACGTATGTGGCGGGTACTAGGATGTTCTCCCATAGGCAAGACGTGAACAAAACTTTCATTTTTATATGTTTTCTCTAATATTTTGTAAATCTCATCAGCGTCACCTTGCACGTAGACAGTGGCTAAAATTCCTCGATTAGCAGGAATTAGATGTGGTGTGAATTGAACTTGAACCAAACGACCTGCCAATTTTGAAAACTCTTGGTCAAACTCAGCCAAATGCCGGTGCTGTCCACCAACTGAGTAAGCATGAGTTCCCTCCGAAAGCTCGGCATGAAGAATGTTTTCTTTCGGTGATCGCCCCGCCCCTGACACTCCTGTCTTTAAATCAATTATAATCTGATCTAGATTTATCACTCCAGCCGCAATTAAGGGGCGAAGTGCAAACTGACCCGCTGCTGCATTGCAACCAGTGCAGGCTACAATTCGCGCGGCAGCCACTTCACTACGATAAAACTCTGTAAGTCCATAAACTGCAATTTTTTGTAAGTCTGGGGCATCATGCTCTTTGCCATACCATTTTTTATAAACACTCGTATCAGAGATGCGAAAGTCAGCGGATAAATCAACTACCTTCACAGTATCAGGGATCGTTGAAATTACCGCCTGAGATGTGGCATGCGGTAAGGCGCAAAATACTAGATCAGCTGAAGAGATATCTATATCACTAATTCTTTGGAGCTTAGGTAAATCAAGGTGGCGTAGGTGTGGAAATACCTCGGACATTTCGTGGCCCGCTTTTCTATCTCCCGAAAGAGCTTGGATGCTCATCTCTGGGTGCGACGATATTAAACGCACTAATTCTGCGCCAGTATACCCGCTTGCTCCCAGAATAATTACTTTATGGGTCATAACACACCACCTTCCAAATTCTGGATATGCGGTAAAATTTAATGTCTTTCAACTGTTGTTTATTTTTTTGGAACCAACAAGTCTCAAAAAAAACTATGGTTTAAGAATGGTAGGCGAAGGCCAGAACCACTCAGGTTTGACGTTATTGAAAATCTTTTTAGTATTTAAAAGAAACTTCCCACTTCAGGACCATCGCCCCTCATATCTGACATCTATGATGAAGTTAGACCAAAAGATTGTGACAGATTGCAGAAGAATGACATAGCTCATAATCAAATCACATGTTACCATACTGTTAACACAGAATTTGGAGAATTTGCATGGATTGGGACAAGCTAAGAATATTTCACGCTGTTGCAGATGCCGGATCACTAACCCATGCCGGAGAAGTATTGCATTTATC
>CAJWTH010000181.1 GCA_913047725.1 uncultured Planktomarina sp.
TCTAAGAAAATGCAGCGGATACAAGTATTGCTTTGGGATGGCCGTCGTGCGCTTTTGACGGCTGCCCTAGCTGGCTTTGGCCGCGCAATTGGCGAGGTTGGCGCAATTATGATCGTTGGTGGAAATATTGATCATGCAACGCGCGTTTTGACTACTTCAATTGCACTTGAAACCTCCAAAGGTAATTTGGGTTTTGCATTGGCTCTTGGTGGGGTTTTGATATTACTTTCTTTGACCGTAAGTTTCGCAGTACACGCGCTTTCCCGCACGGAGAGGGCCAGCCGGTGGTAGCAAGTGCTATGATAAAAGTTGAGGACGTGGTCGTTGAAAGGCGTGGGAAACGGCTACTTGGGCCCGTAACATTTGCTATTAATGATAAAGGCATCACCGCTGTTGTAGGGCCAAACGGCGCTGGAAAGTCTACGTTACTTCGGCTGATGCATGGGCTCGAGCGCCCCCGCTATGGTCACCTAAATTTACCAATTCATATGCGTCCCCAGCAACAAGCATTTCTGTTTCAGCATCCAATTCTCCTGCGAAGGTCAGTGCAGCAAAATCTGATCCTTCCTCTAAAACTTAGAGGTGTCACCACAGAGATAAGGGAACAGGAAGTAGTAAAAATAGCTACTGAATTTGGGCTTAATAAATTAATGGAGCAAGACGCTTTCTTACTTTCTGGAGGTGAAAAGCAAAAACTCACGCTGGCGCGGGCATTAATCATAAAACCTAACTTACTTTTTCTGGATGAACCCTCGGCTAATTTAGATAGGCCGTCGACTTTAATCATCGAAAATGCAGTTAAAGTTGTTGCAGATCAGGGCTGTAAAGTTATTTTGGCAAGCCACTCGATGGCGCAGGTAAAGAGACTTTCTGAAGATGTTTTGTTTATTTCAGATGGCATAGTAAATGGCCCATTTTTGGTACCAGATTTTCTACAGAACCCTCCAACAGGATCTGCAAAAGATTGGTTGGAGGATATTTAATTTGCTAAAATTAATAGTACTAATTTTAACGATTTGGACCTCAACGAGTGCTGCTGAAACGGTGCGCTTGGCGGTAACTACTTCATTTCAAAATTCGGGATTGTCTGATGTTCTACTTCCTAAAATTAAGTCTGATACTGGTATTGAGTTACAGGTCTTAGTAGTGGGCACTGGACAGGCCTTAAAATTAGGACAGGCTGGAGACGTCGACGCAGTTTTAGTACATTCTCGCGTGGATGAGGAACTTTGGGTTGCATCGGGCTATGGGCCCTACCGCCGGGATCTTATGTATAATGACTATGTGTTAATTGGCCCAACAAAAGACCCCGCTAATATAGGGAGGTTAACTTCTGTGAGTGCAGCTTTAATTGAAATTTCTGGAGGCGGACACCTCTTTGTTAGTCGTGGCGATGATAGTGGCACACATAAGGCTGAGCAGGCACTTTGGCAGGCTGCAACAATTGCTGAAATGGGCAATTGGTACCGTTCAGTTGGAGCGGGAATGGGGGCGACCTTAAATACGGCTGTCGCAATGGGCGGCTACGTCCTGGCTGATCGTGCCAGTTGGATCAATTTTGGAAATAAACATAACATGTCAATTTTGCTAGAAGACGACCCAGCATTTTTTAATCAATATGCATTTTTACCGGTGTCTCAAGAACGTCACCCTCATGTGAAACGTGAGGCAGTTCAAAGGTTGGAAGATTGGTTGGTTGGCTCACATGGTCAAAAAGCCATTCAGGATTATCGTCTAGATGGGGTGCAACTGTTTTTCCCCAACGCCCAATAAAAGTTGTTCAGCCTGAATGTGCTCTTATTTGACATACTCTTATTGGGCGGTTTCATTACTTTCTTAATTCCTTGAATGCCCGGATAGTATATTTGATCTAAAGGACGGATAATCATATTTTCGGTGGCGCTCCTCCCAGAAAAGAATTCCCATTTTGATAATCGCATGGCGCTTCCTGCATCTGCAAATGCAGGTGCCGCCCGTCATCGCGGTAGGGGTTGGCCCGGGCCAGATCTTCATCAAAATCAATGCCAAGACCAGGCCCCTGTGGGGCGACAATGAACCCGTTTTCAACTTTAATTGAGTTCTTAATTAAAGCTTCGTGGAATGGCGTTTCAATGGTCTCGGCAATCAATGTGTTCGGGATCGAAACTGAAAGATGTACATTAGCTGCCCACTCAACTGGACCCGCGTATAGGTGAGGCGCCAATTGTGCATTATAAACTTCGGCAATAGCAGCAATTTTTTTAGTTTCCCAAATTCCACCAGAGCGGCCCAAAGCAGGCTGCAAAATGGATGCGGCACCCTGGCGCAAAACCTCAGCAAATTCAGCCTTAGTAGTAAGCCTTTCACCGGTCGCAATAGGTGTTGTTACTGCGCGAGCGACCTTGGCCATTTCTGATATGTTATCAGGCGGGATTGGTTCTTCAAACCACAGTGGAGAAAATGGCTCTAGTGCTGTCCCAAGCCGAATGGCGCCTGCAGTTGAAAATTGTCCATGAGTTCCAAACAAAAGATCAGCCTTGCTACCCACGGCTTCTCTTATAGCCCCACAGAATTTAACTGATTGGTCGATATCCGTCATTGCTGGCATGTGGCCACCGCGTAATGTGTAAGGGCCGGCTGGATCAAATTTAACCGCTGTGTAGCCATTTACAACTGCTGCCAACGCCGCCTCTGCTGTTTGCTCAGCATTGCCCCAAAATCCATTTATATCATGGTGGGCTAGGGGGTATAGATAGGAGTAGGCACGAATTCTTTCATTCATTTTACCGCCTAAAAGAGCCCAGACTGGACGTTCACGAGCTTTTCCAAGAATATCCCAACATGCTATTTCTAAACCTGAAAATGCGCCCATTACAGTTAAGTCGGGTCTTTGAGTAAAGCCGCTTGAATAGGCTCGTCGAAACATCAGTTCGATATCCTCTGGACTTTGTCCCTCCATGTGTCGGTCAAACACATCATGGATCACGTGACCCATCGTGGTTGGGCCCACGCTGCTTGCGTAGCATTCCCCTATGCCAACAATCCCATTGTCGGTGGTTACTTTGACAAAAATCCAATATCTTCCGCCCCACCCTGGCGCCGGTGGGGATGTAACGATGACTTCGAGATCTTGAAGCTTCATGG
>CAJWTH010000182.1 GCA_913047725.1 uncultured Planktomarina sp.
GAACACCTGTGAGTTGGCGCATGACTATGAAGCCAGTATTTATGGCAGTTGTTCCCTTATTTCACTGTAATGGCTGGAACCACACATGGATGATGCCATTATTGGGAGGTACTGTTGTGGGGTGCCGTGATATATCAGCTCAGGCCATTTACGATGGCATTGCTACTGAGGGTGTCAGTCATTTTGGTGGTGCCCCCATCGTATTAAACATGATCATAAACGCACGCGATACCGATCGCAGACGCTTTAATCACACTGTTGAATTATTTACAGCAGGTGCGCCACCGGCTCCTGCCACATTAGCAGGAATTAGTAAGCTGGGATTTAATGTAACCCAAGTTTACGGATTAACAGAAACCTATGGACACGTTGTTGAATGTTTGTGGAACAGTGAGTGGGATGAACTTTCAAAAGAGGAACAATCTAGTATTAAAGCGCGTCAAGGAGTAGCAATGCCCATGATGGAAGCCACTACTGTCGTGGACAAAAATTGCAAACAAATTCCAATGGATGGAACCACACAGGGTGAAATTGTGATGCGTGGCAATTCAGTAATGAAAGGCTATTTCAAAAACCCTGAGGCCACAGCAAAAGCTTTTGAAAACGGATATTTTCATTCAGAAGATATAGCAGTCCAGCATCCAGATGGAATGATGCAAATTGCTGATCGGATGAAAGATATTATTATCTCCGGTGGCGAAAATATTTCGAGTATAGAAGTTGAAGGCGCTATTATGAGCCACGCAGCGGTGTCACTTTGTGCAGTTGTAGCTCAGCCCGACGAAAAATGGGGAGAAGTTCCTTGTGCTTTTGTTGAACTCTTACCAGGCCAATCAACCAATGAGGCTGAAATAATAAAATTCGTGCGCGGTAAGCTAGCTGGATTTAAAACCCCTAAGCGGGTGATTTTTCAGGAACTCCCAAAAACATCAACTGGTAAAATTCAAAAATTTGAATTGCGCGTTATTGCTAAGACAGGATGACCGCACTCAAGAAATATCAACGCCTAGAGTGTACAGGTCTCTGGCGCAGTGATCTATCTGCCCAAAGACGTGAAGTTATTTTATCATTTGGCAAAGCCACCCTCGTACTAACTGACTCCCAAAACCGTGTACTATCACATTGGTCATTGGCAGCAGTTGAAGTTCAAAAAGGCAGAATGGGGGAAGCCACTTTGAGGCCAGGCGCTGAGGCCGAGGAAACCATTGAAATAAACGATAAAGTAATGCTCGAGGCACTACTAAAGGTTAGAAAAAAAATTAACCAAACTAGCCCCCACCCTGGAAAATTACGCTTGATTATAGCAATCTTAACATTAGTAGTTATAAGTTCAGTTACGATATTTTTAGGTCCACCAGCAGTTATAAGTTATGCAAGTAAAGTTTTACCAAATGCCAAACGATTACAATTGGGACAAGCACTAGGGCAACGCATTGGCCAATTAGCTGGCCCTTATTGTGAAAAACCAGAGGGCACCATTGCAGCACAAAAACTAGCAAAACGTCTGAACTCCAAAAACCTAAAACAGATATTAGTGCTGCCAGGTGGTCGTGATAAAGCGATTATAATACCTGGGGGCATTGCTATCCTTTTCGAAAATATGATTAAGACTACTAGTAACCCCGAAGTAACAGCGGGGTATATTTTGTCCGCTCTCGCAGATTATGAAAATAAAGAACCCATACAATTACATTTATCTAAAGTTAGTTTTCCCGTTTCTTTAAGCCTAATTATGTCAAATGAGCTCTCAGAAACGCAAATCGACAAGCTTGCCAAAAATGCTTTAGCCCTCTCACCAGATCCAGCGTCTAATTCATTAATCTTAAATAGCTTTCGTACTGCCCAAGTAAGCAGTACCCCGTTTGCCCGAATTTTAAGTAACAAAAATTCTGCGTATTTAATTAATAATGACCCGTATCCAAAAAATTCACCAAATCTGATTCTACCAGATGGTGCGTGGCTTGGCCTTCAATCTATTTGTTTAAAAATTTAGTGTCACACTCAAGATCGAGACATATCAAACAAAAAATAGGTTTAGAGCCCCAAGTAATTCATGCACCCTATAAATTTCTTCTATTTAGTGCCGAACATGCGGTCGCCCGCATCACCTAAACCCGGCAGTATGTAGCCAATTTCACTAAGCTTTTCATCGACAGCGGCAGTTACAATATCTACGTCCGGATGAGCCTCTTGCATTCTAGCTATCCCTTCGGGAGCAGCAAGCAGACATAGGAACTTAATATTACGCGCTCCTGCATTTTTTAGGAGATCTATTGCCGCTACACTAGAGTTTCCCGTTGCAAGCATTGGGTCAACAGCGATTACCACGCGATCTTTCATCCCATCGGGAACTTTAAAATAATACTGAACAGGCTGAAGTGTTTTCTCATCACGGTACAAGCCTACAAAGCCTACCCTAGCTGAAGGTATTAACTCCAAAACCCCGTCCAGCAGTCCGTTGCCCGCCCTTAAGATTGATATAAGGGCAAGTTTCTTTCCCGCCAAAACGGGTGCCTGCATAGGGGTCATGGGTGTCTCAATAGATTTATTTTCAACAGGCAAATCCCTAGTTACCTCATAAGCTATTAAGTGACTTATCTCACGCAATAACTGTCTAAACTGATTGGTTGGGGTCGACTTTCTCCTCATTAAAGTCAGCTTGTGCTGCACGAGCGGATGATCGACGACAGTGAGGGTCATAAGGTTTCCAATCTTTTTGCAATAACTTCTTTTGTATCCAAGTCGCAGAATGCAACTTCAAGTGCGGTTTGGTTTAGGAATTTGAAGTCTTCAGCACCCCAGCCATATGCTGACTCCAATTCCGCAAATTCACGTGTCATTGTAGTGTCAAAAAATGGAGGGTCATCAGTGCTTACAGTCACCTTCACACCAGCATCCCTCAATCTTTTAATTGGATGGTCGATCCAACTTGGATATACACCAAGCGCCACATTTGAACCTGGGTTAATCTCAAGGGCCACCCCTGTTTCAGCAAGGTGTTCTACTAATTTGGGATCATTTACAGAGTGAACTCCATGGCCTATGCGTTCTACCCGAAGGTCTCTTAACGTCTCCCAA
>CAJWTH010000183.1 GCA_913047725.1 uncultured Planktomarina sp.
CTCCTCGCTGTGCTCCCTGGGACTGGTGGGTTGACGCGGGTAACTGACAAACGAAAGCTACGTCGGGATAGGGCGGATGTCTTTTGTTCCACAGAAGAAGGAATTAAAGGTAAACGGGCACAAGAGTGGGGCTTGGTCGATGAAGTTATTGCGAATTCAACGTTTGAAGAAACAGTCACGAGTAGGGCCCTTGAATTTGTAAGTTCGTCAAAAAAAGTAGATGTTAAGCAAGGAATTAAACTCGATCCGCTAACCAAATTAATCGCTGATAATGGTTCGCTAAGCTATTCAACTGTCCAAGTCAGTTTAAACAGAACTGCACGAACTGCCACAATAACGCTCACAGGTCCTGATGAAGCTGCGCCATTAGATATTGCGAAGTTTGAGGCACAGGGTGACCAAGCCTATCTGCTGCGCATGGCCCGTGAGCTAGACGATGCAATTTTACACCTGAGATTAAATGAAACTGAGGTTGGCTTGTGGATATTTCGGACCGAGGGCGATCCGCAAATTTTAGCGGCCCACGAAAATCTCCTAATGCAAAACATTGATAATTGGCTGGCTAATGAGGTGCGCCAATATCTAAAACGAATTTTGAAGCGAATTGACGTGACCTCCCGTTCAATGGTTGCCTTAATCGAACATGGTAGTTGCTTTAATGGGTTTTTTGCCGAGTTACTCTTTGCTGTTGATAGAAGTTATATGATGGAAGATGAGTTTGAGAATGATCCTCGTCCAATAGCAACGATTACTTTAACGGATGATAACTTTGGAACATACCGGATGGCTAATGGGCTTAGCCGAATTGAAACCCGGTTCTGGGGTACACCTAACTTTGTTGAGGCAGCTAAGAAAAAAATTGGTGAGCCGTTAGAAGCCGCAGTGGCTGATGATTTAGGCTTAGTAACAGTAATTTTGGATGATATCGATTGGGAAGATGAAATCCGTATGTTCATAGAAGAACGCGCTAGTTTTAGCCCAGATGCTATGACTGGAATGGAGGCTAACCTTCGTTTTGTGGGTCCAGAAACGATGGAAACACGTATTTTTGGCAGGTTAACAGCCTGGCAAAATTGGATATTTATTAGGCCAAACGCAGTTGGACCTGATGGTGCTTTGCAACGTTATGGATCTGGCAAACGTGGCAATTACAACATGGACCGTGTTTAGCGGATAGGAGATTAAAAATGACAATTTTAGATGTAAATTATGATACCTTAATTCCCAATAATGTTGGGCTTTCTCAAGATAGGAAAGTATTAAAGGCTTTGGAGAAGTGGCATCCCGGTTACATCAGCTGGTGGAACGATTTGATCCCGAAAGAGTTTCAAGAAAGTATGGTATATTTGCGAACGGCAGTAAGCGTTGATCCAAAGGGTTGGACCAAGTTTGATTACGTAAAAATGCCAGAATATCGGTGGGGTATTCTGTTGGCTCCACAAAAGGAAGAGCGCACAATTCCCTGTGGAGAACACTTTGGAGAACCTGCTTGGCAAGAGGTCCCTGGCGAGTACCGGAATATGTTGAAAAGGATGATTGTAATCCAAGGTGATACGGAACCGGGTTCCGTAGAACAGCAACGATTTTTGGGCCTTACTGCACCCTCACTTTACGACATGAGAAATTTGTTTCAGGTGAATGTTGAAGAGGGTAGGCATCTTTGGGCGATGGTTTATTTATTACAAAAATACTTTGGTAAAGATGGTCGTGAAGAAGCTGACGACATGTTAGTGAGGTCGTCTGGTAGCGAGGAGGCTCCTAGAATGCTAGGTGCTTTTAATGAGGAGACGCCAGATTGGCTTTCATTTTTTATGTTCACTTATTTCACTGATAGGGACGGAAAAATGCAATTGGAAAGCCTAGCCCAGTCTGGTTTCGATCCCTTAAGCCGGACGTGTCGCTTTATGATTACTGAAGAAGCTCACCATATGTTTGTTGGAGAAACTGGTGTTGGTCGCACCATTCAGGCCACAATTGAGGCGATGAATGCGCATGGAATTACCGATCCTTATGATATCAACAAGGTGCGTGATTTGGGCGTAATTGACCTACCAACTATTCAGAAAAAGCTAAATCTTCATTACTCTCTTTCTCTTGATTTGTTTGGCCAAGAGGTATCAACCAACGCAGCCAATGCCTTTAACTCTGGTATAAAAGGTAGGTTCATGGAGCAGCGGATAGACGATGACCATCGCTTAGGTGGTGACACTTACATCGTGCGAACCATTAAAGAAAATAAAGTGGTTGCTGAAGAAGTCCCAGCGCTGACCGCAATTAATATGCGTTTAAGAGATGATTACGTGCGTGATGCATCTGGTGGTGTAGGGCGGTGGAACAGGATGATTGCTAAGGCTGGTGTAGAGTTTGAGATGCGGCTTCCTGATGAAGCGTTTCATCGCCAAATTGGGGTTTTCTCAGAAATCAATGCAGACACTGATGGTAACCTCATAAGCCAAGACACATGGGAAAAGCAGAAAAAAAATTGGCTGCCGACCAAGGGTGATGGTGATTATATTCAATCACTTATGAAACCCTGTGTAAAACCTGGTGAATATGCCAGCTGGATTGCACCGCCTAGAATGGGAATTGACAACAAACCTGGTGATTTTGAATATGTAAAACTGCATATGGCTTAATTTTAGAGCGGACTTAAAATTATGAACAAACCAATAAAACAACATGTCATTTGTCCAGAGGTTTGTATCCGTTGCTATACGTGTGAGATGACCTGTCCAATTGGTGCGATAGAGCATGATGACAATAATGTCGTCGTAAACGCGGATATTTGTAATTTTTGTATGGAATGTATTCCGGTATGCCCCACTGGTTCAATTGATGAGTGGAGAATAGTACAGGAACCCTATTCGCTAGAGGAACAATATGAGTGGATGGAGTTACCTGAGCAGGAAAAGTTTGCTGACGGTATGGAAGATGGAGATGAAAACCTTATTGACCCAGCAATAGAGGCACTTTTATTAGAAGCACATATTGGAGCTGGTGGAAAAGCAACGCCACCAAAATCTGCTTCAAAGCCTGTTGTAGCTTTATACGGT
>CAJWTH010000184.1 GCA_913047725.1 uncultured Planktomarina sp.
TGTTCGAAACTGTCGCAGAAGCATGCGAACTCTTCCCTCAACAAGAATGTCAGAAATACTTCAGGGCTGCGGGGTATGTTGCACATTAAATGGATGACGTTCTAAAGAAGCTGAAAGCCCATCTTCGAAGGATGAGAGCAAGAACATTCGATCAGATGTTTGATACACGTGAACAAATCTGTCATTTTTTCATACTAGGCCAATGTTAGGTTTTTTTTTAGGCTCGCTATGAACAATAGATGAAAGCCAGATGCTTAAAACCGTAAAAAATTAGCTAGCTTTATTTAGTCTGAATAATTTTATGTTCATCTCTGCAATTACGAAAGACATTATTTTTATGCTAGGAACCTCTATCTTCGCTCCAATAAGTCATAAACTGCAGCAACGATATGTCTCGCCGATAAGCCATATTTATCAAATAAATAAGCTGTTGTACCGCCCTCAGCAAAAGTATCTAAAATCCCAATGCGTTTAAATTCTATATCCACACCGGCTGGCCTTTCCGCAAGAACCTCAGCAACTGCAGACCCAAGGCCACCAATTACTGAATGGTTCTCAGCACTAAGAACTACTCCAGTTCGAATAGATTGCTTTAGCACAAATTCGCTATCAAAGGGCTTGATAGTATGCATGTTGGCGACTGTCACATTGATCCCAGACAGGCAAAGTGTCTCGGCCGCAATCAGCGCTTCAGCCACCATGTGTCCACAGGCAAAAATAACTGCGTCATCACCATCACGAAGCAATTGTCCCTTACCAACCTCTAGATTTTTTTCGACCGCAGTGTCAGTTATTGGTTTTCTAGCCTTATGAAGCCGCAAATAAACTGGACCATTAATTTTTGCAGCTGCCCAAACTGCAGCAGCTGTTTGGCTAGCGCCAGCCGGCTCTATTATGGTCATATTGGGTAAAACTCGCATCAGAGCAAGATCATCAATAGCCTGATGAGACACGCCTAATAACGTGGTCAAGCCCGGCAAAAAGCCTACCAATTTGACATTCAAACTGGGGTAGGCCACCTGCATAGCAACCTGATCAAACGCCCTCCGAGTCAAAAAGACTGAAAAACTGTGCACAAAGGGAATATCTCCACACCGTGCCATGCCCGCAGCAACCCCAATCATATTGGCTTCTGCTATTCCCGCTGTGAAAAATCTGTCAGGAAATGCGTCGCGAAACAAATCACTTTCGGTGGCCGGCGCGAGGTCCCCTGTAAGGGCTACAACCCTAGGATCAAATTGTGCCAGAGCAACCAAGGCCTCACCATAATATTTCGGAACCGGTGTAGCCACAGCCTTATCAGTAAAATCTCCATGTAGGAGGTTTTTCATCAAGCCTGACACTCCAAAGCTTTGAGGCACTGCTCAGCAACGTCAGCAGGCAAAACCATATTATGGCTCATCTGGTTTTCTAAGAATGGAATTCCCTTTCCAACTATGGTCTGCGCAAGAATAACAGTCGGCATGTTACGGTTAGATCGTGCTTGATTAAAGGCTGCACTAAGTGCACCAAATTCATGTCCGTCTACGTTTTCCACTGCCCAGCCAAAGGCTTGAAATTTTTTATCTATAGGATCCATAACCATCACTTTCTGAGTGTGGCCCTCGACCTGAAGCTGATTTAAATCAACTATCAGGCATAGGTTATCTAACCTGTTACTAGCCGCGTACATCGCAGCTTCCCAAACTTGTCCCTCCTGCAACTCACCATCTCCAAGAATTACATAGCTACGGAAGGTCCGATTTTGCCGTTTGGCAGCCTGAGCGACGCCTACAGCAACAGATAAGGCTTGGCCCAGCGAGCCGCAGGTGGCCTCAACCACAGATCCAAGGCGTTCAGATACATTAATTTCAAGTTCTGAACCATCTTTTGTGTACGTCTCTAATCGAGAGTGTTCAAAGAATCCACGCTCAGCAAGCACCGCATGAAACAGTGCTGAATTATGCGCAGTTGACAAGAATATCCGGTCACGCTCCTCCCATGCCGGATTGTGTATATCTAGCAATGCCTCTGCAAAATAAAGGTAAGTGAAAAGATCAGTTGCACCAAGGCCCTGCTGCAAATAACCTTGACCATTACGGGCAACCATTCTTACAATATTTTGTCTAATCGACTTAGCCGAAGCCTTGAGCTCCATTTCGTCAAAGCCATTATGCAGTCGATCCGTCTTCACAGTTTATACTAAGTCCTGTTTGATCTCTATTTACACCACATATACAGCCATTTCACTCAAATTAGAATTAAAAAGGAAGTTTTGGCCTTAATTTTCGTTTCTAATACATTTAAGGGAGTAAAAGCTTACGATTTCCTGAACATATTGATAAATCAAAGACTTTCTACTCTATTCCAGTACCTTGAATATTTGAAGAATTAGTTGACGTTTTGATTGCGAGTGATTCAGATTTTTTGATGATCTGTCCAAACTTTTTATCAATCTCTAATCAGCTTGAGCTTGAGCGCTGTTTACGACGTCACCTTGAAGGGTACGGGATTGCGCGTCGTACCAATGCAAATTTACCTAAAAAAGGCAAATCCTGCGCGAAGGTCACGGAGTTTTGCATCTTAATGATGATACAATACATGGCTGTTACAAGGCCTTGCGACAGGAGGGTTGGGATGCTCCCGCGCTTAGAGCGTCCAACCCAAAACGTGAACCTTGGGAGACCCAAACGAGTTCATTCGTGATTCATTCTTCTTGGGAAGATTTCTTATGTCATTAGCATTGCCGCCGGCGCTTAGGGCTCAATTGCTCGAAAAGGTATCTGCTGCCACTGGAGTACGATGGCAGCATAAGCTGAGGGAGACGGGTTCGATCGAGCCAAGACCCAAATCGCCCACCTATCAATGAAAAGTTGTCCTCTCATCACGCGTTTTGGAAGCGTTGTTAGCGCAGGATGGCGATATCACTCTACCTGAACTTGCCGGATCATTTAGTAGTGGCCACTGGCATTATTGCCTTCATCGGGCAGTTCCTGCGCAAACTCATTTACACATATAAAAAAGTTACTG
>CAJWTH010000185.1 GCA_913047725.1 uncultured Planktomarina sp.
CCAATTTTACACCATGTAACGGTCGGCCTGCCTGGAAGCTCAGATATTCAAGATTATGACGAGAATAGCTAACGCCCTGCTTGATTCAATATCTACAGCAGTATGTTAGCTCAAATTTATCAAATTTAATCTACGATTTAGAGTATTTTACCTCTTGCGGGAAAAACTCTCTACGGCTATTGCCGATGCACTGACAGGTGCGGGCGTAGCTCAGGGGTAGAGCATAACCTTGCCAAGGTTAGGGTCGAGAGTTCGAATCTCTTCGCCCGCTCCAGTCAGATAAAAAGCTGAAGTAGAAGAAGCCAGCTAATTTATAAGTTCCTAAGCCGACTTCCCTAATTACTTGATCCGCGTCCAGTTTTGAGAACGGCAGAGAACGAATGCCACGCAACCTCTAACTGTAAGGCTATCACCATTTAAAGTCATATTAGATCTGTAAGTTTTATCTTGGTCTGGAGCCCAGATAGTGCCGCCGTAATAATAACCATCACCTCTGATTTTCATATTTAAAATAATGTCTTCACCAATAATCGTGTCATTATCGTTTTCCACAACATCAACGATTTCACCACAAAGCTTTTCACCACAGTTGGTAATTTGAACATGGATATATCCACCAGTCTCTCCCGGTTCAGATTTCCAAAGACCAAGTGCAGCGTCATTAGCAATTGCGCTAGTCGTTCCCAATATCAGCGCAGCAAATACCATTAAAAAATTTCTCATAGCAATCTCCTCAAACTAACTTTGGATTAACCTGCACTATATCACCCTACCCAATCAAGCTTAAGTTACAGTTTTTATATATTCATCTAACACCCAATGGCTTAACTGTTATGGCAGCTAGGCTTATAAAATACCTCAACAAACCCCGCATTGATATAAACTTTCCATTTTAAGGGTTTTTTAATTAGAAAGGAAACTACTACTAGCGGCTTTTGACAGCAAAAAGTCCCACTGCAGCGGCGTTAGATACGTTCAACGAGCCGAAGCTCCCAGTAGCATTGATCTTCGCCAAAGCATCACAGGTTTCTTTAGTACGATCTCTTAGTCCAGGCCCCTCAGCTCCTAGCGCAAGAGCTGTTGGTCCAATGTGATTCCCCAGTAACTCACTCAACGTTAGGTCCGCCTCACCGTCCAAGCCAAAAATAAAGTACCCCATAGACTTCAAGGTCTCCATTGTGTTTGCTAGGTTTGTTACTCGTAAATAAGGTTGTCGCTCCAACGCTCCACTCGCTGATTTAGCAAGTGCGCCAGATTCTGCTGCAGAATGGCGAAAAGGAGCAATTACAGCCAAAGCACCAAATACTTCTGCCGACCGAAGAATAGCACCTACGTTGTGGGGGTCCGTAACTCGGTCAAGTAAAAGTACAAGTGGAGCGGCACCAGCATTGACTGCAACCAGATCTGTAAAAGGTCCCCAATCCAATGATTTAACTTCTAAGGCGACGCCCTGGTGAACTGACTGAGGGTCAATGGGGACAGAAAACTTCCGTGGATCGGTTATTTCCGCATCCAATTCAGTCACGGCGATAGCGTCAGCAAGGCGGTCGAAGGCATTTTTAGTGATGATTAAACGCAATTTCACTCGTCGGGGATTTAAAAGAGCATCACGAACAGCGTGTATACCAAAAATCCAAAAAGTTTCTGCTGCAATCATACGTTTGTTACGTTCTTTTTCGACCACCCACGTAGGTTTCTGCATAAAAAAATTCCTATTAACAACACTCCAATCATATGCCTTGGCTGATGCTTGAAGCACAAGTTAATTTCTATATAAAATAATTTATCTAAAAAGACCATTTACTATGCATGAAGTGCCCACCTAAAAGCAAAATAAACGTTGCCAGTAAGATAATAGTTAATTAAAGGTTTTTTGGAATTCAGGTTGTGCGTTTTCGCATGCCCTACTAATAATGAAGTAGGTTTTGAAAGCGTTTCAAAGATGCACCTTGCAATTATCATGGATGGAAATGGACGCTGGGCTAAAACTCGTGGTTTGGGACGTATAAAAGGTCACAAAGAGGGAGCAAAACGTGTTGAAGAAATAGTAAGATATGCCTCTAAAATTGGAGTGCACACCCTAACTCTTTATGCATTTTCAACAGAAAACTGGCAAAGACCATCTCCAGAAGTAACAGCCCTATTTCAACTTATAAAACTTTATTTACGCAGAAAAGTGCGGGAACTTAAGATTGAAAATGTAAAAATAAACTTTATTGGGCGGCGTGATCGGTTACCAAAGCCAGTTTTAAAAGAAATGATCAACTCAGAAAATGAAACGGATAAGTGTACTGGCCTTCACCTCAATGTTGCCGTGGATTATGGAGGAAGAGACGAAATATTAAGAGTGATGAATGATCTTATTCAAGAAAGCAGTTCCCTTAGTGGCCATCCTAGAGAAATAGATGAAGCGTCTTTCAAAAGTTACAGTGATTTAAAAAATCAATGTGACCCAGATCTAATTATAAGAACGGGAGGAGACAAAAGGCTATCAAATTTCATGCTCTGGCATGCTGCATATAGTGAGCTAGATTTTGTAGATACACTTTGGCCAGATTTCAATGAGAAAGAATTGGCCTCAGCTTTGGACAGAGCTAGTGGAAAAGAAAGGCGATACGGAGGAATAGGCGATAGCTGAAAAAAAGTTTAAGAAAACTGTGCTGATATTAAATTGATTTAAAATTCTACGATTAAGTAGCTAAAAGGAAACCAGCACTTAATTAAAATGCAGTAAAAAACTACAATCCTACATTGCATCACACTTGTAAGCTTCAGGTTTTAAGTGAAATTATTAGAAATAAAAGTTCTAGTTACCTGCGGTAAAGATCAAACGCTTTTTTAGTTGACTGCAGATTTTCTAAGTCGTAACTCTGCCCAACTTCGGGTAACTTTTTAGTATCCAATGTGGGCGACAGGCCGCAAGGTGTGGCAGGGGACTGTAACTCCCTCGCGGAGACGCA
>CAJWTH010000186.1 GCA_913047725.1 uncultured Planktomarina sp.
TTTTCTGGAAATCAGACTTAAGCCATCTAGACAATAGCTGGTATTCCTGGCGCTTTAGTTCGGAAAAAGGCCATGGATAGGGGCCGTATCCTAAGCCGACACTGAAACTCCAGATGCGTACATCAATCTAAACTTATTCAGCTGAAAGTAGTCAAACAGTAGCCTGAAGATTTTTAGTCCTTAGCGATTTGGTCCTAGTTGGCCTCTGCTGATGATCTTGCATAACTGTCTAATTGATAAATATGAAAGTCGCTCTAAATCTAACCATAATTCATTGGCTGGAGTTGAGGGAATGGTAAATAAAAAAATAGTAAAAGTACTAGCGGCTAGTACCTTTGTTGTTGCTTCAATGTGCGGTGGTGCAATGGCCGAAAACCTTGTTCAAACAGGCGAGTGGTCCTATTTAGCAGACACGGTGATGGGTGGGGTTTCTGAGGGAAGTGCTAAATTTGAAAGTAGTGGATCAGATAAAACTATACGTCTAAAAGGTGAAGTCTCCACAGCTAATAATGGAGGCTTTATACAAGTGAGATCACCAGTCCCCTCGGGACTTGCAAAGGGCAAAACAGGTATCAAGTTAACAGTTAAAGGAAACGGGGAGCAGTATTACCTGCACATTAGAAATTCAAGTACTCGCCTGCCTTGGCATTATTACCAACAAGATTTTGCCACTACAACTACTTGGCGGGAGATTAAACTTCCCTTTGAATCTTTTATGAAGACATCATCACTCATGCGATCTGTAATGAAAAAAAATACAATTAAGACCATAGGTATTGTTGCATATGGCAAAGACCATACAGCTGATATTTCTGTTAAAAGTTTGGAATTTTACTAAACTAATAATTTGTAATGGCTACAAGATCGTAACTTGAGTGGGGGTATCTGGCCCAGGACTAGCACAAGTTCTTGGCCCGGAGTATTAACGCTGTCGAACTGCGTGAGGCTTTGTAATGTAGGCTACTTAGCCCTTGGTGCCCCTAGTAACATCATAGCATTTTTTTGCCATAGATTTTATCTGCTTTCACAAAGCTATCAGGCGCATTAAACATCCGTATCTTAGCTCGTTAGGGACAAATCATGGCACAAAAAGCCACCATTTATAAAGTTGAACTCTCTGTCGCTGATATGGATCGTCACTATTACGAGACCCATAATCTGACCGTTGCCAAACATCCTTCGGAGACTGATGAACGGTTAATGGTACGTCTTCTCGCTTTTGCACTAAATGCCCATGAAAAGTTAGAGTTTACCCGGGGCCTTTCAAGCGATGACGAGCCGGATATTTGGCAGAAAACCTTGAGTGGAGAGCTAGAGTTGTGGGTGACATTGGGGCTTCCAACTGAGAAGATTATTCGGCAATCTTGTGGCAAAGCCAATGAGGTTATTGTCTATTGCTACGGCGGCCGGACGGCTGAGACGTGGTGGGAGAAAGTCAAAAACAGCACCACCCGGTTTGATAACCTTCAGGTTATAAATTTTTCAGAGATGGATACAAACGAACTGGGAAGACAGGTGAACCGCTCTATGAAACTACAGGTCAATATTCAGGATGGAGATGTAATGGTCAGTGTCGATGGTAGCATCGTTTACGTCACCCCGGCCAAATGGAAAAACTCTAATCATTGAGCTGAAGGTGTACCTGTTGAGCTCACACTTTAAATAATTAGACTAAATCATCTGTGAATGTGTACTATAATCTGACGCCTCTAAAGTTTTACTGTTTAAAAAGGTCTAACGGATATGAGTATCACTGCAAATTGGTCGTATCCCACGTCAATCCGCTTTGGGGCAGGGCGTATCTCTGAGATCGCCGAAGTATGCGCCGCTGCCGGAATGAAAAACCCACTCTTAGTCACGGACCGTGGCCTTGGCAGTATGGATATTACGATTAAAGCGTTAGATCTTCTCGAGGCTGGAGGTTTGGGCCGTGCAATTTTTTCTGACGTTGACCAAAACCCAAATGAAAAGAACGCTGCCGCTGGAGTTAAAGCCTATAACGACGGCGGTCACGATGGAGTTGTCGCCTTTGGCGGAGGGTCTGGCCTCGATCTGGGTAAACTTGTAGCCTTCATGGCGGGCCAGATCCGTCCATTATGGGACTTTGAGGATGTTGGTGACTGGTGGACGCGTGCAGACGCTGATGCAATTGGCCCCATCGTGGCAGTTCCTACGACAGCGGGGACTGGATCAGAGGTTGGTCGCGCCTCCGTCATCACCAATTCTGAAACCGCGCAGAAAAAGATTATTTTCCATCCAAAATTTCTGCCTACTGCAGTAATATGTGATCCTGAACTGACAATCGGGATGCCAAATTTTATTACTGCTGGAACGGGGCTTGATGCCTTTGCGCATTGCGTTGAAGCTTTTTGCTCGCCTCATTACCACCCAATGTCACAAGGAATGGCGTTGGAAGGGATGCGATTGGTCAAGGAATACTTACCCCGTTCCTATGCTGATGGGAACGACATTGAGGCGCGGGCGCATATGATGTCAGCCGCCTTGATGGGGGCAACTGCATTCCAAAAAGGGCTTGGCGCCATCCATGCCTTATCGCACCCAATTGGTGCAATTCACCACACGCACCACGGAACGACGAACGCTGTTTGTATGCCTGCGGTGCTACAATTCAACCGCTCTGAGATCACTGATGTAATGGGACATGCAGCCAATTACCTTGGAATTTTAGGCGGGTTTGATGGGTTTTGTGCTTATGTTGATGATCTCAATGCATCACTTGGTATTCCCAAAAAGCTATCAGGACTTGGAGTTACCAATCCCGATATTGATAGAATAGTTAAGGATGCGTTAGCGGACCCAAGTACGGGCGGTAACCCAATAGAAATGACAGAAAAAAATACAGGTAAACTCTTACTAAGTATTGTTTGACCGACAAGCGTGAGCATGG
>CAJWTH010000187.1 GCA_913047725.1 uncultured Planktomarina sp.
TGACTGGTAAGCTTTCAGTAGATGGCGACATGGGTTTAGCTATGAAGCTGGCTGGTATTTTAGGTTAAGGGTTTCTCTATCGACCCTTTTTAAAAAATCAGGAAAAGGGCTTGATAACGTATTACGCTAGACCACTTTTGAACTTGTTATTTAACTAGGTTGCTAAATTTTTTGAGGTTAAACCAGATAGTCAGTTTAGTATTTTTAATTAAAAAAATGTCATTTTGTTTATTTTTTAGTGATAGAATGAATGCCGGAGGCGTCTGCATTTGCGCCAGCCTTCATCCACCCCTGCTCAGATCCAACAAAAAACATGTGTGGGCCATATTCTGCCCAGTCTGCTGCTTTTGCGGCATTAGGCACGAAAGTCATATAAGCCTTTCCAGCAGCCAAAGAGGCTTCGCCGACACGTTTCAAAGCATCAAGCAACTCTTGCGAATTTGTGTTGGAGTGTCCCATAGACACACTCATGTCAGATGGGCCCAAAAATAAACCATCAATACCTTCTATTGAAGCAATTTCTTCTACATTAGCTAAAGCTTCCGGTTCCTCAATCTGAGCAATAACGACAGTCTCGCGGTCGGACTGCGCCAATACTTCAGCCATAGTTTTCTGGCCATAACCCGCCCAGCGCGTTGCCCCAGCAAAGCCACGACCACCGTTGCCAAAGTGAGACAGTTTTGCCAAATCAGCTGCCTGATCAGCATTTACGATATGGGGAGCGATTACGCCAACTGCACCCATATCTAACGCCTGAAGAATTGTTTCAGATGAAAAATGGGTGACCCGCACCAGAACAGGAAAATCAAGTGCACGTGCCATCGCCAAGCAGGCGTCTGCACGCCCACGGTCAAATGGGCTATGCTCCATGTCCACACACACAAAATCTAAGTCACTCGTTGCTAGGACCTCAATTAATTCATAAGCTGGCGTTTTAAGGAAAGTTCCTGCCATAATTGTGCGGCTAGCCATTTTTGACTTAAAATTTTGAATACGCATACAATCTCCAATTCTTTAATATTTGCGCAGGGAATCACGAATACGGATCAATTTCAAACGAATTTTTGGGTACCAAATTATTTAGAGGCATCATGATTAACTTGCCGTCTTGCAAACTATTCTAAAGGCAGTAAATACGACAAATTATTTAGCTGTATGACTTTAAGAACTTGGGCCATTTATGTAGCTGGAGTATCCAAATAACTAAGCCTTAAAGAAACGATAAAATGGGGACCTAATTATGCCTACAAACACCACGGTAGCTGATGGAAATATTCAAGACTATAGTGCGCTTGGTAATCTTCCGAAATGGGACCTAAGCGACTTATATAAGGCTGAAGACGATCCTGAATTAAACAAAGACTTAGATTGGCTTCGCAAAGCTTGTTCAAATTTTGCTGAAGATTACCAGGGCAAGTTAGACAAGTTAGGAGCTATGGGCCTGCTGGATGCGGTGGAACGCTATCAGGCTATCGAGGTTGTCGCAGGTAAACTGATGTCATTTGCGGGTCTTAGATATTACCAACTCACAACCGATGCACAACGCACAAAATTCATGTCCGATATGCAGGATAAAGTTACCAAACTTACAACACCCCTTGTATTTTATGGATTGGAATTCAATCGGATTAGTGGAGATCGAATTGCTAGCTTACTGAACGAAGATAGCAGCCTCGCCCGCTACAAACCAGTATTTGATCGAATGCGCGCAATGAAGCCTTACCAATTATCAGATGAACTTGAAAAATTTTTACATGACCAATCAGTTGTTGGCGCTTCAGCATGGAACCGTCTGTTTGATGAGACGGTTGCCAGCTTAACCTTCCAAATCAAGGGCGAAGAATTACCACTTGAGGCTGCAACGAACAAACTTTCAGATAAAAATAGAGATGTGCGCGAAGCGGCAGCTCGCGAGATCGCTCGTGTATTGAAAAAAAATACCAGTCTCTTCGCTCGCGTGCACAACACACTGGTAAAAGAAAAAGAGGTTGAGGATCAGTGGCGTAAAATGCCTACACCACAAACTGGGCGACATCTTTCCAACCATGTTGAGACTGAAGTTGTTCAGGCTCTGCGCGATGCAGTGGTCGCCGCCTACCCAAAACTATCTCACCGTTACTATAGCCTTAAAGCGAAATGGATGGGTCTTGAAAAAATGCAAATCTGGGACCGGAACGCCCCATTACCAATTGAGGACGATAAACTAATTGACTGGACTACCGCTCAGAATATGGTGCTATCTGCTTACTCAGAGTTTGCACCTAAAATGGCAGAAATTGCCGAACAATTCTTTACTAAAGGATGGATTGATGCCGCAGTGAAGACGGGCAAAGCACCAGGCGCTTTTGCCCATCCAACAGTAACCACTGTTCACCCATATATTATGCTAAATTATTTGGGAAAGCAGAGGGATGTAATGACATTAGCCCATGAATTAGGCCATGGCGTTCATCAAGTTTTGGCAGCAAATCAGGGTGAGTTATTGTCATCAACCCCTTTAACTCTTGCAGAAACAGCTTCAGTTTTTGGTGAAATGTTAACATTCCGTAAACTTTTAGCTGCCACCAAGACAAAAAAAGAACGAAAGGTACTGTTAGCGGGAAAAGTGGAGGATATGATTAATACAGTTGTACGCCAAATCGCGTTTTATGACTTTGAATGTAAACTTCACGCAGCCAGAGCAGAAGGGGAGATGACACCGGCTCAAATCAATCAAATTTGGATGAGCGTTCAAGGAGAGAGCCTTGGTCCAATATTTGAATTTATGGATGGCTACGAAACTTTTTGGT
>CAJWTH010000188.1 GCA_913047725.1 uncultured Planktomarina sp.
ATTCTTCCACCAGAAATTGCGCGCAGGCGAACTTTTGCAATAATCAGCCACCCTGATGCAGGCAAAACTACTTTGACAGAGAAGTTCCTTCTTTATGGCGGCGCAATTCAAATGGCAGGACAGGTGAGGGCAAAGGGAGAGTCACGTCGAACAAGATCCGATTTCATGAAAATGGAGCAAGATCGGGGAATCTCCGTATCAGCCTCCGCAATGTCTTTCGATTATAAAGACTACCGATTTAATTTGGTTGATACACCAGGTCACTCAGATTTTTCGGAAGACACCTATAGAACACTTACGGCAGTCGATGCTGCCGTTATGGTGATAGATGGTGCAAAGGGTATCGAAAGCCAAACCCAAAAATTATTTGAAGTATGTCGTATGCGTGACCTGCCCATTCTCACATTCTGCAATAAGATGGATAGAGAAAGTAGAGATACATTTGATATAATTGACGAAATTCAAGAAAATTTAGCAATTGATGTAACACCAGCATCCTGGCCAATCGGTCGTGGCCGCGAATTCATGGGCACATATGACATTCTAAGGGATCGGCTTGAATTAATGGATCGCGCCGATAGAAATAAAGTATCTGCGTCAATAGCTATAAACGGTCTCAATGATCCTGCATTAACTGAGCACATACCAGAAGTTCTTTTAAAAGTATTTTTAGAAGAAATTGAGATGGCGCGCGAGTTACTGCCTAACATTAATCGACAGGCTCTTTTAGACGGGACAATGACCCCCATTTGGTTTGGCTCAGCAATAAACTCATTCGGAATACAAGAACTCATGCAGGGTATAGTAAATTTTGGACCTGAACCACAACCACAGCAAGCAGAGCCAAGAAAAATTTCGCCCAATGAAAAAAAGGTGACTGGGTTTGTATTTAAAGTTCAGGCAAATATGGATCCAAAACATAGAGACCGTGTCGCTTTTGTGCGCGTTGCATCCGGGCATTTCAAACGTGGTGCAAAACTTTTACATGTAAGAAGTAAAAAAATTATGGCTATTTCAAATCCAGTATTATTTTTGGCAGCTGATAGAGAGCTTGCTGAAGAAGCTTGGGCTGGTGACATTATTGGAATTCCAAATCATGGTCAATTGCGTATTGGTGACACTTTAACAGAAGGTGAAATTCTTAATGCAACAGGTATTCCAAGTTTTGCTCCAGAACTTCTTCAAAACGTACGTGCAGGTGATCCACTGAAAGCTAAACACCTAGAAAAAGCTTTGATGCAATTTGCTGAAGAAGGAGCCGCAAAAGTGTTTAGACCATTGATGGGCTCCGGTTTCATCGTAGGAGTGGTTGGGGAACTTCAATTTGAGGTTTTAGCAAGCCGAATAGAACTAGAATATGGATTACCAGTCCGGCTGGAATCAAGCCAATTTACATCAGCCCGCTGGGTATCCGGAACCAAAGCCAGCATTGAAGATCTTACAAATAAAAACAAGCAGCATATAGCGACTGACAATGATGGTGATATAGTATTTTTGACAAGGCTTCAGTGGGATATTGACCGAATTGTAAGGGACTATCCCGAAGTATCACTTACTGCGACCAAAGAAATGATGATTTAGGACATTGGTGACGAGATAAACAAATTGAAACCGTATTAAATGCCTATCGAAACAAGTTCAAATGTTTGGTTAAAGTGCGTGTTTGACCTAATCCTTATTAAGACCTATACGGACTGCGTTGATAGGTGAGCAACACCAGTGGGTTCGGTAGAACTTAGCCCAAAACATGCCGTTGCATTAATAAACCGACGGCGCATCTTATTGGACGTACATGATAAAATTTACTGACCTAAATTTGGGAACAAAAGTTTTAAAAGCAATTTCTGATGCGGGATATGAAAATCCCACTCCAATTCAGGCGGGCGCGATCCCCCCAGCTTTAGAAGGTAAAGATGTTCTAGGTATAGCACAGACTGGAACCGGTAAGACAGCAAGCTTCACTCTTCCTATGATAACACTCTTAGATCGTGGGCGCGCACGAGCAAGAATGCCGCGAAGTCTCGTACTTTGTCCAACACGAGAGTTGGCCGCTCAGGTCGCAGAGAATTTTAATACTTACACTAAATATAGCAAGTTAACCAAAGCTCTATTAATTGGTGGCGTAAGTTTTAAAGAACAAGACAAGCTAATAGACAGGGGCGTTGACGTTTTAATAGCAACCCCTGGGCGTCTACTGGACCACTTTGAGCGTGGAAAACTTCTATTAACTGGCGTTCAAATAATGGTAGTAGACGAAGCTGACCGGATGTTAGACATGGGTTTCATACCAGATATTGAAAAAATATTTAGCCTTACGCCTTTCACGAGACAAACACTATTTTTTAGCGCGACAATGGCGCCAGAAATTGAGCGGATAACAAATACATTCCTCTCAGCTCCAGCAAAGATTGAAGTCGCCCGGGCGGCAAGTACCTCTGAAACAATCACCCAGTCTGTACTAATGTTTAAAGCAAGTAAAAAAACCTTAGAAGGTACAGAAAAGCGCAAATTATTACGCAGCATGATAGAAGATGAAGCTGAAAATTGCACCAACGCTATAATCTTCTGCAACAGAAAGACTGATGTAGATGTTGTAGCAAAGTCTATGAAAAAATATGGTTTAGACGCAGCGCCAATACATGGAGATTTGGAACAATCCAAACGTATGGAGACACTAGATAGGTTCAGATCTGGAACTTTGAGGTTTTTAGTAGCCTCAGATGTAGCCGCCCGCGGCTTAGATGTTCCCAATGTAAGTCATGTTTTTAATTACGACGTGCCCAGTCA
>CAJWTH010000189.1 GCA_913047725.1 uncultured Planktomarina sp.
TTGGCACAGACCAAATGACCCGATGCGCCACAATTTCGGCTGCGGGAATATGATCCATCAACTTCATGTAAAGAGGCAAAAATCCCCAAATAACATAAGCGGAAACGGCAAAGGCAAGACCGGCTGGAGTATCTCTATTTTCAGAAATTTTCATGACCACACAAACGCTACAAATCTATGGTCTGGTCAAGTCCAATTATCTTGGAAACTTCCAGTCAAATTTTGAATAGCCACAGATCAATGCTGATCCATTAAAGGCGAAAAATTGGCTGGGCTAATCGTTCAACCAATTAATTAATCAAGTTTGACTGCAAGCGCACCCATCATGCCGCCTGTTGAAGTCATGCCTACAGCTGAACCAGCGGTGGCTCTAACCGCTTCTATATTTGCTTCATATCTATTTGACTGTAGTGGCTAGCAGCCTATTCCTAGCTGCTGCTGGATTAATATAGGTGTATTCAATTTCTTGGAAGTTGCCGTAAAGTAGTCGTAAATAAGCGCCTGAATCATGAGGACACGCTATGTTACCTCCCTCAAAGATAATTTTGGCAGTAGGCAATACTAACTCTAGTGGCACACCATAACCGCCGTTCTCTGTAGCCGGCATAACACCTTTTGGGCTTTGTCTTTCGAGTACCACCGCCCCATGATTTGTCGCTCGTCTATAAATCGCTATGTCCACCCGAATTTCTCCGCGCAAACGATTGCGCTCCCATTTAAAAGGCCATGGCTTGGGCGTATCGAACGAAACGGAGATGAGGCCTTTCTCTTCGAAAGTATCAACGAAGTAGCCATCTTTATTGCCTTGTTCAACGAGTTGGTCTGACAGACTGTCCCAGGTAATATCTTCATCGAGTAGAACTGAGATGTCGATATCGTCTTCCCACTCCAGAAGTTTACCATTTTCTCTTACAGCGCCCAAGAGGCTCCCGCCCTCCAGCCAGTGTATGGCCCCAATTTCAAGCAGGCATTTCGAGACATAATGGCTGATATCGCGCATGTGTTCGCGGCAGCAGGGAGCAGTGTTCAGGCCAAGTTTATTTACATAGAGGTTGAAGGGACAAGGAGCTGTGTTTTTGCTACAACCTCTCCAACTGAAATCACTTTCTGATATTATCAGCTCTTTGATACCATGGTTTTGACAAAATCCTTTGAGATCACCTCTGGCGTGTATTTTGAATACAGAGCGATCAGAAGGAGTTAAGGGATAAATAACTTTATTTAGCTGCTTCCAATGCTGGCGAAAAAACCAAAGTAATTCAATCGTCATGGCGGTTAGCAACATTGACTGAAGCTTGCTGCCTGGAATTATCAAACAGACAACAAGGGCAGGCACGAGTAGCCACAAACCTGCATGCTCAGAATGTCTTGCTAAAAATTCCAACGCTTTATTTGCAGGTCGGAAGCAAAGTGCCGGCGCTGCTATGATAAACGCCATTGTAACTATGAAGCTGGTTGCAATTAGCAAGCAGTTCAAATCTGGCCCAAGCGATGATAACGATACCCACGCGATGGTAGTAATTCCTAAAAGACCTGTTGTTAAAACTTCTTTCTGACTGGGTTGGATCCAGTTGCGGGGAAAGCGTAATAGGCGAATGAAGGACAGATAGGTGGCTGCATAGAGAGTGGCGGCAATTAGGCCACCTAATACGGTGTTGCTCGCGAGTGTTTCAAAATTGCTCATAAGTCTTAAACTTTACTTCTATCAATGATCAAGCCAGCTCTGACAGCCCGCGGAGTTGATTCTTCTCGTTTAAAATACGTGGTAAAATATCTAATTTTGCTTGCATGACATCGGCGTGAAAATCGATCTCAATCCAAGGCAAGCCAGTGATGTCCTCGTATGCAAAGAGACCTCGAGGCGAGGTCAAAATTACATCCCGGATTGTTTCTTCATAGGCCTCATTGCGGCGACCCTGATCTAAATAAAGCCTGGTTTGCTCAATGATTTGGCAAGCCATATCATGAGATAATTTAAACATACCGACAGATTCACCGAAGAAATCAAAGCTAGTACTCAGCCATTTTCGGAACTCAACAATTTCGTTATCCCGGACGCATATTTTTACAGGCTCATCACCTGGTTCGAAGTTGCGATCAAGTAGCATGGAATTCTGGTGCTGTGATTTAATCAATCGTTCTAGAATTCTGTTATCATAAAGAATATCAGCATCCAACAGGATGACTTGTGTTCCGCAACGCAGTTCGTCACGCAGGGTCCACAAGGTTACAATACTACCCTCTAAATAGTCTTTATTTATTATTGTCCTTACAAAATCTCCAGCGCCTAAATCTATAATTTCTTGTTCGATATCCTGATTTTTGTAACCAACGCCTATAACCAACTCGTCAATGCCGTGTTGCTGGAAGATTTCAAGATGATGCTCAAGCAAAGATTTGCCGCCAAAACGCAATAAGACTTTGGGCGAAGGTTCTGTCTCGTCAAGGGCAAGTCGTGATCCTACCCCTGCAGCTAGCATGACTGCTTTCATCTAAATTTATTTAGATCCACTCTGTCTTGGGTCGTATTGTTACCTATTTTACCAGTTACTTTTAAATTTGGGAGGTAAAGATCGCAAAAATGTCCAATTCACTGATTGAAATCACGGTACTCCTTAAAAGATTGGCTGTCGAGAAGATTGCAAACTAAATGCCCGTTTGAAACCTTTCCTTATGCTTAGCAGATCTTTCAGTTCTTTAACTGGTATTGTCGGTGGGGGTACCACTATTTTTTACCTAATTGTTTTGAAACCGTATTATGTGCTACCCGTCAGTG
>CAJWTH010000190.1 GCA_913047725.1 uncultured Planktomarina sp.
TGCGCGAAACCCAAAATGCACAAGAAGAAGGTGTTGAATTTGTATGGCTTTCCTCACCCAAAGAGTTTGTTGGACAACCGGTCTCTGGAGTTTCTGTTCAGAAAATGCGTCTGGGTTCGGCTGATGCTACAGGGCGCCAGAGCCCTGAGGTTATTGAGGGAGCTGATTATATGGAACCGGCGGACTTAGTAATAAAAGCGCTCGGTTTTGAGGCCGAAAATTTACCAAAGCTTTGGGATACCGAAGGCTTAGAAGTGACGCGTTGGGGTACAATTAAGGCAGATTTTGAAACGGGCCAAACGAGCCTTTCAGGCGTTTATGCAGTTGGTGATATTGTACGTGGAGCGTCACTGGTAGTTTGGGCCATAAGGGACGGACGCGATTGTGCGACAGCCATTTTGGCTGATCTTAAAGAGTTGAAAGTCATCGCTGCAGAATAGTAGGGACGTCAAAGTTTAAAGGTTTCACCACGAAGATCCCATGTTCAGTTAGATTATGAAGGGAGGTCAGAATGATAAAATATGATGCAAGCTGGGTAAAAGCAGAAAAAGCTAAGCGGGTTAATATGGCTCAGAATGGACTGTATTCTGAGGCTGAAGAACATGCCAGCTGTGGGGTTGGTCTAGTAGTATCAATCGATGGAAAGCCAAGCCGAAAAGTGGTTCAGGCTGGAATTGATGCATTAAAGGCAGTTTGGCACCGAGGTGCTGTGGATGCTGATGGGAAGACTGGAGATGGTGCTGGAATTCACGTCCAGATACCAGTTCCGTTTTTTTATGACCAAATCGAGCGAACTGGCCATAATCCACGGATGGAGGAGCTGATGGCTGTGGGTCAAGTATTTTTGCCCCGTACTGATTTTGGTGCTCAAGAAACTTGCCGAACGATTGTGGAAACTGAAGTACTGCGCATGGGGTATTATATTTATGGCTGGCGCCATGTTCCAGTCAATGTTGGGAGTTTGGGAGACAAGGCTAATGCTACCCGGCCAGAAATTGAACAAATTCTATTATCTAACTCAAAGGGCGTAGAAGAAGAAATATTTGAACGCGACCTTTATGTCATTAGGCGTCGGATTGAAAAAGCAGCTTCTGCTGCCGGCATTAACGATTTGTATTTGGCCAGTTTGTCTTGTCGCTCAATCATCTACAAGGGTATGTTCTTGGCTCAAGATGTTGCGGAGTTTTATCCAGATCTAAAAGATAGCCGTTTCGAGTCGGCTTTCGCACTTTATCATCAGCGGTTTTCTACAAATACGTTTCCTCAGTGGTGGTTGGCACAACCATTTCGCATGCTTGCTCATAATGGAGAGATTAATACGCTAAAGGGCAACACTAACTGGATGAAAAGTCATGAGATTCGCATGTCGTCAGATGCCTTTGGTGATATGGCTGATGATATTAAACCCATAATTGCTGCCGGATCATCGGATTCAGCTGCTTTAGACTCCGTTTTTGAAATGCTTGTACGAGCGGGGCGGAATGCCCCTATGGCAAAAACTATGTTGGTACCAGAAAGCTGGTCTAAGCAGGCTGTTGATTTACCAAAGCCTTGGATCGACATGTACTCATATTGCAATTCGGTAATGGAACCATGGGATGGTCCTGCTGCTTTGGCGATGACAGATGGTCGTTGGGTTTGTGCTGGTTTGGATCGTAACGGGCTGCGGCCCATGCGATATGTTGTGACTGGTGATGGTCTGTTAATTGCCGGTTCAGAAGCAGGAATGGTGCATGTAAACGAAGCAGATGTTAAAGAAAAAGGTGCACTTGGTCCTGGTCAATTGATAGCCGTTGATATGGCTGAGGGGCGTTTATATCACGATACTGAAATGAAAGACTTACTAGCCGCTAGTCAAGACTTTGGAGAGTGGGTTGGTAAGATAAATGAACTTGATGAGGATTTGGCTAAGGCCGTAGAAGCGCCAATCTTTACTGGTAGTGAATTGCGTCAGCGTCAGATCGCTGCAGGGTATACCATCGAAGAACTAGAACAGATCTTAGTACCTATGGCGGAAGATGGAAAAGAAACTTTAGCCTCGATGGGTGATGATACACCTTCCGCAGTTTTAAGTGAAAAATATCGTCCATTATCTCATTTTTTCCGCCAGAATTTTAGTCAAGTTACTAACCCGCCCATCGACAGTCTGCGTGAGTATCGTGTTATGAGTTTAAAAACTCGATTTGGTAACTTGAAAAACGTACTGGACGAAAGCAGCGCACAGACTGAAATTTTAGTATTGGACTCCCCATTTGTTGGCAATGTTCAATTCCAAAGATTATTAAAGAATTTCAATGCGCCAATGATAGAAATTGATTGTACATTTCCGTCAGGTGAGACCGCTGGTTCTTTACAAACAGCACTTAACAGAATTCGCTCTGAGGCAGAAGATGCAGTGCGTTCTGGGTGTGGCCATTTGGTTTTGACGGATCAGAAGACGAGTCGAGATTTAGTTTCCATTCCAATGATTTTGGCTACCAGCGCAGTGCATTCTTGGCTAACTCGGCATGGTTTGAGAACATTTACCTCTCTAAATGTTCGCTCTGCTGAGTGTATTGACCCACACTACTTTGCAGTTTTGATTGGATGCGGTGCAACTGTAGTAAATGCCTATTTAGCGGAAGATAGTCTGGCTGATCGTATTGAGCGGGGCTTGTTAGACTGCGCTCTTACAGAAGCAGTGTCTCGTTATCGAAATGCGATTGATCAAGGACTT
>CAJWTH010000191.1 GCA_913047725.1 uncultured Planktomarina sp.
TGTTTCTCGAACTGAACCTAAAAAACGTGTCTTTAGCTCGGTATCTAAAGTCTGCAATTCAGTTCCAGTAATCATTGCCGTTACCGTCGGCATGATGTCAGCGTAGCCTATAAAAAAGTTAAGTGCCAAAGGACTTACGACATAATGAGCGAAAGACGCACCCAGTAAAAAAAGAACGGGTGACGCAATAATAAACGGTAAAAAAGCTTTTTTCTCAGTTTTATATAGTCCAGGAGCCACAAAACGCCACAATTGATATCCAATAAAAGGCGATGATGCCCCAAAGCCAAAAATAACTGAAATCCGAATTAAGACAAAGAATTTTTCTTGTGGTGCGGTAAATATCAATTGAGCAACTTCACCGCGTGTTCTCAAAATATCAGCTATTGGTTCAGCTAAAAAATTTAATATGGATTCTGCCACAAAAAAGCATGCAAAAAGACCAATAATGAAGGCCAGTGCCGCCCGGATCAGGCATGTACGCAATTCTGCCAGATGTTCAATTAACGGTGCCGATGAATCCTCTGGACTTTTGTCCTGACTGCTCATGTAAATTTACCAGGTTTTATATCATTTTTCTTTACCGCTGGGTTTTGGGCGACTTTTTCCAAAGCTGTTTTGGATCTAGATTTTGGTCGAGCTTTACTAGCCGTTTCTTTTTTTACTACTTTACTTGTAACCTTTTGACCTAATTTATTTTTCGTAGTATTTTCCTTATTTTTTAACTTCTTTTTAAGCGTTTTTACTACTCCTGGTTCTTTAACCTTGGGTTTGCCATCTCCGCTTGTACTCAGATTTTCTTGTACTATTTTTGCTGCATCAACATGCATTTTTTTAGATTTCACAACGCGCTTTTTAGCTAATTTTTCAGTTTCTGAACCAGGAATAAAATCAGTCCAGTTTTTTTGGCTAACTCCACTAATGCCCGAGACACCATCATTAATCGAATTAACCGTATCTACCGCCTCTTTTAAACCCGACTCATCGGCAGCATCGTTCATTGCCGTTGTAAACTCACGAGCCATTGCCTTGGCTTTTCCTATAAACTGGCCAACTTTTCGAAATACAACTGGCAGTTCCTTGGGACCAATTACAATAAGTGCGACGACACCTACTACCATAATTTCAGCCCATCCCAACCCAAACATCGAGGTGCCTCCTTAATTTCTGGGTTACAAATAAATCAGGATTTATCTTTTTCATCATCTGGGGTGACATCTTTAGCCACCTCTGAGGCAGCGTCTTCAATTTCTGTTTGATTATCGCTTACGCCCTTTTTAAAAGCCGTAATTCCTTTTCCCATTTCTCCCATCATAGCAGAAATTTTGCCTCTTCCAAAGAGGACCAAGACAACAAGTGCGATTATTAAATAACCCATTGGTGGGATATTGGTTAGGAATGCTGGGGTCATATCATATATCCTTCAATTATCAGTTGGTTATTCTTATGTTAAATACGGACTGGTAGAAAGCAAATAAAAAGTCATTAGAGTTTATTTGCACTATTTTGGAAATACATAGCAATGTTTTCGTGGCGCAAGAAGCCAGAACGGCATTCCCACTTTTGGTAAAAAAACGGATGGAACCGATGCTGTCAAAATTGTTCCGTCTTCTAGTTTAAAATCTATAATTGATATTTGGCCCAAAAACCTTGCACGATAAACTGTTGCTCGTGCAGCTTGACCCATAGCGTCCGTTGGGCTCGGACCCTGTCCAGCACGATCAAAATCAATCCGAATATGTTGAGGTCGGATTATTATATCAAGCATCGTCCCATCTGCATGACCCGGTGCAAAAAACTCTCCAAAAGGTGTTTGTACTAGCGATTTATCAACCGAAGACACCATTATATTTATATCACCAAAAAAAGCCGCCGCCTCACAATCGGTCGGAGAATTATATATAGTATAAGGCGTGCCTTTTTGTACAATTTTGCCATTTCGCATCAAAGCAATCTCGTCTGCCATTTTCATTGCTTCTGAAGGACTATGGGTCACCATCAACACTGCGGCACCATCTTCACGCAATACTTTTAAAGTTTCGTCACGAATATTGTCACGCAGGCGATCATCGAGACCCGAAAAAGGTTCGTCAAGCAACATGATTTTAGGCCGAGGTGCTACTGCTCTTGCTAAAGCCACCCGCTGCTGCTCGCCGCCTGATAATTCATGAGGCATTTTTGAGGCGTAGCTCGATAAGTTCACTCGCTCAAGCAGACTCTCAGATCGGAGCCTACGAGACGCCCTTGAACCACGCAAACCGAAAGCAACATTTTCCAAGACATTTAGATGCGGAAACAACGAAAAATCTTGAAACATCATACCTATATTTCGATATTCCGGACGGGTTGTAACTAAACCATTACAAATTAAGTCACCATCTACATAAATTTCACCACTATCTTGGGGTTCTACACCGACAATTATACGCAAAGTAGTGGATTTTCCACATCCGGAGGGACCTAAAAGACAAGTTACCTGACTTGGCTCAAGGACAAGATTAATGTTATCAGCAGCAACTCGATCACCAAACTTGAGTGATAAATTTCTAATTTCAAGCCTCGAATTGGACAATTAAAAAAACCTAACTGACTAAAATACTCAGAGTTATGTAATTGCAGCC
>CAJWTH010000192.1 GCA_913047725.1 uncultured Planktomarina sp.
CTCGGATATTTTCTAGATTTTGTGCGGTGTCAGCGGTTGCAACCTCGAGGTTACCGCGTAACGCCCGAATAGTATCCTCTAGCAAACGTCTATCTGCTTCCGTAGAGGCCCGCAGTTTTGTCAACTCGTCTTCGTGCTTAGTGATTTCTGATCCCTCACGCATACGATTATTTTAAACCTTATAATTAAGTTAAGCAAAATTAAAACTAAGCGTCGGATATTTTTTGTTCTACGAGCTACGGAACATCCTATGCTCTAAATAACTTCAACCGTCATACCATCAAATGCGAGCTCTATGTCATCGGGCAATTCAGAATTTATTTTGTCGAGCTCATAATCTGTACGCTCAGGAGCATGATGAGTAATTAACATCTTCTTACAATTAACTTTATTAAAAAAGTTGACGCCTTGCTTTACTGAGGAATGTCCCCAACCTTTTCGCTCGACTAAATCTTTGTCGTTGAACATACCGTCCCACAAAATAATATCGGAATTTTCACAAAAATTGCAAAGTTCTGTCAGTTGCCAATCCTCGAATTCATTGTCAGATAAGTACACTAACTTTTTATTTTTATGCGTGATGCTGTATCCAAATGATCTTCCAGGGTGGTTCATTTCCAAACTTTCAATCAAGATATTATCTGTATTATTTTCATTTAGTGCAGAAAAATTGTGAAAATTTAAATTTTGTAATCTGTCCGTTAAATCTAAGGGAAAGTAGCTACCCGAATAATACGTCTGAATGTTATCCCTAAGTTCTGTTGCCTCGCAAAGCGCGCTCGATAGTTCAATCTGACAGCTTGGGTTGAAGATATCTTTATTAAAACCTAGGCCTTGAATATGGTCGTGGTGAAGGTGGCTAAGTAAAATAATTTTCTTGGCATCCTTTTGAAGGCTTACATTGCGAAAACCAGTTCCCGCATCTAAAATAATTTGTGTATTGCCAGCCCTGACCTCATAGCATGATGTATATCCACCATATTTTACGGTCTCTTTTGAACTTACGGCGATAGAGCCGCGACATCCGTGTATCGTTAGTTTCATCTTTTCTTGAAACCTCTCAGGCTTTTAAAAAGTATGCATTTAAATTCAGAATTTTTATTGGTTTAGCGTAAAAAGTCAATTGATCTTGGTTTGTGGAGATAATTGTGGGTAAACGCCAAAAACATTTTATAAATACTCAGAAAAAAACTAGTGCATTATTGTTTTACAAAAGCGCTCAGATTAAAGATGTCTCTATTAGTTTTAGCGATTCGTAAAATTGCTCTGAAAGTGAGACGCAGGTCTCTGATTTAAAGTTCCGTGGGAGAATTAGTTATGAGAAGTCTTGGAGTTATTTTTTTAGCTGACATTGTGGGATATTCAAAAATGATGGCTCAGGATGAGGCTGGCACTTTGCTTAAGCTGCGCGAATTTTCCAAGGACGTAATTGGTCCCACACTAAAAAAACACCAAGGAACCATGATTAAGTCTCTTGGAGATGGCTGGCTCATCGAATTCAATAGCGCCTCAACTGCCGTTAGCTGTGCTCTGGAATGGCAAAGTATTGTAAAACAGCAGGGTAAAATGAATATGAGGGTGGGTATACACCTTGGTGATGTCGAGCATGAGGAGGGTCCTCCGCCAGACGTTTACGGCGATACGGTGAATATCGCGGCTCGCCTGGAATCAATTGCTGAGACTGGTGATGTGGCGATATCGACGTCTACATATTTGTGCCTAGATCAAAATCAGGCAGCAGTTTTTAATAATTGTGGAAAGCAAACTTTAAAGAATATCGCGACGCCAGTTGAAGTGTGGAGCACCGGAAGGTTGAATGTTGCGTCCAAAGGCATGGGTGGAGAGCGCGATAAACCAGCAATATCAATAAAACCCTTCAATGCTGGTCACGAGCAGTTGGCCCAATTCTGTGAGGACTTAACCAACGATTTGGAGCGAGCTTTGAACACCAAAAATTGGATAGAATCGATAGTCCAAAAGACCCCAAGCGATAAGGACTACCAAGTCGTTGGAACTGTCAGCCCGAGTGGACCCAACTTTAGAGTTGATGTTGTCTTAAAAGCACCGGGCGGAAAAACTTTGTGGAACAACAGCCTTGGCGGACCATTGAACCAGCGATCACAGTTAAGTGACAGGGTGGCAGAACAACTTGGCGAGCCGATTTTGATAGAGGTTATGAAGGTTAAGGACCAGTATAAATAATCGCCGCATGGTGAATTTACATTAATTTTGTTTTGGGGGTTGACTATCGTGCCAACTTGCGTCCCTATCCAAGGTAATCACAAACTTTATAAAAAGTCACATCCTATTGTGACACTCATATGCTAAACCACGCCGGTTGGAATGTTCATTCTGACTTCGAGTTAACTAATTGTTTTTAATAATTTAATTTAAATATTTAGAAAAATGGAGACGTAAAAATGATAATGGGCACAACTGGGCCAATGGACCCTGGGACAATGACGGCGGGCACCATGGATGACGTAGCGCCAGGTGGCATGGCAAACATGACTGCCGGCGACATGGCAGCAATGCCAGCTGACGCAATGGGCGGCATGACTGCTCCCATGATGCAGGAAATGCCTCCACAGACGATGCA
>CAJWTH010000193.1 GCA_913047725.1 uncultured Planktomarina sp.
TTGAAACAAGTGAGGTTGTTTACAACCTTGGCGCAGATGAAATTGATATTGAGCCAGGTCCGTTCGTCATTTACCAAGGGAGCCATGGTGATCGTGGCGCACACCGCGCGGATATTATCCTACCCGGAGCTGCTTATACGGAAGAAAACGGTTTGTTTGTTAATACCGAAGGCCGACCTCAATTAGCACAACGAGCGGGGTTTGCACCGGGTGACGCTAAAGAAAATTGGGCTATTTTACGCGCGCTTTCGGCAGAGTTAAGAACGACCCTTTCTTATGATTCATTAGCCCAATTGCGGCAAGTGCTAGTCGCAGAGTTTCCACATTTGTCTATGATTGATCAAGTTCCTAACAATGTTTGGTCCATTGAGGCGAGTGGCAAACTTGGTAAAGGTATCTTTGATGTTGCCGTTTCTGATTATTATTTGAGTAACCCTATAGCACGAGCAAGCGTTTTGATGGCGGAATTGTCATCCAATGCCAAAGCTAGGATAGCAGCGCCACTAGCAGCTGAATAAGTTGATTCATGCTGTAAATGTTCATATTTTTTTGGCAGACTGCCAGTTTAAAATTCAGGGAGTTTAGGGTGAATACACCTATTTTAATAAATACTACAAAAGCAACTAAAAACTCTCTAATAAAGCAACGGAAAGAGGCTAGTATTTGTCCAACAGATGCAGTTTACAGCAAGAAGTTTAGAATATCTAAGAATTTGATGAAAATTGAAGTAGAACGCAATACCGTCACTCAAAGTAAACGAGAAACAACAGCAGTATGAATGAGTTCTTTTCAACCAATCTAGGAATTGCGGTAATCCTTCTGGCGCAAACTTTAGCAGTTGTCGGCTTTGTGATGATCAGTCTACTATTTTTGGTCTATGGCGATCGAAAAATATGGGCCGCAGTTCAGATGCGCCGAGGTCCAAATGTTGTTGGTCTTTTTGGCATGCTTCAAACGGTGGCTGATGCGCTCAAATATATATTAAAAGAAATTATAATTCCAGCAGGGGCGGATCGTCCTGTTTTTATTTTAGCACCCTTGGTGTCATTTGTTCTTGCTATGTTAGCGTGGGCCGTAATTCCCTTTAATAGCACATGGGTTTTAGCCGATATCAACGTGGCATTATTGTTTGTGTTTGCTGTGTCATCTCTTGAGGTCTATGGGGTAATAATGGGTGGCTGGGCCTCCAATTCAAAATATCCATTTTTAGGTTCACTTCGTTCGGCGGCACAAATGATCTCGTACGAGGTATCCATGGGCTTAATAATTATAGGTGTGGTGATCTCGACTGGATCGATGAACTTTGGGGACATTGTAGCTGCTCAGAATGGGAGCCTTGGTTTTTTTAATTGGTACTTTATTCCACATTTTCCAATGGTATTTTTGTTTTTCATTAGTGCCTTGGCAGAAACTAATCGCCCACCTTTTGACCTTCCAGAGGCAGAGTCAGAATTAGTTGCTGGTTATCAAGTTGAATACTCATCAACGCCTTTTCTTTTGTTTATGGCGGGAGAATACATTGCCATTTTCTTAATGTGTGCATTAATTACACTCCTCTTTTTTGGTGGTTGGACATCACCTTTGCCTTTCATATCTGATGGTCCAATTTGGATGGTTGGAAAAATGGCGATATTCTTTTTTCTAATAGCGATGGTGAAGGCTCTTGTACCACGCTACAGATATGATCAATTAATGCGCTTGGGCTGGAAGGTTTTTCTGCCGTTCTCATTGATTTGGGTGGTCTTTGTGGCCTTTGCGGCAAAATTTGGTTGGTTCTGGGGCCTATATGCCCGCTGGACCTTAGGGGTCTAAATTGATGGGTAATGTGGATTATAAACGAGCCGTAAAGTACTTTTTACTGCAGGACTTCTGGGTGGCATTCAAACTTGGACTTAAATATTTTTTCAAACCAAAAGCGACTTTGAATTATCCTCATGAAAAGGGACCGTTAAGCGCACGCTTTAGGGGTGAACATGCCTTGCGGCGTTATCCAAATGGAGAAGAGCGTTGCATAGCGTGTAAGTTATGTGAGGCCATCTGTCCGGCTCAGGCAATTACAATCGATGCGGAACCGCGTGATGATGGGAGCCGTCGAACAACGCGATATGATATTGATATGACTAAATGTATCTACTGTGGCTTTTGCCAAGAAGCCTGCCCTGTGGACGCAATTGTTGAAGGCCCTAATTTTGAGTACGCGACTGAGACACGCGAAGAACTTTTCTATGATAAATCAAAACTTTTAGAAAATGGTGATCGCTGGGAGTCAGAGATTGCTCGCAATTTAGAAATTGATGCGCCTTATCGTTGAATGGAATAACAGGAGAATACTCAATGGGTATTGGTGAAATCGCATTTTATGCATTTTCAATTTCCACCTTAATCGGAGGAGTGTTTACTGTTGTTTCACGCAACCCAGTACATTCCGTATTATGGTTGATTTTATCGTTTATCTCTGCGGCGGGGTTGTTCGTACTGTTGGGTGCTGAGTTTGTAGCAATGCTGCTCATAATTGTTTATGTTGGGGCCGTAGCTGTTCTTTTCCTTTTTGTAGTTATGATGCTGGATGTGGATTTTGCG
>CAJWTH010000194.1 GCA_913047725.1 uncultured Planktomarina sp.
TTATAGTAAATAGTATCATTGAAAAGTACTGTATCTTGAGGAACTACACCTATCGCCTCATGCAAGCTGCGCTGCGTGATGTCGCGGATGTCTTGGTCATCAATCAACAAAGCGCCATCATTCACGTCATAAAACCTGAACAACAAACGACCTAAAGTGGACTTACCAGATCCAGATGGACCAACAATAGCCCATGTTTGGCCAGGCTCCACTTTTAAGCTAACGCCTTTAAGGATAGGGCGCTCAGCATCATACGAAAAATGTATATCCTTAAACTCAATACACCCACCGGCCACTTTCAAAGCCAAAGCCGCATCCTTGTCTTCTACTTCAGGCGGCCGCTCCAACAAACTAAACATCTCACTCATGTCCACTAAAGCTTGGCGAATTTCACGATATACAAAGCCTAAAAAATTAAGTGGCATCATCACTTGCATAATATAGGCATTGACCGCAACAAATCCACCTACACTCGCCCGACCCGCAACTACATCTTGTGCCGACATAATCATTACTGCCACCATTGCCGTATTGATAATTAAGGACTGACCAATATTAATAAAACCTAGAGAATAAGAAGTTTTAATTGCCGCAGCTTCGTAGCCTTCCATAGCGTCATCATAGCGTCCTGCTTCACGCATTTCGGCGCCAAAATATTTGACAGTTTCGAAATTTAACAAACTATCAATAGCTTTTTGGTTTGCTTCTTTATCCTGATCATTCATCACTTTACGAATTTTTACCCTCCACTCAGTTACCACTGCCGTAAAAAGGACGTAAGCAACAACTGCCAAAGCAATCACACCAAGATATCTAACATTGAATAATGTGGCTAAGGCGATGGAAATAAGAATTAGCTGAAGGGCCAAGGGGCCAATTGAAAATAGCAAAAAACGTAGGAGAAACGAGACACCTTTCACGCCCCGCTCCATCACGCGACTGAGCCCTCCTGTCTGACGGCTAAGATGGTAACGCAATGACATATTATGAATGTGTTGAAACGTCTCTAAACCTACTTTCCGCAGGGCGCGCTGCCCAACCTTAGCAAAAACTATGTCACGCAATTGCTGAAATACACTTTCTAGAATTCGAGACAGGCCATAGGCTACCGTGAGGCCAATAGCACCAAGCATAAGGATTTGGCTGGGTTCTCCGTCACCAGAAAGATTATCAACCGCAGCGCCCATTATCATTGGCGTGGCAACTGCCACTAATTTAGCCATTACCAAGCTAACCAAGGCAATTATGACCCGCCACTTCACCCAAGCCTGACCTTTTGGCCACAGATAAGGCAGCACCCGAGCAATTACTCGGATTTCGACCTTCCGATCATGCTGATTTTCAGGGTGATCAATGTTTTCCATAACGATACTGTAACTAGGTCAATAATTGATAAATGTAAGGCCCAATTAATCTGGGATTTCAAATACCTGCCCAGGGTATATTAAATCAGGGTCCTTAATTCGTTCTTTATTAGCCTCAAAAACTTTATGATATTCAATGCCTGAACCATATCGTTCCTTGGCAATTGCCCAGAGTGTTGAACCAGGCTGAACAGTTTTAACCCTAAACTCAATTGAGAGGTTGGGCACTTCAAGCCGTCCAGAAATGGGCTGAGGCTTTTCGTCTATACCAATCACATTTGACACAACTTCATTTAACTTTAGGGTTGAAGTTGAACCCTCAAGACCCACAACTTGGTCCTGAACCTTAACCTTATTTTGAGTAATTGCGGAATTTATCTTAATCTTCTCGCCACCTTCTTTAGATGACCCAGTAGTTAAAGCTACAAGCTCATCCGGCTTCTCGCGTTTAAATGGAATTTCTACCCGTGAGAGTACTTCGCCCGTTTCAGATATTTCATCCGCACGCAATTTATAAATCCCAGCTTTTATGTCCAGAAAATCAGCCTTCCAATACCCATCTTTTGTAATTTTTGACGTAGCTATGAGCTTATTATCTATATAAATACGTACAAACCCTGTTCCAGTAGCGCGGCCTCCAACGGAAACCTGACCCACTAGATCATAAGAGATAGTATCGATGGAAACAGTCGCAATGGTGCTCGTTCCAGTCCCGTCTTGAAGTACTCGAATGCCATTTTCATCAGCAATAATAACTTCTGGTGCCAGAGAAACTTGACCAGTTTCACTTTCATCTGCTTTTAAAGTCGTTTTTTCACCAACTGAGTTCGATGCATCGGTAGTATCAGATACTGTAGTTTCTGGTGGCAAAGTCACAAACGTAACCCCTTTGGATATTATTGGCTCACTTCCATCCTCTGGGAAAAGCCATAGCTGAAGAGCTTGTGGTTCTGTTTTGCGGGGCAACTGAGCCAGTATCGCAAATTTTCCATTACCATTTAAATCTGCTCGCGCTTCAGGAAATTCGCGGCCATCAAGGCTGAGAACAACATATCCAAAACCTTCCGCTAAACCGTATACAACCAATGACCCATCTGCGTCGAGGCGAGTTCCATCAAATTCTGGAGCTGATACCTGCTGAGGTTCTGGTTC
>CAJWTH010000195.1 GCA_913047725.1 uncultured Planktomarina sp.
TAAAACTCTTAGCACCAGCTGCCTGCATCTTTGGCCACATGCCTTCAGCAGTTTTTTTGGCTAACTCGATATTGTCAAATTCCCAATCCGTAAATGTAACAAACATTTTTATCTCCTTTTAAATGTTTCTAATTATATCCAACAATCGCTGAAGCATTCTGTCAAATATTACGCTGGGAAAAGTCATTCGCTTTACAGTATATAAGTTGATGACATTTTTATGGGCTATCAAGCGCATTCATTTTGTATGGAATTTCATTAGCAATTTTTTCGATCCTACCCCTAAGCCATATATGGGAGGGGTCGTTAGCACTTCTCTCATGCCAAACCATATAAAGAGATACGGGATCATTATCGAAAGGTAGGGGGGCAGAGTTTAATTCTTTAAGAGTTCTGAGCTGCATAAAATTCATCTGGGTGGCGATAAGTCGGGTGCCTTTGATGAAAGGTGGGATAGAATTGAAATTTGATACGGTTACAACTGGCCGTGGCATCTTGGATTTATCAATACCAGTCAGATTTACTAAAGATGATCGCCCTTGCCTAAATCGAACGACCAGATGTTCCGTATTGTAGTATTCTTCCAAACTATTTGGTGGATCACGCATTTCATTGTCATAGTAACATACCATTTCTCCAGTTATTAACGGCTTCTGAAAAATATCAGGTGCGTCGGGCGGCAATGGAGTAACTGCGAGTTGACATCGGGCGTCACGTATCCAGGTAACACTTGGCTGCCCGGACGGCATAAATTCTAGTTCTATAGAAATTCCCTCTTCTTTTGTTTCCCTAAGTAATTGGGGAAAAATCAAGTCGCGCTGCATATCATTTGCAGCAATTGTAAACTGCATTAGTTCTGTTTTAGGATCAAAAAAGCGCTTATTTGTTAATCCTTGAAGACTGTCTAATACTTGTAAGACAGGGCCTTTTAGTGAGAGCGCGGTCTCTGTTGGTGTAAGCCCTTGTCCCGATCTTACAAACAATGGGTCACCAAGGATCTGCCTTAATTTTGCTAATGTGTGGCTCACAGCAGATTGAGTTATGTCAAGTTTTTCTGCTGCTAAAGACACGGAGGAATGCTCAAGAATTGTGAGGAAAGTATGAATTATATGACCATCTAGATCTAAATAATTAAATTTTTTCATATATTATATGATCCTACATGAATGGTTTTAATTTCATATATCAGTTAAAAACCAACACGTCAGATAAATAAATTGAATTGTGGCAGAGAAGGAAATGAAAATGGCAAAGTTTGTAATTGCACCGCACATGCGCCTACATGAATGGATAGCTGTTGAGAAAGGTTATTTTGATGAAGTTGGGCTCGATTATGTTTTGGAAGACCAGCTACTGTCTGCGACTGGTGAGAGACATGATCTAGGTGATCGCGTTGGAGCTTACCAGACCTATGAACAAGGTAGAACTTGTGATGTTAGTTCGGCATGTCACTGGACTGTAAATGTTGCGTCCGCCTCTGGACACGGCAAGCTTTATGCAGACGCTTATTCGGTGTCGCCATGTGGAATTTTTGTACCAGCTAATTCGAGTATCAAAAGGCCAGAGGATTTAGCTGGACTGCCCATTTCGGTTGGTTATCAATCTGGAAGTCATTACTCAACTATACAGGCCATGGAGGCGTTCGTTGATCGTGATCAAATTAACCTATCTTTCTCTGATGGTCTTTTATTTAAACGAATGGAGCACTTAATTGAGGGTACTGTTCCTGCTGCAAACCTTTTTAGTGGACCATATTACTTTATGGAGCAGTTGGGTTTTAGGAAAGTATTGGATACTTCTTTCATGATGGCTGTAATGGTTGCTGAAGATGCAAATCCTGAAGATGTCAAAAAGTATTTTGGTGCACTCAAGCGGGCGCAATCTGATATTGATAACCGTCAAGAACTTTACACGCATTATTATCGCGATGAATTCCCTGAAAAATTCCGTGCTAAAATGGATACCCGATTATTTGGTCCAGGGGAACGAATTGTATTTGAAACATATTCGCGTGAGATATTTGACGAGTCTCGTGCTTGGGTAGCTGAGCGTGATATTTTTGAGGATGGTGTTGGCCATCTAGATTATGATCAGGCAGTTGTTGGCACTGCTAACTAATAATGTGTTTTTAAAAGTGGACTGTAAGTCCATATCCATGTCCCTGATGGTGGTACTGATAAACTAGTGTCTGTTAACTAGTCAGTCTGAAACCCAGTTTGTGTTAACGACCTATCATCGCTGATATCGTAAATACTCGTAAGGATTAATGTTAATTTAAAGCTGATTGAATACAACGCAATGAAGCTTGAACTTAAGCAGAAAGGCATTATAGCTACAAAAATAAAGATGAGGAATCCCAAACTGTGAAACTTAACCGAATTTCTTGGCTAGCTGTAATTGCTTTATTCCTCTCGGTTGGTGCTAGCTACGCGAGTGAAAAATCAAAGTTTTCAGCTGGATTGACCTATGTGGGCAGTGCCTCAGTCTAC
>CAJWTH010000196.1 GCA_913047725.1 uncultured Planktomarina sp.
TTAAGCTCAAGGAAATAAGCTATATACACGCCGAAGGTTACCCTTCTGGAGAACTCAAACACGGGCCAATAGCTTTAATTGATAAGGAAGTTCCTGTTGTTGTTATGGCTCCTCTAGACTCTCTATTTGATAAGTCGGTATCAAATATGCAAGAAGTAATGGCCCGGTCAGGAAAAATACTTTTAATATCTTGTTTACAAGGCTTGGACAAAGCCGCGGAAGGAACCTGGGCAACCATAGCAATGCCCAAAATACCGGAATTTATTGCTCCCATTATCTACGCCGTACCAATGCAACTATTAGCTTACCATACAGCATTAGCTAAAGGCACTGATGCTGACCAACCTCGCAACCTAGCAAAGTCTGTTACTGTGGAGTAGGTCCGCAATCTATTACAGTTGAATAAATTTAAAATAAAATTTAACAAAGACTTAGAGGTTATCAGTTCTAACAATGCCCAGCAGGTGGGAAAGGAAATTAGATGGAAGCTATTGACTTAAAGGTTACCTATCCCGGAACTCCTGATGGAATGAGCAATGAAGAATGGAGGGCGCGTGTCGATCTAGCTGCAGTCTATCGCCTCACTGATTACTACGGTTGGACCAGTGTGGTCTATAATCACATAACACTAAGAATACCCGGCACAGACACATTTTTAATTAACCCTTTTGGGTTGCGTTATGATGAAATCAGAGCATCAAATTTGGTACGATTGGACTTAGACGGAAATAAATTAGACAATATTGATGTCCCTATTAACAAAGCTGGTTACAATATTCACTCAGCAATACATGCTGCGAGAAAAGATGACTTACACTGCGTAATGCACACCCACGAACCAATTAGCCAAACTATGTGTAGTATTGAAGAAAAATTTGTACCAATGGTTCAAGAGGCTTGCCAATTATATGAAAGAGTTGGCTATCATGACTTTGAGGGTATTGTACTAGATAGTTCAGAAAAAGAACGGATGGTAAAAGCTCTGGGCAAAAAAAATCATACATTAGTTTTGAAAAACCATGGCTTACTCACAGCCGGACCTAGCGCAATTTGGGCCTTTGTAAGACATCAAGTATTTATTAGGAACTCTGACATTCAATTAAGGGCTCTGTCATCTGGAGCAAAACTTAGCCAAATTCCAATTGCTGTTATAAAACATACAAGAGAACAATTTGAAGGTGGGAGTGCACAAGGTGGGGCAGTAGTCCGGCACCCAGAATGGCCAGCATTTTGGAGGCTTTTAGATAAGCTAGACCCTGATTGGAAAACATGAATAATTTAATTTGTATTGGTTTTATAGTCCTAAAAATGCACCTATAATAAGTTATCATATAGCTTACCCTATTGTTGAAAGTGTAGGAAAATACTCTAAAATCCACCAACTCAGACGTGTAAACTGCCCAGTAATCATCATTAAGCCTACCATACAAAGCAATGCACCCATAGCCTGCTCAATGCGCTGCATGTGTGATTTCATCCATGTCAAAAGACCAGACATATAGGGGAAGAAAAAAGCCACCAGGACAAATGGCACCCCTAACCCCGCCGCGTAAGTAGCCAATAATATTGTTCCTTTAGCTGGATTTGCAGTATCTGCCGCTAAAGCAAGAATTGTTGCTAAAATTGGTCCAAGGCAGGGCGTCCACCCAAATGCAAATGCTAGTCCAAGAATATATGCACCAAAAATAGATCCACCATTATCACCACCATTAATACGAGCTTCACGGTTTAAAAATCCAATATGAATAATTCCTAAAAAATGCATTCCAAAAAAAATGATAATCATACCAGCACCTATGATGAACCAGTCTTGATTTGACAAAAAGAACCTGCCGAATGTTGAAGCAGTAAGGCCAAGTAAAATAAAAATAGTCGATAGACCAAAGACAAATGACAAAGATGCAAAGACTGTGCGACGACGGGACATCGCTTTGGACATCATTTCGTCCATGGTCACACCACCCATATATGCCAAATAAGGAGGAACTATAGGCAGGACACATGGGCTAACAAAACTGAGCATCCCACCAAGAAGAGCTATCAGCATTGATGGCAGCAGGCCAGCATCCCATAAATCAAGCCCAAACATCACTTTTTCCTTCTAATACTATTTAACAATAATAGCTCTCCATACATCCCAAACAAGACCATATGAAGGTAGACAAAGGATTGCTAACTAAATACCACTATTAATAATGGTTCATGATGAAAAGTTAGATGCGTTAGGGTTGCTGTGCCCGCTTCCCGTACTTAAGGCGCGAAAGCGGCTGATTGGAATGGCTGATAACTCTGTATTACAATTAGTAACGGATGATCCAGCGGCGGTAATAGATGTTCCCCACTTTTGTAAAGAGTCTGGCCATGAGCTACTTGAGCAAGAAAAACATGGAACGCATTTTACTTTTGTTATTAAAAAGAGTTTTAGGTAGGCAATTAACAACCTCATAAATTTAAAAAGATTAATTTTA
>CAJWTH010000197.1 GCA_913047725.1 uncultured Planktomarina sp.
GGTTGATGCAAAATCTGCAAAAAATGCAATCGCAACCAGGACAAAATAGCCAAGGGAGTAGAAGTAGAAGCCAAAAATCGATCGAAGATTTAACTGGAACTTTGAGACAGCAACAAACCCTGTCAGACAAAACCTTTAGAGATTTACAAAACCGAGACCCTGGCAGGTCGAGACGAAATTACCAAAAAAATGATCAGTCTAACAATGAAAATAATACCCAGAGTGAGTTGGAAAGAAAAAATAATAAATCGCTAGCTGAACAGCAGAGAAGTTTACGAAATGAGCTCAAACGCCAAGGTGATAATTTACCTGAAACTGGGACAGCGCCTGGTCTGGCCACTCGAGATGCCCTAGATGAGGCTAAACGTGCAATGGATTTAGCAATTCAAAATCTTGAACGTGGAAATCTGCCCCAGGCTATAGAAAATCAATCAAAAGCCATTGACGCTTTGCGTGATGGAATGCAAAAACTAAACGAGTCAGAGATGACCGAACAAATGCAAGTACAAGGTGAGATGCCAAGCGACCAAAGAACAGGTGATGGGTCGCAAAATAATTCCACGTCAGATCCCTTGGGGCGTGATTTAGGTGCAAGTGGACAGTTGGGAGTGGGTGAAAACATGCTTCCCGAAGCGGAGCAGCAGCTGAGGTCGCAAGCACTGATGGATGAAATACGTAAAAGATCTGGTGGGTTAGAGCGGCCTACTGAAGAGCGCGAATATCTAAAGCGGCTACTAGATAAGTTTCAGGATTAGACCATTAGCACCAAAAAAATACCTGGTGTTTAGTAATAATCTGGCAAAAGAGAGTTGATGGAGCCATAATGAAAAATGCATTGCAGTGGATTAGGTCCCTACTTTTTAACTTTCAAATGTACCTCTCAATGGGTGTGCTGGCTTTAGTTTTTTTGTTTCCTATGATCCTGAGCTCTAAAGGAGCGTTACTGGCGGCGAAATGTTATTGTTGGTGGATAGTTTGGACTGCTGGCTGGATGCTTGGTTTAAAAGTTGAAGTCCGAGGTAAGGTTCCCCGAGGCGAGGTGTTGATTGCAGCGAAACACCAATCTTTTTTTGATATAATAGTGATTTTTAGTTGTTTGCCTCGTCCAAAGTTCATTATGAAGCGTCAACTTTTATTCACCCCAATTTTGGGACAGTATGCTTATCGGTTGGGTTGTATCCCTGTCGACAGAGGCAAACGAGCTGTTGCAATGAAGAAAATGCTCTCAGATGTAGCTTTAGGCAAGGCAGATGCCGGACAACTTGTAATTTATCCGCAAGGTACTCGTGTGGCTCCGGGACAAAAAAAACCATATAAAATGGGTTCAGGGGCTCTATATAAGGAGTTGGGGCAAGATTGTGTGCCTGTCGCCATAAATATTGGAATATTCTGGCCAAAGCGTAGCATTTTGCGAAAACAAGGTACCGCCACTGTTGAGTTTATGGATCCAATTCCTAAAAATAAACCTGTTAAGGAGTTTATGTCCCTTTTGGAAGCTGCCGTAGAAAATCGATCAAAAGAATTGATGGCAGAAGTAGGGTTTAATGAATAATTCTAAATATAGATATTAAAACTTTTAAGCGCTATTGTTACCATGGAGCGTGAATTGCTTCAGAAATTTGAATAGAAAGGCCAAAACCTTCGTTGTTCTGTTGCGATAACAATTTTCGAAATTTATGGTCAATGCGTCAACCAGCTCTTTCATCAAGGATCTCAAATTTTTCCACAAGTGCACTACCAACCATGAGTAAAATCTTGTATGTGGAGACTCCAAATAAAGATCAAAATACTGAAACATATAGTGGAGCTGTAAATAAAGCCTAGAAATCTTGCGTAAAACAATTATCTTAAACTGCTTTACGCGGCTAAACCTTTTGTTCCTATATCCAAAAATTTTTGACGACGATCATGCATTAAACCGTTTGGACTTTTTTTGGCCAGTTCGTCTAATATCTTAGTGAGGGCCTTGCCTACTGATTGCATAGTCGCGATAGGATCTCGGTGCGCACCACCCTTGGGTTCTGAAATTATTTTATCACAAACTCCCAAGATTTTTAAATCTTGTGCTGTCAATCGAAGAGCTTCGGCTGCCTCGCGCATTTTTTCAGCATCTTTCCACAATATCGAAGCACAGCCCTCAGGACTGATAACTGCGTAGATTGAATGTTCCAACATTAACAGTTTATTTGCGGTTGCAAAAGCTACAGCACCGCCTGAACCGCCCTCGCCAATAATCACCGAAATTATGGGTACTTTGAGTTGTAGGCATTTTTCGGTAGACCGTGCTATGGCTTCAGACTGTCCTCGCTCCTCTGCTCCTTTTCCTGGATAGGCACCAGGCGTGTCTATTAAGGATATGACTGGAAGCCCAAAGCGATCCGCCAGATCCATCAAACGAACAACCTTGCGGTAACCTTCAGGCCTAGCCATGCCAAAGTTACGCGCGATACGAGACTT
>CAJWTH010000198.1 GCA_913047725.1 uncultured Planktomarina sp.
AAGGCGTTAGAAGATGTTGGATTGATGGGGTCTGATGCTAAAAAATTTATTCATGAATTTTCTGGTGGCCAGAGACAGAGGATAGCGATTGCGCGAGCACTCATTATTGAACCTGAATTAATTATCTTTGACGAAGCGGTCTCTGCGCTTGATGTATCTGTAAGGGCACAGGTGTTAGATTTAATAGCTGAATTATGCCATAAACGTCCATTGGCATATTTGTTTATCAGCCATGACTTGTCAGTAGTGCGTACTGTAACTGATCGCGTGATGATTATGCGGGCTGGCAAAATTGTGGAACATGGTGAGACAGAGAAAGTATTCACAAACCCACAAAACGCTTACACAAAAACATTAATTGCAGCTGCACCTAGGCTGCCGGAGATTACATATGCTATTGAACCTGTTTAGTATTCCACAGGCACATAATTTTATTGGTGGAGTTTGGCTTGAGGCTGACGCTGAAATCAATGTGACCAATCCTTCAACAAAAGACAAAATCACAAGTATTGCGCGTGGGACAGCTAAAGATATAGATGCTGCAGTCCATGCTGCCCAAACAGCATTGTCCGGTGAATGGGGCCGCAAAACGGCTCTGGAACGTGGTCGTATACTCTTAAAAATAGGTGAGGCAGTTTTAAGCCATGTTGATAGCCTAGCAAAAATTGAAGCCCAGGATGTTGGAAAGCCACTGTCTCAAGCGCGTGCAGATGCATTGGCGCTAGCCAGATACATGGAGTTTTATGGTGGGGCCGCTGACAAAATTACAGGAGAAACAATTCCATACCTAGACGGATACACGGTTTACACATTGCGGGAACCGCATGGCGTAACCGGTCATATTGTCCCCTGGAATTATCCAATGCAGATTGTGGGTAGATCTGTGGGAGCGGCTCTTGCAATGGGCAATACATGTGTATTAAAGCCCGCCGAGGACGCCTGTTTGACTGCTTTAGCTTTTGCAGAAATTGCGCAAAAAGCAGGGCTCCCAGCTGGTGTGCTCAATGTAGTAACAGGTCTAGGATCTGAGGCTGGCGCCGCACTTTCTTCTCACACTGGCATCCGACACATATCTTTTACAGGGTCAGTTAGGACTGGCCAATTGATACAGGCAGCAGCAGCAAAGAATGTTATACCAGTCACGCTTGAACTTGGAGGTAAGTCTCCACAACTGGTATTTGATGATGCAGACTTGGATCGTGCACTGCCATTTCTTGTGAATGCTGGAATTCAAAATGCGGGACAAACGTGCTCGGCATCTAGCAGAATTCTTGTTCAGCGTGGCGTTTACAATACGGTCTGTGAGCGCATGGGTAATGCATACTCCTCGCTTGAAGTAGGCAACGCAATGGACGATTTGGCTGTGGGACCCCTAATCTCAGCAAGACAAAAGGAAATAGTTACTGGCTTCCTTGAACGTGGGTCTGACTTAAAAATTATAGGTAAGGGCAAAATAATAACTCAGGCTGATGGGTTTTATGTGCAGCCTACTTTGTTTGCAGATGTTCCGGCGGATCATCCTCTGGCCCTTGAAGAAATTTTTGGCCCCATCCAGGTAATTATTCCATTTGATACTGAGGCTGAAGCATTGAAAATTGCTAACCAAACTGACTATGGCTTAGTCGCATCGATATGGACTGCTGATGGAGGAAGGCAAATGAGGTTAGCAAAAAAACTGCGCTCTGGGCAGGTCTTTATAAATAACTATGGCGCAGGCGGTGGTGTTGAACTACCGTTTGGAGGGGTTGGTAAATCTGGACATGGTCGCGAAAAAGGTTTTGAGGCGCTCTATGGATTTTCATCTTTGAAAACAGTAGCGGCATGGCATGGGTAATTTTATGAGGCTTCAAGGTAAAACTGCAATCGTGACAGGCGCTGCATCTGGCTTTGGAGCTGGAATTTCTCGAAAATTTGCAGCTGAGGGGGCGAAGGTTATGGTTGCTGACCTCAACCTTGAGGGTGCACAGGTTATTGCTGCCGAAATTGGAGGCGTCGCACAACTTTGTAACGTGGCGGATCCAGGCAGTGTTTTAGCTATGAAAAACGCTGCCCTTCACGAATTTGGTCATCTCGATATTTTGGTTAATAATGCTGGCGCCACCCATTTACCAAATGAGATGGAAAACGTAACCATGGATGACTTTGAAAAGGTTTATGGTGTTAACATAAAGTCTGTATATCTGACCGCCCAGGCATTTATTGCTCATTTTAAAGAGCGCGGCAGTGGTGTAATTTTAAACGTGGCATCAACTGGTGGAGTTTCGCCAAGACCAAGATTAACTTGGTACAACGCATCCAAGGGGTGGATGATTACTGCAACCAAGGGCATGGCTGTAGAACTTGCGCCCTCGGGCATTCGTGTAAATGCAATTAATCCAGTTGCAGGTGAGACCCCACTTCTAAAATCATTCATGGGTGAAGATACTCCAGAAATCCGTG
>CAJWTH010000199.1 GCA_913047725.1 uncultured Planktomarina sp.
CCTGCCAACAAACTGTCCTTCAACGGTAACTTCACCCTCTTTGTTCACTTCCGCCACCAGGCTCTCCTTTTGTTTCAATCGCCGCATCAAAATTGATGTACGACGATCTACGAATCTCTGTGTCAAAGCAAGATGAAGTGCATCTGACAACCGATCTTCTACAGCCCGAGTCGCCTCACGCCAATAGTTTTGATCTTTGACCCAACCTTTTCGTTGCGCAACGTACGTCCAAGTGCGGATATAGGCCAAGCGTTTTGACAGAGTATCGATGTCACCATTTGTATTATCAATACGGTTTATTTGTTCTGCTAGCCATTCTTGAGGTACCTCAAGTGTCTCGTGAAGGTAGTTATATATTGTACTCAATAGGTCCGCATGCTCACGACCAGAAACACCACGAAAATCAGGAATGCGGCAAACATCCCAAAGCAAAGTTACAGACGCCCCATCAGACGCGCGAGCATTAATCTCTGCATCCTCTACCAGGGCTTTTAAGGCTCCCAAGTCATCGCTCTCACGAACCCGGGTCAGCCATTCGTTCTCAGTTTGAAGTTCAAGTGAAGAAATTAGAGACTTTGGCGATCCAAACTGTAACTTTGAATTACGCCAGTAAAGTTTTTTTATTGGCTGGAACTGATTATTGGTTATCGCCTGCACCACTTCCTCATGCAGTGAAGCTGCCTCACCGGTAACACCAAAAGTACCATTATTCATGTGCCGGCCTGCACGACCAGCAATTTGCGCAAGTTCATTAGGCATCAAACGCCTCATACGGTTGCCATCAAATTTGCTTGTCGCCGAAAATGCCACATGACTTACATCAAGGTTTAAGCCCATTCCTATTGCATCAGTTGCTACAAGAAAGTCGACGTCACCATTTTGATACATCTCTACTTGAGCATTTCGTGTGCGCGGACTCAGCGCGCCCATTACTACAGCTGCACCGCCTTTTTGGCGCCGTAAAAGTTCTGCGATGCCGTATACATTATCAACGCTAAAGGAGACTAACGCTGATCTTGCAGGCATTCGGCTAATTTTTTTTTGTCCTGTGTAGCTTAACTCAGAAAATCTTTCACGGTGAATGAACTCTACTCTAGGTACTAAAGCAGCAATCGCCTTCCGCATGGTATCCGCACCCATAAACAATGTTTCATGTAGGCCACGAGCCCTCATGAGTCGGTCCGTGAAAATATGTCCCCGCTCGGGATCAGCACAGAGCTGAATTTCATCAACTGCTAAAAAGTCACAACCAATACCATCGGGCATAGCCTCTACTGTGCACACCCAATATTTAGTGCGATCTGGGACTATACGTTCTTCACCAGTCACTAACGCAACTACCGAAGGACCACGAAGCGCCACAATCTTATCGTAGACCTCCCGCGCTAATAGTCGCAAAGGAAGTCCTATTATACCATCACGATGAGCCAACATGCGGTCAATTGCATAGTGAGTTTTTCCTGTATTAGTAGGACCTAATACAGCGAAGATACGATTTTCTTGGGCCATAGGGCATTCCCTTGGAGGATTATAGGGCTTGCCCTTGGGTTTTTACCGCTAAACGTTTTCTAATTGTGTCTAGTTTTTCAAAGTGGGGATGTATAGTCTCAATTATATTAATAACTTTATAAGCTTCAAAAAACAAACCCGCATCTTCCAGAATAACGGCGAGACCAGAAAGCGCATGGAAGTGTCGCGGTTCAATAGCCAGCGTTCGTTTAATTCCATCGAGAGCTGGCCCCGTTTTTCCCATTTTTTGCAAGGCAACAGCGCTCAGGCTCCAGCCTTCCACAAAGTTTGGTGCGTGGTCAGTGAGTGCATTCAAATGCTTCAATGCCGTATCATAATCCTCATTTAATAACGCTATTCTTCCACGATTTAGCAGTATCTCCATTGCTGGAGATCCACTTTTAGACCATTCAAGTAAAATTTTGGTTTCAAGTTTAGGTGCGTCAGCAGGCTCAACTATTAGTAACCTTTTAAATAAAGCATCTAAATCTTGGGACTGCGCATATAAACAGGTCTGACTGAAAAATATTATTACAATTGCCGCTAGGGCAGATTTGATTTTACAACAAATATTATTCATAAACCCTCATAACATAGGCCAAAAGGTTGTCATCCCTCTTAGACAAAATTTTATAGACCAAAGGAATTGCAAATGACCACAATTTTAGACCAAGCTGTAGCTGCCTTGACTGAGAAGTTAAACGGAACAGAGTTCGACGGTATTGCCAAGTTTTTAATTACTGATGAAGGGTCAGTAATAATTGACAACGATGGTGTACGCATATCAGAAGAAGAGGCAGACGTTACACTTTCAGCATCGGCCGAAGTGTTTGAAGCGATAATGGAGGGTGAACAGAGTTCAACGGCGGCATTTATGACTGGTAAGCTTTCAGTAGATGGCGACATGGGTTTAGCTATGAAGCTGGCTGG
>CAJWTH010000200.1 GCA_913047725.1 uncultured Planktomarina sp.
TAGGGGCCTAAATGAATTTAGCCTTGCCTGAGCTTCCATTGAAACTGGGGTATCAAGAGATAGCGTATAGGCAGTAATTTCAGGACGCAGTGGATGCAATCCGATTATATCTGATACCCGAACACCGGTAGTCTTAGCTTCTAAATCCCACAAAGCGCAGTCAACAGCGTTACGAGCCGCGCCAGCAGGTAGAGCCGCCTTTAGGTCAGCCCGCTTTATTGCACCAAGTGATTTAATTTGAGTGCTGACCGTTTCGATAGTTTCACCATAACGAGCATAAGGAACACACTCACCCCATCCAACGACCCCATTCTGAGTAATCCGAACAGTGAGTACCTGAGCCTGCGTGCGCGAACCTCGTGAGATCGTAAATACTTGCGCTAAGTTGAATGTTTCTGCTTGCACCAAAATTTGCATTTAGAGCTCCTTACTGTTGCCTAAAGAAACCTGATAAACAGACATTTAGTTATTATTACCATTCGTAAATACTTCAAATTCTTGAAAATTTATTGTACGCTTAGTTTTAGTCAAATAGCCTGCAAAGCTTCTACCAGGCGACCGGCCCCAATCCGGATTGGGTCAACTGTGGGCAACCCCATGCGTTCTTCAACTTCTGCCAAGTAAGTGGTAGCCTCATCAGTGCCTAAGTGCTGGGTATTAACCGAAATACCCACAACCTGGCATTCAGGATTACCCACACGCGCTAGAGGCAAAGCCATGTCACGTAGTTTCTCAAGGGATGGTTGCTGATATTCTGGTAGCCCGCGCATGTGCAAACGAGTGGGCTCATGTCCCAAAATCAACGCATCCGGTTGGCCTCCATGGACTAAAGCCATGGTCACCCCCGAATAGGACACATGAAATAGGCTGCCCTGGCCTTCAATATGATCCCAGTGATCCACATCATTGTCAGGCGTCAAATATTCCACTGATCCAGCCATAAAGTCAGCAACTACGGCGTCTAAAGGTACGCCACCACCAGTAATTAATATCCCTGTCTGACCAGTCGCTCTAAACGTCGACTTCATCCCACGTTTACGCATCTCAGCGTCCATTGCCATTGCTGTATACATTTTACCAACCGAGCAATCAGTACCAACTGTAAGACAACGCTTTCCACTACGTCTTTTTCCATTTGCAATTGGGTACTGTACGTCTGCGACGCGAACATCATGAAGCTTGCACCCGTTGGCGACAGCCGTATCTACAAGGTCTTGCTCATCTCTTAAAAGATTGTGAAGTCCTGAAGCCAGGTCGTATCCCATGGCCAATGCGTCTTTCAAAACGGACTTCCACGCATCCGATATGATGCCACCTCGATTGGCCACTCCTATAACAAGGGTCCTAGCGCCTGCGGCTTTTGCTTCTGCTAGTGTCATATCCTGGATCCCAAGGTCTGCCCCGCATCCATCCATTCGAAATTGCGCAACAGCATTTTCTGGGCGCCAATCCTTAATACCAATCGCCACCTTGGCTGCTAGCTGGTCGGGGGCATCACCCAAAAACAACAAGTAAGGTGTTTCAATCATGGCACTCTCCATCAAGTTCTTTGCGCTGTTTAATTAACTTAAGGCAGGATATTAAACACAAATAAGCCATGCCGACCACCAAAAATTTTAATGTATAGAAAATTTTTTAATAGTGTCGAATAATCTTCTAATTAGATTATCTTAACAGTAACTTTCAGAAACTGATCAGAGAATGAGTGGCAGACCGTCCAATTCTAGGCTAGCTAGGTACAAAAGCACTTGCAGCATCAGAATCCAGACAATATCTTACCAAAATCAACATCTGTCATTTAGTTTCTTGAGGTCCAAAATGTCCTTCCGCCAGCAGCCAGCACCAATTTCACGCCCAAACCGTTGCCAATTGTTTGGTCCTGGGTCTCGTACAAGCCTTTTCCCAAAGATGGCAGCAAGCGCCGCTGATGTGATAAACCTAGACCTTGAAGATAGCGTGGCACCCTCAGACAAAGATCAAGCCCGAAAAAACATAATTGCTGCCACTCATGATGTAGATTGGGGTGGCAAAACTCTTTCCGTGCGCATCAACGCGCTGGACACTCCATATTGGTATAAAGATGTTGTTGACCTTCTCGAACAAGCCAGCGACCAGCTTGACCAAATCATGATCCCAAAGGTTGGGTGCGCCGCAGACGTATACGCTGTGGACGCGTTAGTAACAGCAATTGAAACTGCAAAAAGCAGATCCAAACCTATTAGTCTCGAAGTCATTATTGAAAGTGCTGCAGGCATTTCACATGTAGAGGAAATTGCTTCAAGTTCACAACGGCTGGTGGCAATATCGCTTGGCGCCGCAGACTTTGCAGCCAGTATGGGAATGCAGACTACTGGAATAGGTGGAACACAAGA
>CAJWTH010000201.1 GCA_913047725.1 uncultured Planktomarina sp.
TGATCAAATGTAAGTCCTTGTTGTTAATTTGTATTATTCTACAAGCCTGTAGCACAACAAATAAAACTGGCACTGTTAATGCTGATGAGGAAAAGGTCACTTCAACCACAACTGATCAAACTAAGAAAAAAGGCATAGTATTAATTGATGATAATGGAAAACTAGGTGATCTATTTAAAAGTGATAGCGATGAAATAGGCTCTGTAAATAAATATTTATGGCAGGCATCTCTTGAAGTTTTGAGTTTTCTTCCAATAAATTCTGCTGATCCGTTTTCTGGAATTATAGTGTTTGGCAAAGGCAAAGCACCAGGATCTACGCAATCTTATGATGCCACGGTTTATATTAGTGATCCAGCTCTTGATGCACGTTCACTCAGTGTCACAGTAAGATCATCAAATGGAACTATTAGCTCAGAAGCGAAACGTGAAATTGAAAGTGCAATATTAAGTAGAGCTCGTCAATTGCGATTAAAAGAATTAGATTTATAAGTCACATGGATATTTATCCAATTATTACGCCGGACATCGTTCCGGCGTACCACGTTTAAAGGTAACTAAATAATGCGTTATAATGCAAAAGTAACAGAGCCAAAGTGGCAATCTGCCTGGGATACTTCGGAAAGTTTTAAAGCTACCCCTGATGAACGTGAAAAATATTATGTTTTGGAAATGTTTCCCTATCCATCAGGGCGCATTCATATGGGACATGTGAGAAACTACACAATGGGTGATGTTGTAGCCCGGTATAAATCTGCGGTTGGCTTTAACGTATTACATCCAATGGGATGGGATGCATTTGGAATGCCGGCTGAAAATGCGGCCATGGAGAAAAATGTCCATCCTGGTGATTGGACTTATCAGAATATTGCTGACATGCGAGCTCAATTAAAGCCAATGGGTCTTTCAATTGACTGGTCACGCGAATTTGCCACCTGTGATCCAGAGTATTATGGGCAACAACAGTCTATGTTTATTGATATGATGTCCAAGGGATTAGTATATCGTAAAAATGCTGTCGTAAATTGGGATCCAGTTGATATGACAGTTCTAGCAAATGAGCAGGTTGAAAATGGAAAAGGGTGGAGGTCAGGCGCTTTAGTTGAGCGTAAAGAGTTAACGCAGTGGTTTTTTAAGATATCTGAATATTCAGAAGAATTACTAAGTGCACTCGATGGTTTAGAAAGCTGGCCAGAAAAAGTGCGTACCATGCAGAAAAACTGGATTGGTAAATCACAGGGTTTGCAGTTTGATTTTAAAACTACTGATGCTCCTGTTGGTTTTGAAAAATTAGAAGTATATACAACGCGACCTGATACATTGTTTGGTGCATCATTTGCAGCAATTTCTTGTGATCATCCCTTAGCAAAAGAATTAGAAAAAAATAATTCTGACATAGCTAATTTTAATCTAGAGTGTAGGCAAATAGGAACTACCCAAGAAGCTTTAGAAACTGCAGAAAAAAAAGGTTACAACACAGGCATTACTGTAACTCACCCCTTCAATGATGCTTGGGAAATGCCTGTCTATATAGCCAACTTTATACTTATGGGGTACGGAACGGGTGCAATATTTGGCTGTCCAGCGCATGATCAGCGCGATTTAGATTTTGCTAGAAAGTATGATTTAATTGTAACCCCTGTTGTGTGCCCAACTGATCAAAATCCAGATACATTTGCTATTAAAGAAGAAGCATATACTGGTGTAGGTAATTTAATTAATTCGCGATTTTTAGATGGTTTGACTATTGAAGAAGGCAAATCTGAAGTTATTAAGCGTATTTCTGAAAAAGGAATGGGTGAAGCAACTACGAATTATCGCTTAAGGGATTGGGGCGTTTCCCGACAAAGGTATTGGGGTTGCCCTATTCCTGTAATCCATTGTGATAAATGTGGAGTGGTTGCTGAAAAAAAAGAAAACCTACCAATAGTTCTGCCAAAAGACGTATCTTTTGATAAACCTGGAAATCCATTAGATAGACATGATGAGTGGAGGAATTGTAAATGCCCATCATGTGGATCAGATGCCCTTCGAGAAACTGATACTATGGATACCTTTGTAGATTCATCATGGTATTATGCAAGATTTACAGCGCCAGAATCCACTACCCCCACCAGTGAAAAAGATGCAGATTACTGGATGAATGTCGACCAATATATCGGTGGTGTTGAGCATGCAATCTTACACCTATTATACTCACGATTTTTTGCGCGCGCTATGAATGCCACTGGACATTTACCAAAAAAGGCAATTGAACCATTCAATGCGTTATTTACTCAAGGAATGG
>CAJWTH010000202.1 GCA_913047725.1 uncultured Planktomarina sp.
CCCAAATGGGTGAGCTGGATCATCATCGCACAACCGTGTTCATGACAGCTATCAGTCAGGCTTCTAATCCAAGGCACAACTTCGTCTTTATATGCTAAAATATTATTGAAAACTGGCGGACTATCTTTTGAGACCGCAGACGAGCCAGCAGTCATTGCAAGTGCTATGCCGCCTTTGGCTCGCTCCTCATGATATGCGCGATAACGTTCTTTGGGCATACCATCTTCAGGATAAGCCGGTTCATGGCTCGTAGTCATGATCCTGTTTTTGAGGGTTAGGTGTTTTAATTGGAAAGGCTGCAGCAATGGGTCTTTATGCATTTCTCGATATCCCTTAGCAGTTATCAGCCATTTTTTAGAATGCTATGGGTTTTTTTGAAAAATTCAAATGTTTGTTTAGTTCAAATAATAATAAAATTATGGGCTAAAGTTGCAATTATTTAGTTATTTTATTAGTAGTTCTGCATAAACTAACTCTTCTAATAGTTAATTTTCTAGGGCAGCTAGCAGGTCGAGCAACTGTTCATAGCGTTGAGCACCAAATTGGTGGCGAAGTTCTTCAGCAATTTTCGTCGCCTGCGGTAGATTGTCATCAATTATTTTTTGACCATCTGGCGTAATCACTACAGCTTGGCGACGACGATCAGTACTATTGGTAGAACTAACAACAAAACCATCGCCACGTAGCTTTCGGATGATGCGGGAAAGACTTGGCAACAACAAACCTGCCTTCTCAGAAATCTGGGTCATGTCTTGTGGTCCTGACTCAGACAAAACTCTTAAAACACGCCACTGCTGCTCAGTGATGCCAGACGCTTTCAACATATCCCGTATGGGCCCCATCACCTTTTCACGCGATCTTATCAACGCAATTGGTAGTGACCTCCTGGTAGACGGTAACCCAATTATAAGGTTCTGAGGTTTTGTTTTAGTCATGATTTTAATTACCAATTACTTTATATTTAATTAAAGAATATTGACTATTTACCAGAAGCTAATAAAGATATAATTACTTAACATGATAAGCAAAAATTTAGTGATCAAATTTATTTTTTAAAGTTAATAACTATGTTGGAAATAGAAACCTAGTATGTCCCCTCTCGAACAAAATTTAAAAAAACTTAAGAAGTACCTAGAACGTTATAGTCGAAATGGTATCCAGCATCGTATTGCAGGGCAAGACGTAAAGGGCAGTTCTGGAACCTTCAAATCAATATCACCGGTAGACAAGTCTGAAATATGTACTGTGGCGCGAGGGAATGCCGAGGACATAGATAAAGCAGCACAGGCAGCAAAATCTGCTTTTCCCGACTGGCGAGATATGCCCTCAAAAGAACGAAAGGCCATTTTGATCAAAATTGCGGAGGGGATTGAAGCTCGTGCAGAAGAAATAGCGCTGTGTGAGTGCTGGGATACCGGCCAAGCTTGGCGTTTTATGTCAAAGGCCGCTTTGCGCGGTGCTGAGAATTTTAGATATTTTGCTGACCAGGTTTCGGCAGCGCGGGATGGAAAACATTTGAAATCTCCAACCCTAATGAATATCACAACCAGGGTTCCAATCGGGCCCGTAGGAATAATCACTCCATGGAATACCCCCTTCATGCTATCTACTTGGAAAATCGCACCGGCACTGGCTGCGGGCTGCACAGTAGTCCACAAACCAGCTGAGGCTTCGCCCCTCACTGCCCGCTTGCTCGTTGAGATCGCAGAAGAAGCTGGCCTTCCACCAGGTGTTCTAAATACCGTCAACGGATTTGGCGAAGACGCTGGTAAAGCCTTGACAGAGCATCCAGATATAAAGGCTATCGCATTTGTGGGCGAAAGTAGCACTGGGTCCATGATTACTAAGCAAGGTGCTGATACTCTAAAGCGTACGCATTTTGAACTTGGTGGGAAAAACCCAGTAATTGTTTTTGAAGATGCGGATCTTGAACGTGCGCTGGATGCAGTGATCTTTATGATTTATTCAATCAATGGCGAGCGGTGTACATCGTCGTCTCGACTTTTAATCCATGAAAATATCCGTGAAGAGTTTGAAACCAAGCTTATTTTACGGGTGAATAATATAAAAGTGGGACACCCATTAGATCCTGCCACTGAAATTGGTCCCTTAATTAATGAAGAACATTATCAAAAAGTGACCTCCTATTTTGATATCGCAAAAGAAGATGGAGCATGTATTGCAGCTGGTGGAGAAAAATT
>CAJWTH010000203.1 GCA_913047725.1 uncultured Planktomarina sp.
CTGATAGCTGTCATGAACACGGTTGTGCGATGATGATCCAGCTCACCCATTTGGGGCGGCGAACCTCTTGGAATAAGGGAGATTGGCTGCCATCTGTTTCTTCAACGAAACATCGTGAACCAGCTCATCGATCCTTCCCAAAGCTCATCGAAGATTGGGATATAGAGCGCATTATTGGTGACTTTGCTGACGCTGCTGAACGAATGCAGGCTGGCGGTATGGATGGTATTGAATTACAAGTATATGGGCATTTACTGGATCAATTCTGGTCACCACTTACTAATGAACTGAGTGGACCCTATGGTGCTGATACTTTAGAAAATAGATTGCGTTTCCCCCTTGATGTATTATCGGCAATTCGCAAGCGAGTTGGCCATAAATTTATTGTTGGATTTCGCTATACTGCAGACGAAATGCAAAGTGGTGGGGTCACGCCTGAAGAAGGTATTGTGATTTCACAAAAACTAGAAGAAACAGGACAGCTAGACTTTCTTAATGTAGTCCGTGGTAGGATCCATACAGACCCAGCAATGACCGAGGCTATTCCAGTACAAGGCATGCCAACAGGTCATCAAATCGATTTTGCAGGAAGCGTTAAAAAAGTAACAAATTTACCTATTTTTCATGCCTCTCGAATACCAGATGTTGCTACCGCGCGGCATGCAATTTCTGCTGGTTTATTAGACATGGTTGGCATGACACGTGCGCATATAGCGGACCCTCATATTGTACAAAAAATTATCGAGAAACGTGAAGTAGACATTCGTCCCTGCGTTGGTGCTACTTACTGTTTAGATAGGATTTATAACTCTGGTGAGGCACTATGCATACACAATGCCGCCACGGGCCGAGAATTGGCTATGCCACACGTTGTAAATATTTCAAATAAAATCAAAAAAGTAGTAGTTATTGGAGCAGGCCCTGGGGGACTAGAGGCGGCTCGTGTTGCTTCTGAACGGGGTCATGCTGTGACGGTATTAGAGGCTGCTGACCAACCTGGAGGCCAAATTCGCTTAACGGCTCAATCATCCCGCCGAAGAGAAATGATATCAATTGTAGATTGGCGAATGCAGCAATGTGAGAAAAGAGGTGTTAGCTTTCAATTCAATACCTACGCTGAGATGCCTGATGTTGTGGCGTTAGAGCCGCAAGTAGTGGTGGTGGCAACAGGTGGTGTTCCAAATATGGAGCTGTTTGAAACGAAGGGAGAACTTGAAAATGTGTCATCGGCATGGGATTTAATTTCTGGAGATGTGAAGCCAGCTGAGCATATTTTGATTTACGATGAGAGTGGAGATCATCCAGGCCTGCAAGCAGCCGAAATAGCAGCGAACGCTGGGTGTAAAGTCGAAATCATGACCCCAGACCGTACTGTCTCACCAGAGATCATGGCCATGAATCTTGTGCCATACATGCGCGCCTTGCAGAATAAAGATGTCACGTTCACGGTTGCTCGAAGATTGCTGAACTTATCTCAAAATGGCAATAAGCTCAAAGCTGAAATCGGCACAGATTATAGTAGCTTAAAAACATTTTTAGAATATGACCAAGTGATTTTAAACTATGGCACGCTGCCCGTTGATGAACTTTACTTTCAGCTTAAACCCTTTTCTCAAAATGAAGGGGCGGTGGACTACGAGGCTTTAATCTTGGGGAAAAGCCAAAAGTTATATAAAAATGTTGATGGAAAGTTCCAACTTTTTAGGATTGGCGATGCAGTTTCTGCCCGAAATACACACGCAGCTATTTATGATGCGTTACGTTTCATGAAAGATATTTAATTAATATTAGAATTACCTCATAAATTTTTTGAGAAATAATTCCATAATCTAATCTGTGTAGAGTTCTACTCAATTGTTCCTAGATGCCACGATTTTTTATGTTTAGAGAAAGTAGATGTTGCAGCATAACCTTTTGACAATAAACTGACCAATAGTTAGTATTTTTATAATTATTTACTAGCAAAACTGGGATTATCATTCAAGGGTACTCAGGTTGTGTGTCTTGGGATATTACTAAGTAGGTAATTATTGATTTAATAGGTGGTTTGAAAGTTGACAAAAAACATAGATGTATCGAACGGCGACCTTGATGGAATTTTAAACCCTCAGGAT